>JAFMDN010000006.1 GCA_017857235.1 Methanobacteriota archaeon
TGAAGACAGAGTCAGAGGAAATCCCCCTTGGAAGGAGCAGTAAGCCTTGGAGGATCAGCTACTTCTCGATGAACAGGGAAAGGATTCTGGAATATGCATCCGCATCCATGGAAAAAGAACCTGTGAGTGAGGCATCATCAGTTTATGAGAATCTTCCGGAGGAGGTGTGGGCGAGATGAGTGAGTTTGATTTCAATTCTTTTGAAAAGAAGCTCAAATGGAGGTGAATGGCAGTGAATGAAGATCTTGAAATGAAATTGCAGGAATTTGTATCATACAGGATAGGGCACGGAGATTCCATAAGCACAGCTGAAAGGAGGGCGAGGAGGATAAAGACCCTGGCAAAATACCTGGATGTAAACAGGGTGGATACTGGTTCGATTTTCAAGTATGTTGAGGAAAGGCTCAGGAAGGGGATAAAGAAGAAATCCCTGAGGATTGAGCTCATGGACCTGCAGCGCTGGTTTGAATTCCTTGGCTACAACGTGGTCCTCCCGAAGCTGAAGAAGGAACCTGACCCGGATCCCTTCATCCCAACGTCCAATGACCTGATCAGGATCAGGGAGTTCTGCCTGTCCAGGAAGGACAGATATACATGGATGAGAAACCTTGCGATAGTGGACCTCCTCACAACAACGGGCATGAGGGCAGGGGAGCTCATAAAGGTCAACATCGAGGACTGGAAGGGTGATTCCCTCTATATAAGATCGGAGAAGGGGGAGAGGGACAGGACAGTACCACTACCAAAATGGATGCAGGAGGAGCTCAGGGAATACATCGAAAATTACCGGTATAAAACGGACCCGAAGGCCCTGTTCACATCCAGGACGGGGAGGTTCAACTACAACAAGCTGCGTGCCCTCATTAAATATGTCGGGACGAAAGTCGGGATACCGCAGCTCCATCCGCACAGCCTCAGGCACTATTATGCCACAATGTTATGGAAGGCTGGCGTGGACATAAGGGAGGTTCAAATCCTCGTGGGGCATGCCCGCATCGACACTACAACGAGGTATACACACATATCACAGAAAGAGCTCGGAGAGAAAGTCAGGGACAGGGTGGAGGAAGTATTTTCCTTTCGTCAAAAATTAGAACCTAAGGGTCAAATCCACGTAAAAAATGATGGGAGCGAACCGAACGGTATGGGAGCACTGGGATTTGAACCCAGATCTGCGGGTCTCTCTTAGGGTCATCGCTCCAGTTAATCATCACTGAATCAGACGACCCACATTTAATCAAACCCTAACTGGAGCCCGCTAGGATGCCTGACTACCCCATGCTCCCTTTAAGACCTAGATGCTCTCCTGATTCTTTTGAGTCTCCTGATTCTCTTTTTTCTCCATTTCCATCGCATTTTGTGTCTTTTCTTCCAATCTCTTGAACTTCTCTTCATTGGAGCACCTTTCTCTCCCTTATTACAAAATGGATTTAATCTTTTGTATAAAATACCCGTTACCATCTCCTCTAATAAGAAAATTAAAAAAAAAGAGTCTACTCCAAGAATCTAATACGATAATTATTCTAATTAAGATTAAAAATTTTTAATGGGAACTGGATTGGATAATAGATAAAAATATTGTAGTGGCCTAGATTGCCACTACTACAACATCGCTGACTGACTTAAGGGTTTTAAATGGTATCGCAAGTCTTCCCTGAGCATCTTTCTGGTATTGTGATGTATCCAGAGAATCATCTGGCGTGATTAATATATGGTTAACCTGTCCGGTGTCTGTTTCAACGACAAAGTTAGAAACGACCCCAAGTAACATCCCCTTATCAGTCATTACCGGTTTTCCTTTCAATTCACTTACGAATTTCCTCATTTATATCACCTGTAATATTGCAGATCTTCCTTCTTGCTAGGTTTTATCTCCCTAGCTATATTTTTGGATACTTCTTCGTAGTATTTTATTGTTTCCTCATCGAGAGAGGGTCTAATTTTCTGGAGGGCCTTTTCAAAGTGTTTCATATAGACTTTATCTGCATTTAGGTTTTCCCTTATAGCCTCTAGTCCTGCCTCTCTAACCAGATTTTCAAGGTCAGCTCCTGTATAGTAATTTGTCCTTTCTGCTATCTGTTCCAGATTAACATCTGGAGCTAGGGGCATTTTTCTAGTATGCACTTTTAATATGGCTAATCTTGCCTCTTTGTTAGGTGGTGGGATATATATTATTCTGTCGAATCTTCCGGGTCTCAGCAAAGCTGGGTCGATTATATCTATTCTGTTTGTAGCCGCCAGAATTATGACATTTTTCATTGATTCCATACCATCCATGCTTGTTAATAACTGATTAACTATCCTATCAGTTACCCCGGATGATGCGTACATTCCTCTTCTCGGAGCTATTGAATCTATTTCATCAAAGAACACAACAGTTGGTGCGCTCTGTCTCGCTTTCTTGAATATTTCCCTAATTGCCTTTTCTGATTCTCCAACCCATTTACTCATTACTTCAGGCCCTTTCACAGTGATGAAATTAGCCTGGCTTTCATTGGCTACAGCTTTTGCTAACAATGTTTTACCTGTTCCCGGTGGACCAAAGAACAGTATACCCTTAGATGGTCTTAATCCCATCCTTTCAAATACTTCTGGATTCTTTATTGGTAACTCTACCGCTTCTTTTAGATCTCTTTTTGCTTCTTCGAGATCTCCAATATCATTCCATGTAACATTAGGGATTTCAATCATTACTTCTCTCAGTGAGCTTGGTTCAATCTCTTTCAGTGCTTCAAGGAAATCGTTTCTTTCAACATGCATCTTTTCAAGCACTTCAGTTGGTATGGGATTATCTAGATCTATCTCTGGGAGATATCTCCTAAGAGCCTTCATTGCGGCCTCTCTCGCAAGTGCCGCTAGGTCAGCACCTACAAAACCGTGAGTTAAAGAGGCAAGCTCTTCCAATAACTTCTCTTTATCCTCTGGTGTACCTGATATGGGCATACCTCTCGTATGGATCTGTAATATCTCCTTCCTTCCCTTTTTATCTGGGACTCCGATTTCTATCTCTCTATCGAATCTTCCTGGCCTCCTTAACGCCGGATCTACTGCATCGAGCCTGTTGGTTGCAGCGATTACAATAACCTGTCCTCTGCTCTTCAATCCATCCATTAGGGTTAATAATTGTGCAACAACCCTCCTTTCCAACTCACCCTGAGTTTCCTCTCTCTTCGGTGCAATGGAATCTATCTCATCTATGAAAATAATGGAAGGTGCCTCTTTAGATGCTTTCTCAAATGTTTCCCTCAAGGCCTTTTCGCTCTCTCCATAGAATTTATTTATGATTTCGGGGCCATTTATACTGAAAAAACGTGCACCTGATTCATTTGCCACTGCTTTAGCGATCAAGGTTTTACCTGTTCCAGGGGGGCCGTACAATATTACTCCCTTTGGCGGATCTATACCAAGCCTTTCAAACAGCTCAGGATGCTTCAAAGGCAGTTCTATCATTTCCCTGACCTTTTTGAGTTCCTCACCTAATCCTCCAATATCCTCATATGTAATCTTTTCTCCCATCTCTTCCGATGAGATTGGCTCTTCTCTCATCTCAATGGCGGTGTCATCGGATATGTAGAATATCCCTTTTCCAGGTCCCACTTTGGCTACCTTAAAGGATACATTGCCCTTTCCGGTTAAAGCTAAACCTTGGACAGATATTACATCACCTTCAACTATGGGCCTCCTCAATAGAGACCTCCTAACGTAGTCCTCGATTCCAGCACCGAACCTAAGACGCTGATTTTCGCCAATGACTGGGGCTAGGACTACATAGTCAGCTCGTTTGACATCAGCCTTGGAAACTTTAACTTTGTCTCCTACCTTGACTCCTGCATTTTGTCTTACCAATGGATCTATCCTGATTATGCCTCTATTTTCCTCCTCTTCGCTTAGTCTGAATACTCGTGCAGCTGTGACTCGCTTTCCTTCGATCTTAATGATGTCACCTATTGATACACCTAATGCTTCCCTTGTAGCCATGTCTATTCTTGCTCTAATAAGCCCAACATCTTCCTGAAGGGCTTCCCAAACAATTAAAGTCACGTACTCAACCATGATTTCACTAGTGAATAATTACATCAAATATATAAACTTTCCCATAGTTAAATTTTTTGTCAGACATATTTATGACATTTTCTACCGACCTGCACCTGTTATACAACATATTTTTGAAATACTGATTGTCATTATTATACAAATAGAGTAAAATCCAGGCAAAAAGTATATATATGGCGTCATACATACTGATGACATAGGGTGTAAACATGACGGTAAAATCACTTATTAAAAATGCGCTTGGGGATGAGGCGTTAGCCCAGACTTCAGCAAGTGCAGCACCAACATCGGTAAGTATTCCAACACCAAGGGAGCCAATTGTATCAAAAGACGATGAAGAGCTTGCGAAGATAGTTGAACAGCTAAAAGTAAATATAAAAATCATAGGGTGCGGTGGAGGAGGTAGTAATACCGTAAACAGATGCATGGAAGAGGGTATATTTGGTGCTGAAATGATCGCTGCTAACACGGACGCAAAGCACCTCTTGACTGTAAAAGCTCACAGGAAAGTCCTCCTTGGGAAGAGGCTTACTAGAGGATTGGGAGCCGGTGCGTTGCCTCAGGTGGGCGAGGAGGCAGCCAGGGAGGCTGAAGAAGACCTAATTAATGCCATGGGAAAGGTAGATATTGCTTTTGTAACAGCCGGTATGGGAGGCGGTACTGGTACCGGGTCAGCGCCAGTCGTTGCTGAATTGGCAAAGAGGCAAAAAGCCTTAGTTATAAGTATAGTAACATTACCATTCTCAGCTGAAGGAAGAGTTAGAATGGAAAATGCACTCTACGGATTGGAGAAACTAAAGAGGAATTCCGATACCACAATAGTTATTCCAAATGATAAATTGCTGCAGTTAGTTCCTAGGTTACCATTGGATCAGGCATTCAAGGTAGCTGATGAAATATTGATGGAAGCTCTAAGAGGGCTGACTGAAATAATAACAAAGCCAGGACTTGTAAACCTTGACTATGCTGATATAAAGACAATAATGTCGGGCGGTGGTGTAGCTATGATAGGCATCGGCGAATCAGATGCATCTGGTTCAAACAAAGTTGAGCAGGCAGTCCAGGAAGCTATAACATCTCCTCTGATAGAAGCAGACATATCTGAAGCTAAGGGAGCCCTGGTTAGGGTTGTTGGTGATGATCAGATGACCGTAGCTGAAGCAGAGGCTGCCGTTAGACTGGTCCAGCAGAGAATAAGCCCCAATGCTAGAATTATATGGGGTGCATCCATAGATCCATCAATGAAAGGAACAATAAAGGTGCTAGTGGTACTTACAGGAGTGAGGTCACCATACATACTTGATCAGAAAACAGGTTCCAATCAACTTGCAAAGGTTGCCGGTATAAAAGGCTTAGAAACTATAGATGAAATAAGATAAGCCAGTGGTGGCTTTGAAATCTGTAATAATGGCAGGTGGGTTAGGTACCCGCCTGCGCCCTTTAACTTATGATTATCCCAAATCCTTAATGCCGGTGGATGGCAGACCTTCTATTTTTTATCTTTTGAACAGCCTGTCTAAGGTGAGCGATCAGTTCATTATAACTACCAGTTATATGTATGAGAAACTTCTGTATAGATTAACACACGAACACATATTTGATGGATTTAATTTCCTTTTTTCCATTGAAAAGAAACCTTTAGGTACTTTTGGAGGAATAAAAAAAATCCAGGAGTTCCTTGATTCAACCTTTATAGTTGGAAATGCTGACACCGTTTTTGATTTCTCAGTGGAAGAAATAGTTGATTTCCATAATAAGAATAAAAATACCATAACCATAGCATTGACTGAGGTGGAAAACCCTTCAGAGTATGGCGTAGTTAAATTGGAGAATGGGTTAATAACTGAATTCCAGGAGAAACCTAAACACAATCCGATTTCTAACATTGCTAATACTGGTCTCTACATAATGGAACCAGATGTTTTAGATTATTTTGAACCAGGAGAAGTTGTGGATATAGCGAAGGACCTTATTCCAAAAATAAAGGCTGACAAGAAAAGGATAGGAGGAATTCTGACGAAAGGGACTTGGATTGATATCGGAAGGCCTCTCGATCTCATTAAAGCAAACCTACACATCGCTAAAACTTGGAAATCAAAGGAATTAAATAATTCTAGAGACGCATTTTACCACGGCGAAGTAAAAATAGATCCGAGTGCCAATATTAAGAATTCTTATCTATACGACAATGTAGAGGTCGGAAAAAACTGCAGTATTGAAAATTCGCTAATATTAAATGATACTAAGTTGGATGATGATTGTAAAATATACAATTCCATCGTCGGATTTGAATCGGAAGTAATGAGTGGAAGCGAAATATACGACTCAGTAATAGGAAGCAAGGTAATTTTCAAAGGTAATTTAAGAAATTCTATAAATTCAAGAAGAGTAGAAGATATATAACCATGAAAATGATTGTAATACCAATTAATAGATAAAGAATCCTCCTATCCATATTTTTACCAAAAATAATTGGTACGGGCCCTATTAATAGGAAACCGCCAAATGATGATTCTGAACTCCCTTTAATTTCCTGTTTAGTTTCTGCTAGCACTTCGTTTCCATAATCTGGTATATCATAGTTATAATTCTCTTGACCCCTATAGAACATTAAGAATGGCAATATGAACATCATAAATATGAATATAAGTGGAATTAAAGCTATTGGGCTAGTAGAGTAGAATATAGGAAAGAATAGGAAGAATGCGGCTTTTCCATAACCAGTTAATGTTATTATGATTTCTGAAATGAAGAACAGGATTAAAAGTATGAAAAAGACCGTGACAAAATTATTAATTTTCATAGCACTTCACCGCAATTTGGGCAAAATATGTTATTTCCATATATTTTTGCTCCACAATTTTTACATATTCTATAGTTCATTTTTTCTTCTTTAAAACTAATGCTAAACTGGGCATTTTTCATATCCATTATTAACTTTTCAGAACAATCCTTGGCACCGATGAAATCTTTACGTTGATACATGGCTTTACAATTTCCCAATTCAAATTCATATTTACCTGTTTCAATCCCGTTTTTACCGAGAAACCCTATGATTCCCTCTGCTATATTTATTTTATTGAATGCTTCATTTTCTACGTCAATTTTGAATTTTCTTTCCTTGATAAGGAATGAATAAAGAAGGAGAATAACTAGAAAAATTAATATGAAAATTAAATAATAATATATGTACATTTACAAAAATCCTGCCTTCTGCAGGATCAATATGTCCTCTGTTGTGAGGACTTCACCTTTCTTAAACCTCTCAAAAATTTCTTCAGCTTTTTGCTTTGTCTCAGATTCTTTCTCCCTCTTCTTCTCTTTAGATTGTTTCTGCTTCATTGATATGATTCTCTTCTCCAATTCCTTCAGGAAATTCTGAAGTTCATGGAAATTCTTATTGACTTCAGAGAATTCCCTTTCTATTTGGCCATACTTCTCACCTAACTGGTCTAATTTCTCTCGTGTAACTATTATTTTATCAAATAACTCAGTTTGCTGGCCAATAATAACCTTCAATTCTTCACCTTTTTTCTTTATCTCTTCCATTATCTGTGTTCTTTGGGCTTCTATGTCCTTTATTTCCTTTTCTAATCTCTGATAATTTTCATCTGACTGTGCTACTTGCTGCAGCTCTGCTTCATATTTCTGTATGAGATTATGCAACCTCTTTATTTCTTCTACAAGCTTTTTCTCATCCTTTTTATCCAATATGGTGGTTTGTTGCTTTCTTTCCTTCTCTTCAAGCTCCCTTTTAAGTTTTTTAATATCAACTCTTGCTTCGTGACTTGATTGTATACTTCTCTTCAATTGCTTCAATTCCTCTCTCTTAGCCTTAAGGTTCTTGAAAAGCTCTTCTTTTTTTGATTTTAATTCTTCAAATTCCTTTTCAAGCTTTTCTCTGGATTCAGCCAGGGATGATTTCTTATCCTTATAACTTCTCAATTCCTGTATGTACTTTTCCCTTTCATCCAGAATCTTATCAATTTCTTCCTTTAACTGCTCTTTTTTAATTTTCAATTCATTGAAAGTTTTCATTAATTCTTCCTTTTGCTTTTCAAGCTTTCCAAGATCAGCTAACCCCTCAGTCATCAGAACCACGATTCCTTACTGTATGACTTTTAAAATTTAATACTTTTCAAAAGAAAGAAAAATCAATGTGAATCAATTTAAAAGAGTTTAATATATTCGTAAGCCTTATGATCTCCGTAGCAGTACTTAATTTTGCTAAACTGGCTTTTAAGTTCCTTAACTTCTTCCCTCACATCCTTTCCCTTTAATGCATTATTAATAAGTTCAGCTATGTAACTCATTTCGCTTTTTCCCATGCCTAACCTTGTAACCTCTTGTGTTCCAATTCTAATTCCAGATGGGTCTTGTGACCTTTTATTGGAATCCCCTGGAATCATATTCTTATTTAGAATTATGTTATTGGCCTCAAGTTTCTCAGCCACATATTTACCTCCGCCCTTATCAACAACGTTGACAAGAATTGTATGGCTCCTGGTAAATCCATTTTTTTCTGCAAGTACTTTAAAACCTAACTCGTGCAATGATTGTGCCAATTTCTGTGCATTCTGTATGATATTTTCAGCATACGCTTCTCCAAATTCAAGCATTTCAGCAGCCGTAACCCCCAACGCTGCAACATTTCCTAAGTGATGATTAGATAGTACTCCTGGAAATACACCCCTCCTAACCAATTTCCAATCTTCTTCTGAAGTATTTCCTATTATTACTCCATGTTGCGGGCCTGGAAATGTTTTATGAGTTGATCCCGTTATAACATGGGCTCCTTCTCTCAAAGGATCCTGGAATCTTTTACCTGCTATGAGTCCCAATACGTGAGCGCCGTCATACCATACCCTGCAACTCACTTCATCCATAGCGTCTTTTAATTCCTTAATGGGAGCGGGGAATAGGAATACCGAAAACCCAAATAGGCAGACTTTAGGTTTTTCCTCCAATATTTTCTTTTTCGTCTTATCTACATCTATCTCCATAAGTTCTGTATTGAATTCCATATTTACTGGCTTCAAGCCTCTAAATCCAACGGCTCCAAATTCAGCAGATGATATGTGTGCGCCAGAGTCTAGTGATGGTGCCATTATTTTATCGCCTGGTGAAGTGAAAGCAAAAATGACGGCCTGATTGGCATTAGTTCCAGAGATTGGCCTTACATCGGCCTGTGGGGAATTAAATAATTCTTTAATCAGTTCTTCGGTTTTTATTTCAATTTCGTCATAGATCTTGTTTCCCTGATAGTACCTGTGATGTGGCAACCCCTCCGCATATCTATTGTTTAAATCTGTTATAATCATTTCTTTTGCCAATGGACTCATGACATTTTCGCTTGCTATTAATGGTATTGATTCTTCAAACCATTTTTGATGTTCCATCGCCTTTTGTCTAATCCATAATGCATCCTCAATGGCCATATTTGAAAGTAATTTTGGGAATTTAATGATTTTCTAATAATATGGGGATAGCTATTTCAAAGCGTCGCTGTTCAAATATTGCCTGTAAGGTATTGTTAAGGCGAAATAACCAAATCCCACCAATGCCATTAGTATGGCCATTGAAAACCAAAAAATGTCAGGAACATTAATGAAAAGACCTAATATCCATAATCCGAACACTGATCCCAAGAAGTTTCCCATACTGGTTGCCATGTTATAAAATCCTATAAAAGAACCCCTTGTTTCTTCCTTTGCTACGGAAGTTATAATAGTTTCAGTAGTTGGAGAGACAAAATCTTCACCTATAGTTAGCATTCCCATTATGAACATATAACCAATAAACCCCTCGAGGTATGCAATCATAAAATATGAGGCTGCATAAATAAGTGAACCAACTGCCCTCCAATGCAAATATGTGAACCTACTTGCTATAAGCCTGAAAATAGGATACTGGAATAACACAACTAACAGACCATTTAGAGAATATATTATACCAAGTTCAAAGATGGATATGCCCTTAAATCCATATATGTAAATCGTAAATGTGGTTCCCCTTTGCCTTAATAGAAAATTAAACAGGATACCTACTATTGTAAATAACAGCAGAAATCTTTCTTTGATAATGATTTTATTTATCCCCCTAACGGTCAATTTTGACTTTTTTTGATGTGTCTCTTTTACAAATAATAATACAAGCAATTCAACTACACTCAGGATAGAGGTTATAATAAAAATATAACCGAGATTAATAGAACCTACGAATGCCCCTATTATTGGTCCTACGGCAGCTCCTGTGTTAACAAGCAATCTAACAATAGTGTATGCTGTCAACCTTTCAGACATTTTGGTTATATCTGCGATCGTAGCTTGTATTGCCGGGAATTGCAGTGCATTGAAAAATATTGTTGAATACCAAATGGTAATAATATAGATTACATGCACCTTGTAAATTACACCCATTCCAAGCAGTAGGTACAATACTGCAACTGGTATGGGAATATATATTAGGAATTTCCTTCTCCCTATTCTATCCGTCAAGATGCCTGAATAATATTGGACAAGGGCCATTATGAGTGTGGCAAATCCTGAATATAAACCTATTTCAAAAAGATTCAGCTTATAGATCTGGAATAGTACAATAGGTAGAAACAGAAATGAGGATGTTCTACCTAGTGCCCTTATAAATCTTGATGTTCCCAAAAGATAAATACGCCTATCAAGACTCTTTTCATCTTCTTCTGGATTATTAGTCATTTTGTTTATTTGTTGAGTCATGGTTTTTAAAATATTCTTCTACTGCTAAAACAGCTTCCTCAGGTGAATTAACTCGGATCATTTTCCCCTCATTGGGTTTCTTAGGTTCAGCGCAAATTTCGCCAATTGCAATAACCGTTTTACCCTCTGCCAATGCAAATGATGCTTCAGATAAGGTTCCCGTGGATCCATCTATTGCAACAACAACCTCTCCTGCCCTTACAACAAGGAAATTTCTTGCAAATCCCATTCCAGTTGGAATTTTGGCTGTTAAATATCGGTTCCCATCCATATGTGTATTGCTAGGGATAATTCCTATTACAATGCCTCCAGCTTCTTGGACCCCTTGAGAAACGCACTCCATAACACCGCCTAATCCCCCATTGAAAATTATGTATCCCTTTGAGGCTAAAAGGTTTCCAAGTCTTCTTGCAATAGAACAAATAGATTCATCAACTACGCTACCGCCGATTACCGATACCTGATGCATCTGCGGTAATTAACAACTGGATTAAAAATTATCCGTAAATGGGAGGTTCGTTATCTTTACTGGATTTTGGAAGCTGCATCTTGGTATATTGATCCATAATCTTCTTTATTTCTTCATTGAGCCTATTTACAGATTCTTCAAGAATTTCAACGTTTACCTTCAGGTCATATATATCATTTAGGACATTTATTATGGAAAGAACCGCTGCTGGATCTTGCAATGTTACGGACGCTGGAGCCATGATTGATACTGGGTTTAACCTTTTTCCTATAGAAACGTTAATTACTGCCCCTCCTAATCCGCCTATTATGGCCGATTCTGCACTCTTTAATCCCTTCTTCAAAAATTTATCGATATTGTTTTCTTCAGCTGCTACAAAAACAGTCCTGTCCTCAGGATACCCCTTAACAGGTATTCCTTCTACTACCACTACTTCCTTTGCATTTTTTGATTCAAGCCAGTCCACTAATACAGATGAAACTTCATGAAGGCCCATCGGATCCACAGGAACGTCACATGTAACCAAAAGAAGATTCCCTTCCTTATTTGAATATAATCTAAAAGGAGACCTCATTTTCTTACCAACGAAAACTGTAACAGGTGGTATGTATCTTGATCTTATTTGCGCAATTTGATGCATGTTCAATGATTCTATAATGTATGAAGATGTTAGTAAACCCAGGGAAGTTTCTTCCACAAATCCTAATATAACTAATGGGTTATTGAGTTCTTTCCTAACAAGTTCAATCATTTCCGTTCGATAATCCATAATTATGTAGGGAATCTAAGAATAATAAACTTCCGATTTTATCTTTCTTAAATAATTTTGTGTTTTATTATCAATGTCTAAATTCTGGTAAATCTTTTAAATCAAGTTTACAACTTAGATATGATGTTTAAAATAAACTTTAATAAATAAATACTTTTAAATAATATACATATGGGTGGACCTATGAGATTTGATAGCCCTAAGGATAACTTGGTGGCTAATTTATTGTTCCTTATAATAATGATAGTTATCACCCCTATAATTCCTGGAGTATTTTGGTTCAGGCTAGGGGACTTTACCTTGGATACTGTTAATTTTTATCATGTTATAATGCTTCCACTGGCATATTCTTTGATTCTAGGTACATTTTATATATTAAATCCGAACGGAAGATTAACTAGATATGCATCCATACTCAACATCCCATTCCTCTTAATTGATTTACTTGGATTAGTGACCTTTTATAGCTATTCATTGCTAACGCTCAATGCTTTGCTCCAGACAATTAGGGATCTTCTAGCGCTAATATTTGCAGTACTGCTCGGGTTATATCTCCTGTATTATCCTATAAAAAAGAGGGATGAATTTCGTAAAAGTTATGGGGCTATCATACTATTGCTCCTGGCTGTTTGGTCAAGCATTGTTGCCAGTATCCTAGGTATGATGTATGAATATGGGACTCTTTATGGATTCTCATCTATATCATTCCTTAACAATTATATAAACTCAATTGGTGGGCCTACTGTGGTTTTGCCAAATTTACTGACATCTCACAGTCATGAAATGCTACCTGCAGTCATGGGAGGAATTGTGGGGCTTTCTGCCTTGGCCTTAAATTATTACAAACTCGATGGTAAAATTAGATCTGTGGCAAATATTGGAATGCTCGTATCCTCATTTGGAATAATTTCCATGACAGTAATATATGTAATCTCTAGCTTATGGACTTATTCCATACCAACACTTTTCTCTTTCGGACCTGGAGATGTTAACGGTCTAGCATTTGACGACTCCCAAACAGGAATTGTAGGTTGGGGTGCGATCATCCTTGGGATTGCAATGTTCTACTTAAAAGGTGACAAAGATTATTTAAGATTAAGGAATCTTGAAATTTTTACATGGATAGGAGCCATGATTTCAATGATAGGTATTGGTTATGTTATTGAATTCAATGAATCGTTCTATGGTTTCGGAAGCCCAGGAACCCCACCTAGCGGAGGCCCTGGCTACATGTATGACCTAGCATTCACAGATGGACATCTGATTCTTACCTTCTTTATTCTTGTGATTATTGCTTCAATCTTTGCCATAGTGGCCCTTATAAGAAAAGAAAATATTAAATTAGGAAAAACCCTATATTATTTTATCTTTGCTGGAATCATATTGGGAATAGAGGGATTGCTTGTTTACACAAT
Organism: Methanobacteriota archaeon; assembly: GCA_017857235.1. GTDB lineage: Archaea > Thermoplasmatota > Thermoplasmata > Thermoplasmatales > JAFMDN01. The sequence continues at coordinate 13,441 of JAFMDN010000006.1, forward strand.
GACTACCTATTGGCAAATTGAAGCAATAGGAGTCATAATAACCCTACTGGGGGTAGGATGGTTGGTAATTAAGAATTCTAGATAATTTTATTAAATTTATTAATATTAATTTTTTTGCGAGGCTATCTTGCGGTATTCTTCATCAAGGGATTCGAATACTTTGCCCATTCTCCTTAATGTTCTTTTAAGGGCTGCCTGTGGCTTACCCTGCTTTACCTCAATATAAATTCTGGGATTTGAGAGATATGGATGCTCCATATAGTACCGTGCGTTTTTAACCATATCATCGTTTAAAAGTTCTTCCATTAATGGTCTTAGGATTGTGTTGTCAGAATTCAATACTTCATAAATTATGAAGTCCTTGCCTTTATCCACAACCTTGAATTCTATTTCCTTCATTCCTTTCCCATAACCATTATTACTTAATAACTTCATCGGTTTTTGAAAGGTCCCTTATCCTGTTTTCTCCATCTATTTCCATTATGACTTTGTAAGTTCCGTTTGGAACTAAATCTTTCCAGGGTTCATTGGCTATTATTCTTCTCCTAATTTCCCTTCCTGAATATAATTCTCTGCCGTGCATCTCTGGTTCTATAACCTTTTTACCAGCTTCCATGAACAGTCTTTTCACAAGAGGGTTACCCGAGATGGCTACATCAAATGGTGGTGCCAGAGACGTTATGTGGGAAACCCAGAGACTGTTCCTGTATATATCCTCAATTGGTACGAGATAGTAGTCATGAATTCCTGATTCCTCTAAAGATTTTTGAATCATATAATGTCTTTCTCCAGCAGTGAAAGGATTAACCAATGTATGGGACTCTTGAGCACTCCCTATCCCGATTATTATTGATCCGTATTCTTTAACTATTCTATTCACCAACCATAGATGGCCATTATGAAATGGTTGGAATCTGCCTATTAACAAAGGCCTCATAGTTAATGGTAATCTATTTTTAAATATAAGTTTCATTGTGAATAATATTCAATTCTATTTAATAATAGAATGCAATAAGGAATTGTGTCTGAAACAATCAAATTCATGTCAAAGGTAACTTTAAAATGGAAAGGGATAACAGTTTCCGGGAGATATATAAATGAAATTGGCGATTTTATCATAATTAAGCTAGATAATGGCTACAATATGTCATTCAAAAAGGACGGTATTGAAATTATTGAAGCTTTAGAACCTGACGCTCAATTTGAAAATAATAATCATAAGAAAGTGAATGGAAATAAAGTTGGGGGGGTTGTGATCATAGGGACTGGTGGAACCATTGCTTCGTATGTTGATTATAAAACAGGCGCCGTTAAGCCCCTTAAAAATTTCCAAGAGGCATTATTCAATAGCGAAGAACTTGAAACCCTCGGTAATATAGAGGATGAAATTCTTTTCAATATTTTCTCTGAAGATATGGAGCCAGACCATTGGATTGAAATGGCTCGGAAAGCTTATGAAAGAATGAAAGAAGGTAAGGCTTTGGTTTTTGCACATGGAACCGATACCATGTCATTTTCAGCTTCGGCCCTTTCATTTATGATTGAGAATAACCATTACCCAATTATTTTTACAGGTTCCCAGAGGTCATCTGACAGACCAAGCAGCGATGCTTATTTCAATTTAAAGGGAGCCATAAAATTGGCAGCTACAAGCGACTTGGGGGATGTTTCTGTTGTAATGCATTCAGATATGAGTGATGATTTCCTCTCTATTCATAAGGGGGTTAGAGTGAGGAAGATGCATACGTCAAGAAGAGATGCATTCAAAAGTATAAATGATATTGAATTAGGAAGGATCGACAGTATGCTGAACATTAAACTTAATGATAATTACAGAAAAATCAAAAGAGAAAATGATATGATTCTTTATGATAAATTCGAAAAAATGGTTTCATTAATTTATTACTATCCTGGAATGGATAAAGAAATATTTTATAAACAGATTGATAAATCTAAAGGATCCATTATTGCAGGCACTGGCCTTGGACATATAAAAAATGAGTTTGTCCATTATTTATCACAATATCGTGATGAAAAAATAATAGGGGTAACCTCCCAATGCCTGTATGGTTCTGTTAATTTGAATGTTTACAGTACCGGAAGGAACATGCTATCTGCAGGCCTAATACCACTTAAAGACATGCTGCCTGAAACTGCATATGTTAAACTGGGTTTTCTTCTGGGCAATTTCGAATTCCAGAGAGCAAAGGAGTTATTAAACACGGATATGAGAGGTGAGATCTCTGACAGACGCACAAACTGATGTTAGAATTGGATTGGAGATACACTTCCAGTTAAAGGGTGAAAAATTGTTTTGCAGGTGCCCTACAGAGGGAAAGGGAAATAAATTAGGGTCATTCTGGAGGAAATTAAGAGCAGTATCTGGGGAAGTTTCCTCGGTTGACAAAGCTGCTGTAATGGAAATGGAAAAAGAACGTGAATTCCACTATGAAATAACTGACAATTCTTGTCTAGTTGAATTCGATGAAGAACCGCCGCATACTCCTAATGGGGAAAACATTGATGCAGCAATTAAGGCCTCTTTATTGTTGAATTGCAAAATAGTGGATGCACTTAATTTTATGAGGAAAATTGTAATTGATGGATCCAATACATCTGGCTTCCAAAGAACTGCGATTGTTGGAATAAACGGTTATTTTGAACATGGAAACAAAAAAATCGGCATATCCACAGTATGCTTGGAAGAGGAAGCTTCTAGAAAAATTGATGAAAAAGATAATAAAATCTATTACTCTCTGGAAAGACTTGGGATTCCACTTATAGAAGTAAGCACTTCACCCGATATTTCCTCTCCAAAAGAGGCAAGAGAGGTTGCCAAGAATCTGGGAATGTTAATAAGAAGAATTGGAAAAATACAGAGAGATGTTGATTCCATAAGGCAGGATTTGAATATCTCAATAAATGGAGGAAACAGAGTAGAAATTAAGGGGGTTCAATCGCTATCAGCTATTGAAACAGTATTAGAAAATGAAATTAAGAGACAGAAATCACTCATTGATATATCGCAAATCTTAAAGCAGAGAGGTTTAAATCAAGATGATATTAGAATTGAGTTTATTGATATTGCCCATGAAGCAATAAAATGGAATTCCAATATTATAAGAAAAGGTATCGAACAAGGTAATAAAATATTCATTTTCAAACTCCCTAAATTAAAAGGTCTTCTGAAAAACGGAAATTATAGATTGGGTAAAGAATTAGCAGATAGATTGAGGGTTATAGGGATAGGAGGAATGATACACTCTGATGAGCTGCCTGCATATGGAATAAACGAATCCATGATCTCTTGGATAAGGCAAATTTTAAATTTGGAAGAAAATGATGCATTCGGTATAATAGCTATTCCTGAAAGTAAGTCAGCTTTAGTCAAAAATATTCTTGAAGAGAGAGTGGCACAATCTTTAGACGGTGTTCCAGCAGAGACAAGGGCAGCCATAGGTGATGAAACTAGATTCATGAGGCCTCTACCTGGAAGCTCTAGGATGTATCCAGAAACGGACATACCCCTAATAATTATAACAAAGGAAATGTTGGAAAAAAATATTAAGGATTTACCTAAAGGGGTTGATGAAAGAATTAAGATGCTGGAATCTTTGGGAATACCTAAACAGGAGGCCATGGTTTCATTGGATTTGGGTCTGGATGAGATAATTGAAGAAATAGTAAAAAAATATGGGAACCCCACAGTAGCAAGCTCCTTTATTAACAGAGTTAGACCTAAAGAAAAGGACAAAGAGAAATTGAACATTATATTCAATCTTCTTAATCAGGGAAAAATACCAAAAGAAGCTCTTGATACACTTTACCAATACCCAGAAAAGTTGGAAGAACTGATTACTTCCAGTAAACAGACACCTCAATTGGAAAATAGAATTAGAGAGATTGTCCAAGCTAGGAGGGAACTTATTCTCGAAAGAGGAGAAAATGCATTTAAACCAATAATGGGGGAAGTTATGAAGGAAATGAGAGGCAAACTGGAAGGTCAAATTATTTCAAAAATTGTAAGGGATGAAATAGATAAGATTATTCACGAAAAATAATTCCATTTAATAGACAAAGGTTGAGAAGAATGATAGACATTAACATATTAAGAAAAAATCCTGAAATCCTATACGAAAGCCAAAGGAGGAGGTTCCAAGGTACTGAAATTATTGACAATGCTAAAAAACTTGATGAAGAATGGAGATTTACATTGAAAGAAAGCAATGACCTCAAGTCGCAGAAAAACAAGATAGTCAGGCAGATTGCTGAAAATACAAGGAAGGGGCTTCCCATTGATGATCTGAGGGCTGAGGCATTGAAAATAGATGAAAGAATCTCAAAATTGGAGGAAAATTTACGAAAGATCGAAAATGAGAGGGATCAAATTTTAATGAAGATTCCCAATATAGTAGATTTCGAAGCACCGGTCGCGCCAGACGATGCTGGGAATAAACCTATTTTATTTTGGGGCAAGGCAAGGGTTTATAAGGGTTACCTAGAAAATTTCAAAAGAAGTTCATTGGATTCCATGGATTTTGAGTTGATCGATTTTAAACCTTTAAGTCATGTAGATCTCCTGCAGCAAAAGGATTTTGTTGACTTGGAAAGGGCTGCGAAGGTTGCTGGTTCCAGATTCTATTATTTGAAAAGAGATCTTGTACTTTTAGAACTATCTTTGCAACTATACGCCTTGAAATTCCTTGCTCAGAGAGGGTTCAAAATTATAGAACCACCCTACATGTTAAATAGATATTCCATGGAGGGAGCAACTGATTTTTCTGCCTTTGAAGATACCATATACAAGATTGAAGGTGATGAACTTTATTTAATTGCGACATCCGAACACCCGTTGGCTGCTATGCATTCAGATGAAATACTGGAAGAAAACAGTCTGCCTTTATTATACGGAGGGATTTCACCGTGTTTTAGGCGAGAAGCTGGTGCCCATGGTAAAGATACAAAGGGAATTTTTAGGGTTCACCAGTTCAATAAAATTGAACAATTTGCGTACACTAAACCAGAAGATTCAAAAAATTTTCATAAAATGCTTTTAGAAAACGCCATGGAATTCTTCAAATCCCTGGAAATTCCTTTTAGAGTTGTAGACATAGCTACCGGGGACCTAGGAAATGTGGCATCTAGAAAATTCGATATAGAGGCATGGTACCCTGCACAGGGACAATTTAGGGAAGTTGTAAGTGCCAGTAACGTGTTAGACTATCAGGCTAGGAGGCTCAAGATAAGATACAGAACTAAAGAGGGAAATAAGTTTGTCCATACTTTGAATTCCACGTTAGTTGCCACAACAAGAGCCCTGGTTGCCATTGTTGAGAATTTTCAGGAAAGTGATGGAAGAATAATTGTACCAAAGGTTCTAAGGGACTTCGTTGGAAAGGACGAAATTTAAAATGGATTATAAGGAAATTTTTAATGAATTTCTAAAGGAAAATGGCATTAGCAAACTTTATGCACATCAGGATGAGGCAATAAAAGAGATAGAGTCAGGAAAATCAGTACTGCTATCCACGCCAACCACTTCAGGTAAATCTATCGTAGCATATTATGGAATCCTAAGAGCGTGGAGTTTAGGTCTAAAATCAATATATGTAGTACCCCTTAAAGCTCTGGCAGAAGAAAAGGCAAGAGAAATTAGATTCTTTGAAAAATTCGGAATTAAAGTTAAAGTTAGTACGGGAGATTATGATGAAACAGGAAATTTTATAAAAAATTATGATATTATTATAACCACATCAGAGAAAGCAGATTCATTATTAAGAAATTCCCCAAATTCCTTCTACGACGTTGGATTTGTTGCTCTTGATGAAATTCATAATATTGGAGCTCAAGGAAGGGGAGATACACTAGAAATTTTGGCTACGAAATTTCTCCATATTTTAAATGATGTACAAATACTCGCCATGAGTGCCACAGTAAACAATTATGAAGAAATTGCAATATGGCTCCATGCTAAAGTAGTCAAAACAGACTTTAGGCCTGTGCCGCTCAAGAGATTTATAATAGCCGGCAAGGAAATATATGATGAAGAAGGGGAGGTTGTAGATACCATTTTTGACATAGATACCTTTATAAATGAGACTTTGAGGGAAAATGGTCAAACCATCATATTCGAAAGTACAAGAAGATCTGCTGAGAAGGATTCAAAAATTTACGCTAAGAAATATAAGTACCCGCTGGATGATGCTTCAATTTCTAAAATAGATGAACTCAAGGATTTACCAGGATCAGAGGATTTATTGGAGTTAATGAAAAATGGCATTGCCTATCACCATGCCGGAATAATATCTGAAATAAGAAATTTAATAGAGAAGTTTTTCTTGGAAAGAAAAATAAAAGTGTTATTTGCAACAACCACCTTGGCTGCTGGCATCAACCTACCTGCAAGAACTGTGATAATTAAAAGTGTTTACAGATATGACGGTTTTTCTAACGACCCTATTCCCAATATGGAAATCCAGCAAATGTTAGGGAGAGCTGGGAGATCTAAGTATGATAAGATAGGTTATGGATACATAGTTGTAGGCAGGAGTAATCTTATGATGGCTTATGATAAATACATAGCGGGTCCCCTTGAAGATGTAGAGAGTCAAATTACATCTGAAAACCTTAAGAAGCATGTATTGGGAGTAATTGCATCCGGAACTACTAAGGACAGAAAGCAATTAAATGATTTCTTTAAGAAAACTTTCCTTTACCTTCATGACTCAAATATAGGTATCATGATCGATCCGGCTGTGGACTACTTAATTGAGCATGAATTTATAAGAGAAAATCAGGTTTTTAAAACACTTCCATTTGGGAGAAGAACCTCAGAGCTTTACATTGAGCCGGAAACGGCAGTAATTCTAAGGGGTTTGCTTGATTATGAGGATATGGAGGAAATATTGTTAGGAATTTCATCTTCTCCCGATATACTGCCATTCAGTATAGGATCCAACGATTATGAAGAATATTATCACCCAAGATACGACGAAAATGTTGTAAAGCTTTCCCGAGTCCTGAATGATTGGATAAATGAAGTGCCTGAAGAAAAAATCATACAGAAATACAACATATATCCGGCTGATTTAAGAAACAGAGTGGAATCTGCGGAATGGCTTGTATATTCTCTTAATGAGCTCGGAAAGATACTTCATAAATCAAAAAATATTCACAAAACATTGTACTACAGGATCAAATTTGGAGTAAAGGAAGAGCTTATTCCTCTGGTCCAATTGCCTTTCATTGGAAGGGTAAGAGCACGCAGGCTTTACATGGAAGGTTACGATTTAAATAAAATTGCATCAGCCAATCCTTCAGACTTAACAAAAATTCCTGGTATAGGTGAAGGTATCGCAAAGAAAATAGTGGAACATGCTAAAAAGATAACAGAAAATTATTAGATTTTTATACCCAATTTCCTAATAAAATCAAGGTCTTTGGGATATCCTTCCTCCCCTTCCGGTGTTTCCAAATAGAGAGGAACGTCCTTCCATCTAGGATCTGTCAAAAGATTTACAAAGAATTCCTTTGAAAGGTGACCTTTTCCCAGCATCTCATGCCTATCCAGATGTTTGTTGAAAGGTGGCTTTGAATCGTTTAGGTGGAAAGCAACTATCATATCTTTCCCAAGTGAAGATACAAATTCATCAAAAACCTCATTATATTTCTCATTCAAATTGTAGCCAGCCTGAAAGGCATGACATGTATCAATGCAGAATCCAATTCTGGCTTTCGTATGGATACCATCCTTTATGTATTGAAGTTCCTCTACTGTGCTACCAACCACTGTTCCTTGACCAGCTGTATTTTCAACGGTTAACTTGACTTTTAGTTCCTTTGTTTCCTCAATAGCTCTGTTCATGTTTTCAATAATGTTATCCAGAGCTTTCTTAGTTCCACTTCCCATATGTGCACCAGGATGGAAGATTAAAATTTCCACACCAAGTTTTTCTGCCCTTAATATTTCATCTAAAAAAGCACTATAACTTTGTTCTCTTTTAGAATCCTCCGGACTTCCTAGATTTAAAAGATAGGAAGCATGTATGGCGGGCTTTATGATATTAAATTTCTCCATGTTTTTTATGTGTTCTTGCGCCGATTTATCATCTATAGGCTTTGATTTCCATTGCATTTGATTCTTTGAAAAAAATTGATAGGTATTGAAACCAATACCTACGGCTATTTCAGGAAGTTTTCCGAAGCCTTCTTTTGTTGAAAGATGCCCACCAATTATCATTTTCTAACTATTTTATCCCTGAATATATTTTCCATGTCTACTATGGCGCTACCATCCTTCTTTGAAATCTGTGATGTTGCGGGAGGATCCTCGAAATAATTTGGGAAATTCTGTTTTATTCTCTCCTCATAGGTTGGAACAAATTCGTTTTGGTAGAATATACCAACTGGTATCTTGTCTCCCCACTCTAGTGACTTATTAATAGCCTGTAGATACTTCTTTTCTACCTCTTCCTCTTCTGGTTTTCTAACAACTGGATCCCAGTCTTTTTCTTGATCTAGGTAATAAATCCTCTGATCATACCATTCTTTAGTATTTATATCGTTGTATGTAGGGCATGGTTGCAAAAGATCAATAACGGCTGTACCTTTATGTTTTATTGCTTTCAAAATTATATCTTTGGTATTTTTTATATTGAAGGCATAGGCTCTGGCCACAAATGTGTATCCCACCGAAAGTGCCAATGCAACTGGATTTAAAGAATCGTAAATGTTGGGCCTTTGCAAACCCTTGGTTTTTGTTCCCCTGGGCAAAGTTGGAGATGCCTGCCCCTTCGTTAATCCATATACGCCGTTGTTATGTAATATTATGGTAAAATCAACGTTTCTTCTTCCGGCCGCCACGAAATGCCCTGCGCCAATGCTCAGTAGATCGCCATCTCCACCATCGAGTATTACGGTAAGATTTGGATTGGAAAGCTTAATTCCAGTTGCAAAAGGTATTGCCCTACCGTGAAGTGTATGAATTCCTGAAACATTGACATAATGTGGAGTCTTTGCAGAACATCCAATACCGGATACAATAACATAATTCTCAGGTTTTGCGTTGTACTCTGCAAGTGCCTGTTGTATTGCCGCCAATATACCAAAATCTCCACATCCTGGACACCAATCTACCCATAGGTCTGTTTTAAAATTATGCGCCACTTGTCATCACCACCTTATCTTTACCATTTAATACCTCCTTAATCGACTTATACACTTCATCCTCAGTAACATGCCTTCCGTTATATTTAAGAATAAACTTATCCACATTTATACCCGTATGTTCCTTAATAACTAAGGCTGCCTGAGCTGTATAATTATTTTCAATGTCTATTATTACTTTAGATCCTTTTAGAGCCTCTGCAACTTCCTTTGACGGAAATGGGCTGAATAACCTTAGATAGATGAGCCTTGTTTTTATCCCCTCTTCCCTGAGTTTATCCATCGCATCGAGTATGGGCCCCTTGTTTGAACCCCAAGAAACAATGGATATCTCGGCATCCTTATCTCCAAAAACAAGCAATTTATCCTCTAAAGGTATTTCCTTAGAGGCAATTTCTAGCTTCTTCATTCTTTTTTCCATCATTGCGTCTCTTGTCTCTGGGTCCTCCGTTATGTGCCCCAATTCATTGTGTTCATCGCCAGTTAACCAGAATATCTGTTTTCCAAAGAAACCCATAGGCGATATACCTGTCTCTGTGAATTTAAACCTCTGATATTCTTCATTATCTGATGAAGGCAAGATCCATCTCTGTATTTTTATCTTTGAACTATCAACTTTATCGATAACATAAAATGAGTTTGCGAGTACCTTGTCCATGATATGTATTACTGGCACCTGATACCTCTCAGCATAATTAAAAGCCTTGACTGCATCAAAAATTGCCTCTTCGGCATCCCCTGAAGAAATTACGATCCTTGGAAATTCGCCATGGCCTGCGTTCAGAGCAAACAGTAGATCTGCTTGAGAATTTCTTGTTGGAAGGCCAGTACTTGGTCCTCCTCTTTGATACAGGGTTAACACCACTGGTATTTCATTAATGCCGGCATAACCTAGAGCTTCCGCCATTAGTGAGAACCCAGGACCTGATGTGGCTGTTGCTGTTCTAGCACCAGTCATGGCACCAGAAATAGCCATAGCAATTGCTGATATTTCGTCTTCAGCTTGTACTATTACTACCCCCGTTTTCCTTAATTGTTCATTCTGATTTTCAATAGCTTCTTCGAAGTAGTCATGACCCTCTAGGAAGAAGCTCTCGTCAGCAGCCGGTGTTATTGGATAATAGGTTTGAAACTTCAATCCCCCTAAAACTTTTCCTATTCCGACTGCCTCATTGCCCGTTACCATAAATCTTTCCCTGTATTCTCTAATATCCAATTTCTTAATTTTAATTCCCAATGAATCTACATATTTGTATGCGGCGTCCACAATTTTCTCATTATCCTCTACAACCTCTTTTTTCCTGCCAAAGACGCTTGCTATGCCAGACTTTGTTATTTCAGCTGGAAGACCTAGCATTGCCATTGAGATAGAGGCTCCGAGTGTATTAGAGTACCTCGCTGGTGGTTTATTCTGTCCTAAGGTATCTGTGATGAGCTTCCTGAATGATATTGGCACTACATTAACTCCCCTGCTTTTTTGATATTCCATCAGATTTTTTATTACTGGCTCTACCTTCAGAGTTTGGAATTTTTCCCTAATATGTTTTTGAGTCTCAGGTTCCATTGTTATGACCTGATCGAGTTTAGTGTTTTCAAAATCTGAATCGTATATAATTATGGAGTTAGATGTTACATCATCCATGTGCACAAAAGGTGTTTCTCCATCAAGGCACACTAGCATATCAACGGGATATCTGAGGCTCCTCACTGGCTCTTCCTTTATTCTAACATGGAAGTAACTGTGCCTTCCTTTTATATTAGAATGGTACTCCCTCAAACCATATGATTCAAATCCAGCTATTGTAAAAGACCTTATAACAACTTGGGCAGCACTGTCAATTCCGCCGCCCTGAGGTCCTCCTATAATTAGATCAATATCAGTTTTGGACATATACAGGGGAATTATTATAAGTTAAAATATTTTGTTTAACTGACAATATATACTAATTAAAAAATAGCAATGAAACCATAGCAATGAAACCCTTCGTAATAAAAGAAACTAGGAAAATTAATTAATATGGGAATGTTATTTAATATGTGGTGAATAAAAATGGCAGTAGGATTCGTTTTGATCAGCACAGTACCAGGAAAAGAGCATCAAGTTTACAATGAACTCCTGAAGATCAAAGAAATAGTGGAATTGCACCCATTATTTGGTGAATTTGATCTTATAGCAAAATTGGAAACAAAGGATTTTACTGAGCTGGGACAGATTGTAATCGATAAAATAAGAACAATTGACGGCATAATTGATACTAAGACCTTAACTGGAATAAAACTCTGAGGTGGTTCATTTGGCAACATGGGGCATATTTATAGCTATGATGCTATTAATCATGGGTTTAGCTCTTTTAGTTTTAGGAATATTTGCTGCATACTTTGGATCGGGGAAGGTAAGGATTTTTGGTTCTATTCTTGCAGTTATAGGAATTGTGATAGGTTTAATTACATATATAATTAGGAAAGATCTGGGAGTAAGTCTCAGTTATGTAATCTACAACGGCTTACTCTACTTGGTATCAGCCGTCATAGGAGCTGTGATTGCCTTATTGATATTTCTGGCAGCACTTTTGAAAACCTAATTTATTGATTTTCATGAATATTGTTTTTTTCTTAGATGAAAAAAAGAGAGAAATTGAGAAATTGTTAAACGGGAAAAAGGCTATTGCAGCAGTATCCGGAGGGGTTGATAGCACAGTTGCAGCAAAAATTGTAGGGGATGTTCTTGGAGAGAGATTGCTGGTGATATACATAGATACAGGACTGATGCGCCTAGACGAAACAAAAAATGTCGAAGGTATATTGAAAAAGTTGAATTTAAACTTTAAAATATTAGATGCTTCAGAAGAATTTATATCTTCACTTAATAATGTAATTGACCCAGAACAGAAAAGAAAGATAATAGGTCATAAATTCATAGAAATACTTGAGAGGGAGGCTTTCTCTTTTGGAGCCGAATACCTTATACAGGGTACAATTGCACCTGACTGGATTGAGTCAGGAGGGGGATTAAGGGATAAAATAAAAAGTCATCATAATGTGGGTGGTCTGCCGGAGAATATGAAGATTAAAATATATGAACCCCTGCGTGACCTGTATAAGGATGAAGTTAGAGAATTGGCACAGCATTTTGGTATACCCCATGACAGGCAGCCCTTTCCCGGACCAGGATTAGCAGTTAGGATAATTGGAGAGGTAAACAAAGAAAAACTTACAATTTTGAAAAAAGCTACAAAGATACTTGAGGATAAAGTTTTAAATTATAAAATGAAGCCCTGGCAGTACTTTGTAGTTCTACTAAATGATAGATCTACTGGTGTTCATGGGGATCAAAGGGTTTATGGGTATACTGTTGCCATTAGAATAGTTGAATCAATTGATGGCATGACTGCAAATTTCATGAAAGTAGATTGGGAATTTCTAGATGAAGTTTCGCGGGAAATCACAAATAAGATACCTGAGATAAATAGGGTAGTTTATGATATCACTGACAAACCGCCAGCTACCATTGAATGGGAATAAATATAAGATTGCATTGATGTGATAAATATGGATGAAATATTTGTGCCAGATACCTCAGTGATTGTTGATGGTAGGTTTTCTAATTTCCTTATGGACCACTTTCCGTGCCATGTAATCATATCAGAGGCACTATTAGCTGAGATAGAACATCAAGCTAACGAGGGGAGATCTATAGGATTTGCAGGACTCGAAGAACTATATAAGTTAAGAAAATTTATGGATGAGGGAAAAATAGTATTGTCATTCTATGGAAAAAGACCATCTGAATGGCAAATTAAAAGGGCTAAAAGCGGTGAAATAGATGACTTAATTCGGCAAGTTGCCTTGGAAAACAATGCCACCCTCGTAACTGGAGATTATGTACAAAAATCAATAGGGGAAATAAAAGGTATTAGGGTGCTATATCTCGAGACCAATAAAACTGTTAGTAAAAAAATAGAGGAATACTTCGGAGAAGATACCATGTCCGTACATTTAAAAGAGGGCACATTCCCTAGATTCAAGGTGGGTAAGCCAGGTGACTGGAGGGTTGTATACGGTGAAAATAAATTGACCAGGGAAGACCTTATTAATCTTATAAACGATATTGTAGAGAGGGCTAAAAATGATGATAAAAGTATAATTGAAATGGATATTAGGGGTGCCACTGTAGTACAGCTAGGCCCAATTAGAATTGTAATTACAAGGCCACCAGTAAGCGAAGCCATAGAAGTAACTGCGGTTAGGCCCACAAGAAAATTGAACCTAAATGATTATGAGCTATCTCCAGAGATGCTGGAAAGACTTAAAAATAAGGCAGAAGGTATAATTGTTTCAGGAAGGCCTGGGGCAGGTAAAAGTACATTCGTACAGGCGTTAGCTGAATTCTATAATTCTATGGGTAAAATAGTAAAAACTCTTGAAAAACCTAGGGATTTGCAGGTTTCGGAGGAAATAACACAACTTACACAAATTGAAGGTTCCATGGAGAAAACTGGTGATTTGCTTTTACTTGTTAGACCTGATTATACGGTATACGATGAAATACGTACGCCTAATGATTTTGTTGTATTCACCGATTTAAGACTAGCCGGTGTTGGAATGGTAGGTGTAATTCATGCCTCCAGGGCTATTGATTCCATCCAAAGATTTATTGGGAAGGTAGATCTGGGTGTAATTCCACAAGTTCTGGATACAGTAATATTCATGGAAAATGGTAAAATAAATCAAATACTCGAAATAAATTATGTAGTTAAAATACCATCAGGCATGATGGAAGAGGACTTGGCAAGGCCTGTTATTGAAATAAGTGATTTCATTGAAAAAAAATTACTTTATGAAATGTACACTTTTGGAGAACAAATTGTTGTTGTACCTGTAAAAGAGAACATAGAATCAAAAATTATTGATTTAAATTCCATAATTAAAAAGATTGATAAGGAGTTGGATGATATTCCACACTCCGTAAACATTGGGAAAAATGGACATCTAATACTTAGAATTCCTGAAGATTTTATTGGTAAAATAATTGGAAAAAGTGGAAAAAATGTGAAAAAACTAGAGGAAAACATAGGAATGCCCATTGATATCGAAAGACTTGAAAACAATGAGGGAAGAGAGGTTCAGGTCGAGATTAAAGGAAACAAAATCAATCTGTATATAGGCCCTGAATACAGGAATAAGATGATTGAAATATATATTGAAGATACACCTAGCATTGTTGCCAGAGCATCTAAAAGTGGGGTTATACAGATCAAGGCAGATTCATTACAAGGCAAGATGATTAAAAAAGCATTAACTCAAGGTTCAAAGATTGAGTTTAGGGTATTAGAAGGATAGATTCAACTTTGTACCAAATAATATTTAAATGCATATTTCATATAAAATTGAGATGCTAAAATTATTAGGGGCGATTCTATCCTTGATAATTATTACCAATATGGCTTTAGCTGGAGCTGTAGGTCAGATAAATCAGTCCCCTAATCTGAAAATTAATGAAATTTTACTAACAAATGGAATAGGGGTAGGAGGAATTCAAATATCCCCTCCAGGCCATTTTAAACCCAGTAGTAATAATGTAATACTAAACACTTCCGAAAATCTGAAATCTATTTATAATATTGACGCAAACATTTCTCAAACAATCTATTCGCCGGCAAAAATTGATAACATCAACAATATTACTTATACGGGGCTTCCTTCCAAAAACACCGATCTTAATAATTCTATTCTTTATCAAATATCTTACAAAGGAAAACATGCATTTAGATACTTGGAGGTCGTGGAGACAGTTACTGGATTTACTAATTATATGATTAATGGCTTTGAAAACTTCTCTTCTATTAATTTAACTGGTGAGGTAGTTTACCAATTGAATTTCAGCAATGGACAGAGAAATCTAGAAATATATATTCAGGGCATGATATATAGAGACATATTCACATATCTCATAATTAAGAACATTAGAAATATGATGAAGATTCATATTATAATTCCCATTGATAATTCCAGCCAGTTTAATTTCCAGGAACTTGAAACTGGAAATTTTAATATTTTGGCACCTGTCTCTCTAAATCAATCAAATTCATTTGGAACAATGTTGGAATTCATAATTGGTATCATTATAGGATTAACGGTGCTATTAATAATTTTCACAATTTATAGGAAAAAGGATTAATTTCTCTCCTCAATTATTTTTCCCAGAGCGAAATTAAATCCCTTAATATCTTATCTATAAATGAATATTTATAATCGATTAATGTCGATTTAACTAAATCTAAATTAGATAACTTATATCTAATTTCATTCTTGACCTCCTCTCTTAATACAATAGAATCTTTTACCAGCAGGGCTAAATGATAAAATAAGGTTGAGTTAGATAATTTCAAAACATCTCTTAACTCATTTAATGTCATTGACGGTTTATTTGCTAGCGTGGCTATTATTTTCTTCCTTGTCTTATTCCTGAGATGCCCAAAAAGAGTTAAAATTTGTTTATTGTACATACTCTTCGGAAAATAACAATTGAAGCCATTTATTGGGAATTCAACTATTTCCCCCTGCTTCTTTAATACTGAAATGTGGTATTGGAGAACACCTAGAGATAGATTGAGGTCTCTCTGTATAGCCCTAAAATGATTCCCCGGATACTTGTTAATGTATTGTAGTATTTTTTCTCTGGTGTTCTCTTCCTGCACTTATTCACCTGCTAGCCAACAGAGCAATGAGAATTATTAGTATTAACAGATCTGGGACGTATTGAAGGAAATCCGGTATTTCAAGTCCATTATAAAGATAATAAATAATGAAAACGTATTTCATGGTAAAAACCAGAAAAAATATAGAAAGTATAACTGCCCTTGAACTGTATCTTTCTATGGATCCGTAGAGTGAAATTAGTAGGAACGCCAATGAAATTATTAGAATTACCGCAGCAAATGCTAAATAAAGTTCCATGAGAGTGTATTGGCTGCAGAGAATAAATATTATTCTAATAATAAATTCCTATTTTAACCGAGCAATTTTGACATATAGGGGCCAAACCTCTCATACCCCCATTTTCTGAAATATTCCCTTACACCAATTCCTGAGATGACATTTATCCTCTTATACCCCTCTTCTGATGTTATTCTTTCTGCTTCCTCAAGGAGTTTTCTGCCGAATCCTCTATGTTGAACATCTCCTCTTTCTCCAATTTTAGCTTCAACCCCAAAAGTCTTAATTTCCCTTATTATAGAAGAGTCTAGCATCTCATGTCTGTGAGATTTATCGCTTGGGAACCTAAGCCTTATGAAGGAAAGTATTCTGTATTTTTCATCAACGGCTTCTATGAAAAATTCCTGGCCTCCCGATGCATTATATCTTGTTATCTCTATACTGACCTTGCCAGCAATATCCTTATACCTTCCGATTTCCCTATACCTTATTTCCTTTATTTCTATGCCCTTCTCCAGTGCTCTTTTAATTGCCAGGTCATGAATATCTGACCTTTTAACTCCTTGTACTATTTTATAAACTGGTATGTCCCTCTGTATCCTATGGATTCTTACATAGTTTGGTATCCATCTGAAATATTCTGATATAAGTTCAACAGCTTCTTCAGTTTCATAGCTCCTGTATTTACCCGAAATATAATTTTCATAATATTTGGTACCTTGAACTACCAAAGTAGGATAAATTTTTAACATATCCGGCCTGAAATTTTCATTATCAAAAATTCTCCTGAATGTTGCCAGATCAGAATCCATATCAGGTCCGGATAGACCTGGCATTATGTGGTAAAGAACCTTAAACCCTGCATCTTTGGAAAGTTGTGTGCTTCTAATCACATCTTGGACACGATGACCTCTCAGTGTTTGATCATATACATCATCATATGTGGATTGAACCCCTAACTCCACTTTTGTCGTTCCGTAACTTAAAGCGAGATCTATTTCTTTCTCGTAGAACCAATCCGGTCTGGTTTCTACAGTTAACCCGATGCACCTGGACCTTGCTTTTTCATTTTCTAGTATTGAAACTTCAAGTGAATCCGAAATGAATCCATTCATGGCGTCAAGAGCACCTTTTATGAAACTCTTCTGATAATTCTCATCCCTTGCAGTAAATGTGCCACCCATTATTATTAAATCAATTTTATCCGTCGGATGCCCGATTCTGGATAGTTGCTCCAGCCTATTCTTAGTCTGGAGGTATGGATCATAATTGTTCTGTTTACCCCTTAGTGCAGCTGGTTCATATCCTGTATAGCTCTGTGGAGACGGAACTTCAACTCCTCCAGGGCAATAAGTGCATCTGCCATGTGGACAGGAATATGGAGAAGTCATTATAGCTACTACAGTCACACCCGAAATAGTCCTTGTGGGCTTTTTTATGAGGAGGTCTTTGAGCCTTTCCCTTATCTCATTATCTATCATGTTATTTATATCGACGTTGCTAGGGACTTTAACTAATTTGAATCTCTTTGCGATGTCCATTCTAAGCTCTTCTAATTCCTCCTTGGTTTTTATGTTCCTAGCTTTCTCAATGACATATTTCTTTAGTTCATCGGGCATTTCACTTTAAATATCCGGAATTATTTAAACTAAACTGTTTATTGCTAACTAAAATAATACACTAAATTTATTAGTAATAAAAAAATCTACTTACATGACCAGGCCAGTAGATTATAATCCGAAGCCTATTGATGATGCCTTTTTCGAAAAACCCAATGAATACCCTGTGACCGGAACTCATAACGGTCACGAAGTGAGAGCTGAGGGAATCCAGAGATACGATAAAGATGGAAAACCATATCCAACGAAGAACGGAATCCATGGTACAAATGTAGCAGTAGATTGGGAAACATGCACTGCAGATGGAGCTTGCATGGATGTCTGTCCAGTTAATGTTTACGAGTGGGCACTTAACCCTGGACAAAAGGGCTCAGGAAATGATAAGGTTCTTGAACCAGGATCCGAACTCTGGAAAAAATACAGGACTGATAAAGCTGATCCCGTTAGGGAATCAGATTGCATTTTCTGCAATGCTTGTGTAACTGCTTGCCCTGTTGGGGCTATATCAGTTGCAATGAGAAAATAATTTCAATATCTTTTTATAAATACTTTTTATATACCCTGAAATGACTGATGAAGAGAAGGATTTTAACGAAGACCTATCAAGAGTAATATTACCTAATCCAAATAAAGGTGAAATGTTTGGGATAGTAGAGAAAATGCTGGGGAGCTCCAGACTCACTGTAATGTGCGCAGATGGAAAGTCAAGAGTAGGAAGAATCCCTGGGAAGATAAGGAAAAAAATGTGGATCAAAGAAGGGGATCTTGTGATAGTTAAACCATGGAGCTTCCAGGATGATAGAGCTGATGTTACTTACAGATATACTAAAACCCAGGCTTCCTATCTTTCTAGAAATAAGATTCTGCCGGAGATTTTGGATGTTTTCAAGTGACGATAAGATAAAGAAAGAAGAAGAAAAATTAAAAGAATCGCAGAAGGTATTTGGCTACGTATTTGACAACACAACCCTTCTTAACATCTATAAGTTCTTCCACAACGGATACCTTGAAAGATTTGAATTCCCCATTGCATCTGGGAAAGAAAGTATAGTATTTGCAGCATCCAAGGGTAATAAATTCTTCGCTGTTAAAATATACAAAGTTACTGCATCCAATTTTAAAAACATAAGGGAATATGCTGCCTCAAGGTGGGGCATAGGGAAAATATCAAGTAAAAGGAAATTAATGAATGAATGGGCATTCAGAGAATTTGAAAATCTAAAGAATGCATATGAGGCAGGAGTGACAGTACCTAGGCCCATAAAGGTATATGGAAATGTAGTTCAGATGCAATATATTGGAACCAAGACTAGACCAGCCATACAGCTTAAGGATATAGAACCTAGCCAACAGATAGTTGAACAGATCATCGGAGATATTAGGAAACTTTATTTGAAGGGTAAGCTCGTTCATGGAGACATCAGCGAATACAATTTTCTCTATTATAGGGGGAAGGCTTACATGATAGATATTGCCCAGGCAATTTCAAATGATGACCCTTATAGTTTAATTCTACTTAAAAGGGATCTAAATAATATCATAAGGTTTTTAAACAAATTTGGTTATTCCCTCAACATCGATTCAGTCATAAAATATGTTAAGGGTGAAATAGATGCTTTCCGTTAGAATACCGCAAGATAGGGTTGGTGTGCTAATCGGTACCCACGGAAGCACCAAGGCTGAAATAGAAAAAATATCCGGCCTTAAAATAGAAGTGGATTCAGAAACGGGGGAAGTTATTATTGATGGAACGAGTGCGTCTGATCCGGAGATGCCTCTAAAGGTAAGGGAGGTAGTAAGGGCCATAGGCAGAGGGTTTTCCCCAAAGAAAGCCTACAGGTTGTTTGATTCGGGAGTATACCTTGAGATAATAGACCTAAAGGACTTCGTCGGGAAGAATTCCAAGAGAATGAAAACTGTGAGAGCAAGATTGATTGGTACCAATGGAAAAACAAGAAGGATTATTGAAGAACTTTCTGAAGCGGAAGTATCCATATACGGAAATACTGTCGCTATAATCGGGGATTATCTTCAACTGGACATCTCGAGGAACAGCATAATGATGATACTAAATGGAAATCAGCACGGCACTGTTTATAAATACCTTGAGAGAAGAAGGAAGGACGTGCATCTTTCAAGATTAGATTCAATCTAATTCACAGTATAGAGGCAATTAAATTAGCAACTCTTAATGGCTCTGGATAGTTACCGTTCCTTATAAATCTCTTTATAAATTTCATACCTAAATTTGGATCTATTCCCTCGAACTGATAGTATACCTTCCCATCTGAATATATTTTATTTCTCATTTTTTCTATCCTAGATTGCCAATCTTTAAAATGCTTTTTCAAGGCCTCCTCTATGCTCTTCATATCAGGCATTCTATCTATTACAACTGCTACAGGTACCCTAGTATTTTTAAATAGGGCTGCTATGTCCACCACGTTGAAACCACCGAATGTTATACCTTGAAGCATTATCATCCTTATCCCATCCCCCATAATCGATACAAGTTCACCTACTGCATTAGTAGCGTCTTCCCCATCGACTTTTATAGATACCTTAGCAAGATTCTCTATTGTCCCATCAACCCTCATGATTAAACCTAAAAGCCAAGTGAAATTATTTCCCCTTGAAAAGGGCGCATCGTCGACGGCCAACACTCTTGCGTCTTTGTTCAATAAATAGTTCTGATCTATCTTCCACTCCATTTCCACATTTGATAAAGTAAAAATTTATTTAAGATATTCTAAACCAATAACAATGAAGAAAGAAATAGAGGAGTATTTCCTTAAAAGAAATTGTATAGCCGAAGACAGGGTAATTGAAGAAATAATAAGAAGGGGAGGTTTAAGTTATCTCATTAAAAATGAAAAGAAAATTAATTTTAATAAGGGGATTATATCATTTGAAGATCTTCCGCTGGAAAAAGAATTCTCCATACTCAAAGAATTCAATATAAGAGGGTACCCCGGTGTTTCCAATACCTTTGAAACTCTATTTTCCTCAAGACTTAATACGCTTAGAAGGGCACTAAGAGATTCTGGAATTCCTGGATTCCAATCATCCATAGAGAATGCCAGAAAAATAAATGGTGAAGTTGGCATTATTGGACTGGTCAGGGAAGTTAATAAGATTGAGGGTAAAATAACTAGCGTAATAATTGAAGACGAAACTGATAATCTCAGGGTTTACCTGGGCAAGAACATAGATGATATAATTTTAGAGGATGAAGTGCTTGGAATAACCGGAAAATTCAATAACAAAAAGGACGTTTTCTATGCAAACTCTATTAAGAGGCCTGAAGCTAGAAAAGAAAGGGTTCTATTGGAACGGAATTCCCGAGTTCTTGTACTTTCAGATATTCACGTAGGCTCAAAGAAATTTTTAGAAAATGAATTTGCTGATATGATAGATTATGTAAATTCTATGGGGATATCTCATGTGATAATGAACGGTGACTTGGTAGATGGGATAGGAATATATCCTGACCAGGAAAAGGATCTTGCCATCAATGATATAATTAGTCAATACAAAAGATTGAGCCAACTTATATCAAAAATAAATAAAAATGTTAGAGTTATTTTGATTCCTGGAAACCATGACATAGTTTATTCCACAGAACCTCAGAACCCTTTACCCAAGGAAATTAATGATCTGTTTCCCCAAAATGTCCAATCGTTATCAAACCCGGTATGGATTGAAATTACTGGAAGAGTTTTCTTACTTTACCATGGCACAAGCATAATGGATTTTGTTGAGATGTTTCCAGGTTTTAGCTTAAATGATTCTAAGAAAGTCATGAGGGAAATGATAAAGAGAAGGCATTTGGGGCCCACATTCGGGAGAAATCTTTCATTTTTACCTTTAAGAGAGGACTTTTACATAATGGATCCTATTCCCGATGTTTTCATTACGGGACATATACATGATCATTCCACGGATAACTACAATGGAATTTTAACAATTAATGCATCAACCTTTCAGGATCAGACTGATTATCAAAGAATGATGAATTTTAACCCCAGGCCAGGTCTAGGAACTGTTGTTAATACATCAGATCTTTCGGTGGAAGTGATAAAATTTTCATGAATTGGGGAGACAGACTTTTTGAAGATGGGATTATAAAAAGGAATATTTATAAAGAGGCCTTCAATAAAATCAAAAGGGAGGATTTTCTGCCTCATGAAATGAAAAAATATTCCAACGCTGATGAGCCAATACCCCTATTTTTAGACCAAACACAAACTGCACCGCACATGGATGCCATATTTATGGAAGAGGCTTTAATAAATGAAGATGATAAGGTACTGGAGGTAGGTACTGGCTCTGGATACCTAACTGCTCTTCTTGCTGAAGTATCAAAAAAAGTAATTTCCATAGAATTTTTTAAAGAACTTTCACACTTTGCCAGAAGAAATTTAGAAAAATATCACTTTAGAAACTTAGAACTGATTGTTGCAGATTTTTATAAATTATGTATGAAATTGAAATTTGATAAGATAATAATCACAGCGGCCGTTCCTGAAATCCCCTGGTTTATACAAGATATGATTAGCCCAGATGGTATTACAATATTTCCCCTCGGGAGGAGTATACCTCAAAAATTAATAAGATTAAAAAATGGAAAAATAGAAAATCTGGGGCCGGTATATTTCGTCAATATCATCCATTAAGCATCAGTTATGCCGTTTTCGGTTACGTTTATTATTACTTCCCCTTCGGGAAGATGGGGGGAATCAATTAATCTTGCAATTCTCTTACCTCCCTTGGACTTCCTTAGATAAACCCTGTATGTGCTTGCGTGTCCCACGATGTTTCCACCCACAGATGTCGTTGGGTCTCCAAAAAATACATCTGGCCTAGCTGCAACCTGATTTGTAACAGCTATGGCAGCGTTATAAATATCCCCAAATCTCAGTAAGTCATGCATATGCTTGTTCAGAAGTTGCTGCCTCTCAGCCAATGTTCCTCTGCCAGTATATTCCGCCCTAAAATGGGCAGTTAGTGAATCAACTATAAGGAGCCTTACCGGATATTTTTCTGTAAGTTCGTAGGCTTTCTCCACTAAGAGTATTTGATGAGAGGAGTTGTATGCTCTTGCTACGTGTATCTTTTTCAACGTCTCCATTGGATCTAACCCTAGTGCTTTTGCCATCTGTACGATTCTTTCAGGTCTGAACGTATTTTCGGTATCTATGAACAAAGTATGTCCTTCAAGACCTCCCTTATCATATGGTAATGTAGCATTAACAGACAACTGATGCATAATCTGTGTTTTTCCTGATGCAAATTCACCAAAAAATTCAGTAATGGCAGCAGTTTCTACTCCACCACCAAGAAGTTCATCCAGTGCCTTGGAGCCCGTGGTTAGTCTCTTTATTACTTTCCTTTTTTCTAAGATTTCATCTCCAGATTCAAAATTCCCTATATCTGCTGCTTTCCTCGCGTTAATGATAATCTTTGCAGCAACATTTTCCCCAATTTCGGCTGCATCTGCCACATCTTTTGGAGATGCGACGGCAAGACTCATTATATCAATGTAACCTGCCTCTCTTAATTTTTCTGCTATTGCCTCCCCTACACCCGGCAAATCTTCAATTTCTTTAGGTTTCTTGTTTTTATCTGGCATAAGCTAACTCTCCTATTCTCAATTTTCTATCAGTTTTTTCAATGCTTGAATCCCTATCCATGAGCTGGAACATGCTTCTCAATGCATCAATATTCTCTGGAACTACGTCACTCTCCTGATGCACTGCTTGATAATAGAATAGTTCATTTCCCTTTATAGCAACCGCATCCTTCCAAAGAACAATCTCATATAGGTCTCCCCTAGGTCTACCAGTTTCTCTTGCGACCTCCATAATCTGACCAGTGCTCTTAATTTCATCCTTTCCATTCACAAACATTACCCTCTTGTATTTCTTCCAATTTTCAATCAAATCATCTTTTTTAACTTCTTTATCGAATTTAACATTTACTGAGTGTACATGCATCAATGTTGTGGGAGCTTTAACTGCCATAGTTAGTATATCTAGGCCATGAATAACTGTAGCGACATCAGGTCCATGATGGGACGGAATTTTGAGATCCGGTTCAATTGAATTTATGGGGCCTTTTTTATGGTCATTCGGATCAGTAGCCCGCCTAACTAGTGTTGCCCTTACTGAAATTTTTCCATAAGATGTTAATGGGAATAAAGTTCTTATTAAGGCGGTAGTGTTACACGACACAACTCTTACGTAATCTTTCCCCCACGCTTCATCATAATTTGCATATGCATTGAATGAAAGGTTCGTAAGTTCATGATCTTCTCCTCCTTGGAATATTGCTCTTTTTTTGAATTTTTCATAAACAGGTTTGTTAAGTTTTCCTACATCATCAGGGGTAGCATCCACAACTGCCTCAACTTCATCCAAGAGATTAACAAGCGTCCCCTCAACCTTTATATCTGAACCTTCAAAATTCTTGAGAGATTTTTCATCTGGAGCATATATTTTATATTTCTTTGAAGCAATTTTGGCCATGTAATCAGGATGTGCTTTAACTATACCCACAACTTGCATATCATCCTGCAAAGATATAGCATCTGCAACTCTCTTTCCTATGGTTCCATAACCATTAATTGCTACTTTAAGCATTTCTTATCAAAACTATATAGAACCGAGGATATTTAATATTATTTCAACAATTCTAAATCTTTATATTAAAACCACAAAAAAGGAAAGATTTGATGGGGAGAGAAACCATTCCAAGCGTAGGAGGTGATCCATCCGCAGGTTCCCCTACGGATACCTTGTTATGACTTAGCCCTCCTCATCGATCTTGGATTCGAACCCACCAAAAGAGTGGGACCTCATCCAAAACCAACTCGGATGGCTTGACAGGCGGTGTGTGCAAAGAGCAGGGGCATATTCACCGCGGACTGTTGATCCGCGATTACTACGGAATCCAGCTTCGTGAGGGCGAATTACAGCCCTCAGTCTGAACTACGGACGGATTTCGGGATTAGCTCCTCCTTTCGAAGTTGCAACCCATTGTTCCGTCCTTTGTAGCGCGCGTGTTGCCCAGGGGATTCGGGGCATACTGACCTGCCGTTGACCTCTCCTTCCTCTAGCTTAACGCTAGCGGTCCCCATATAGTGCTCTCCCTCTCGCGAGGAAGTTGGCAAATATGGGCAAGGGTCTCGCTCGTTATCACACTTAAGTGAACGCTCTACGGTACGAGCTGACGACGGCCATGCACCACCTCTCCATGTAATCGTGTAAGCTCTTCAGGCTGACACTCATACCATGGTCTCCCCTGGTGAGTTTTCCGGCGTTGAATCCAATTAAACCGCACGCTCCTCCCGTTGCGGTGCTCTCCCGCCAATTCCTTTAAGTTTCAGCCTTGCGACCATACTCCCCAAGCAGCCCACTTAACACCTTCGCTCCGGCACTGCCCCTTCCCGAGGAAAGGGCAACACCAAGTGGGCAGCGTTTACAGCTAGGACTACCCGGGTATCTAATCCGGTTTGCTCCCCTAGCCTTCGTCCCTCACCGTCGGAGTCGTTCTAGCGAGACGCTTTCGCCACCGGTCGTCCCCCCAGGATTACAGGATTTTACCCCTACCCCAGGAGTACCTCTCGCCTCACCCGATCCCTAGTTTTGCAGTCTCTCCAGAATTCCTACCGTTGAGCGGCAGGATTTACCCAGAGATTTACAAAACCGGCTACGGACGTTTTAGGCTCAATAATAGTGGCCACCACTTGAGCTGCGGGTATTACCGCGGCGGCTGGCACCCGTCTTACCCAGCCCTTATTCCCCGATCTTTTTAGGATCGGGAAAAGCTACCACCCTAAAGGATGATAGCACTCGAGTTCCCCTCGTCACGCATTTGCGCATTGCGAAGGTTTCGCGCCTGCTGCGCCCCGTAGGACCTGGGTTCGTGTCTCAGAACCCATCTCCGGGCTCCCCCTCTCAGGGCCCGTACCCGTCTTAGGCTAGGTGGGCCGTTACCCCACCTACTACCTGATAGGCCGCAGACCCATCCTTAGGCGCCGTAGCTTTCAATCCCAAGGCATTCCAGCTCTTGGGACCTATGGGGGATTAGCCTCAGTTTCCCGAGGTTATACCCCACCTAAGGGCAGGTTATCCGCGTGTTACTGAGCCGTCCGCCAGAACCTTGCGGCCTGTGACTCGCATGGCTTAGTCGGAACTCGATAGCAGTGACCGCCGGCAGGATCAACCGGAGTTCAGTTGATACTACCGTCTTAAATAATGGAATTGCGGAATGGACCATTTCTCTCCCCATCTCAGATTCGAGCTATTTATTTCTCGAATCCTCATACCTTTTGCCGTTTAGGAACCTGGTCATCATGCTGTCCTAATGGACTATCAGACCAGTCGTATTTGACGGCAAAACTATGAAGTAATATCGAATATATTAAGATATTGGTAAAAAGGATTTTATGCCAATTAATATTGGGTATTCAGATAATTTTACAAATATAATTTCAATCTTAAAATTCATTAATTTTATAGGTTCACGAGAATTTATTTCACGAAAAATTCTAAGGCTAAAAAAGTTTTTAAGCAACGATTAACTTATTATAATGAAAGGAAATGCTAGGAAGCCCAACTGACTGGATAATATTCATACTTGTGGTGCTGTTGGTATTAGGTGGATCCAAAAAAATTCCTGAGCTAGCTCATTCTTTAGGCAGGGCATTGGGTGAATTCAAGAAAGGGCAAATGGAAGTGGAAAAAGAGATAAAAGAGGCAGTCAATGAGAAAAAATAATTAGAATTATACTCATAGGTGTTTTCAATGGATCACTTCTACAATAGAGTACCGAAGGTTGACGGTTTTTCAAAAATAAGCTTTTGGAGGGAAGAAGAAATTGGCATAATAGCATTATTATATCCGGGGAAGCTTGGAAAAGATACTGTAGAAGAATTAATTAAAGCTATATCTCTTGCTAGTGTCGATGATAAGATTTCCGGACTAGTAATAACTGGAACAAATGGATACTTTTCTGAAGGTCTTTTAGTTCCCCAAAGAATAGCATATGCAGACTTCAGGGATTATTATCAGACCCTCATGAATCTTATATTTGTAATTTTATCATTTGATAAACCCTTGATTTCACTTGTTGCAGGTAAGGCAAAAAATAATGGCATTTCATTGGCTCTGCTTTCAGATCAGATCATTGTTTCCGAAAATTCTAAATTTATATGGGATAATAATGAACCTTTTGTCCTTCTCTCTACTATCAGTTTTAAAGATAGGGTAAAGATTGAGGGAAATGGATTGCATGTCCAATCATTAACTGTAAAGGATGAGAATGCACTTGGCGACGGATTCAACCTTTCAAAGTCAATTGTAAAAATGATCAATCCTAATTCAAGAAAGTATAGATATTCGGGTTATGATAAAGTTATACTTGAAGAAGAAGTTAATTTTTTAGATTTCTACCTATGGTGTGAAAAATGTTAAATAAGCTTAATTAACCAAAGTTAACAATATTTGAATTGAATTATTGTTTGTTTGCCATTAATTTTTTTTAATCACAATTAAATTTTAGTTAGCATAAAATACCCAATTTAAATAACATACTATGCTTTCGGAAAAAACTTTCTATGCGATAATAACTGTTGTTATTATACTTGGTGGAATTGGACTTGGAGTTGCGTATGAAAAATCGTTGAGTACCGCGCCAGTGACAAGCACAACATCTTCTACAGGACCTTATTCATTAACCCTGGTAATCTCACCAAATAACTGGTTCAATAATGCGACAATTCACCACAGGCAACCAGCATATTTTGTAGTTGGACCTAATGGTCAATTAGAATCCTCCGCAAAAATAATGCTACCTGCACATAGACTCATCCAATTGACAATCATTGATTATGATTCAGGTGTTACACCTAACATAGGTCCAAATGGAACTTCCAATAATTCTACTTATGCCCATGTTATAGGAACTGTTGGAGGAGTTGAATATCTTTACAACGGAACATCTCAGTTCATAAATGCAACATTATCAGGAAATGCTAGTGATAATATAACTATCATTAAGGGCGAAGGCTGGGCAATATCCCAATTGCCTTGGAACAATACATTAGGTGGCTGGGAGGTAACCCACACATTCACAATATTGTACAATGGCCAAATAGTTGTAAATATCCCCACATTTGCTGGCAACAATCCAAGTGGGGGCGCTGTAACATTTGCACAGTTCTATTTGAACAATACTGGAAATTATGTATGGCAATGTTACGTACCTTGTGGAGATGAACTAAACGGCTGGGGCGGTGCAATGGCAACAGCTGGATGGATGACAGGTGTAGTGGTAGTTTACTAAGGTGTTGAAATGCCACAGGAGAATAAAAATCCTGATCTCAGCAGAAGAAATTTCCTTAAGGCAATGGGTGTGCTAGCTGTCGGTGTTGGAGTAGCTGGCATCCTGAGGGGGGTAGTGATAGACATCATTCCCCCCAATCAAAATGTTGAATCCGGCTACCCCACACTCCAGTTAGCCTTACCTAATGGTAATCCAGTCCACACAAGTGATCTAATAGTTAATAACCCACAAATAGTCATTTTCAATTATCCTTTGCAAAATGAACCCAACTTTCTTCTTAGGCTAGGTGATAGCAACAACAATGATGTTGCAGTACAACCCACTGAAGTTACAATTCCAGCAACAGGTGCTAAATTTACTTCCCCGGGAGGAGCAGGTCCTTACAAATCAGTTGTAGCTTCTTCGGCCATATGCCAGCATCTTGGATGCGTTCCTCCCGAGATTAGATTTCATCCACCAAATGATACCTCCTACCCCGGAAAAATTCATTGCGATTGCCATGGAAGTACTTACGATCCCTACCAGGGGTTCAGTGTTGTGACCGGGCCTACTCAGTCTCCCTTGCCCAATGTGAAATTGGTATATGATGCAACAAATGATACATATAGTGCAAGCCTGATGATAGGGCCAGTAATTTACGGGAGAACTTCTGACTTGAGTGGAGGAAATCCAATTTCAGGAAATTCAACGGAGGTCACAACAATATCCTGAGAGGTATAAATATGAATGAAGAAAAATCACTAATTGAAAAAATAATGAATGAACCACAGCCAATACCTAGAAAAGTCCCCGACTACATGAGAAAAAAAGGGGGGATATGGTATTGGACTGGCGCGATGATAATGATAACGTTCTTCTATGAAGTAATAACAGGAGTGATATTGCTATTTTATTATCAGCCTTCTAATGCTTATAATAGCACAATTTCATTTCTGACCCAACCATTTGGAACCATAATTTTGACCACCCATCTCTATGGTGCTTATCTGATGATAGCCTTTGTCTATATCCACTTGTTGAGAAACTTGTTTGTTGGGTCCTATAAGAAACCAAGAGGATCCCAGTGGCTGACTGGAGTATTGTTATTAATTTTAACAGTAGCCGCAGGATATTTCGGATATTCATTGACCGGAGACGTCCTTTCAGCAGATGCAACAGATGTTGGAAGAGGAATTGCGGCTGCTACCCCGTTTATAGGTAGCTATTTGGAATTTATATTCTTTGGTGCTGGAACATCTATAGAGTTGTTCCAGAGGTTGGAAGCCTGGCATATTATTATAGCCGGTACCATATTTTTACTATTTGCCATACATTTCTACATGGCTGAATACAATACCATAATGCCAGATCCAAAAGAAGCAAATTACAAGGCACCTTTAATAGATAAAGATGATAAAAACTACAAACCCTGGTATCCGTACAACTTTATGTACATGATGCAGATTGCATTTTCTACCCTTGCTTTAATTTTGATAATACCTTCAGCTTTTGCCCTTATACCTAATATTCCGCCTTTGCTATCTCCATTTCCGCAAGTTTCACCCACAAGTCCTTTGGCTTCACAAGTCCCGCCTTACCCCCCATGGTTCCTTTTGTTTGTTTATAAAGAATTGGATTTTCAATTTGCCTCAGTTATAGGGCCCTTCTGGGCAGTTGCAATATTTACTGGAATGCCATTAATATACCTATTTCTTATTCCACTAATAGACAGAAACAATGACTTGAAACCATCAAGGAGGCCACTCATTATAGCAACTGGAATTGTAGGAATTTTTTATTACGTTGCCTTATCTATTTGGGGAGCATTCAGGCCAGGAGTTCCTGTTCCTAATTCCTTAGCGCTGATATTCTTCGTTATACCTTTAGTGATTATGGTGCCTCTTATCTATTATCTTGCTGGAAACTTTGAGAAAGAGAAGTATAAGAATCCCAATGCTTGGAAGATCATGGCCCTGGTTTCTATTGCAGGATTCTTTGGATTCCTTAGCGGCATGTCGATTTATTCATTAATATCGACAGGTTCTGCTCTTTCCTTAGGTGAAACTGTTGCTTCTTTGGTTTTCCTGGCATTAACAATACTGGCAATATATGCAGTATACGGAGGAGTAAAAATAAACAAAAATCCAATCAGGATGACAGGAACTGGCTATACTGTATTTGGAGCTGTTTATGGACTTCTAGCTGTTTGGATTTTCACAATGATTAGCTTCATACCTATGACAAGCACAAGGGATCAGGCTATGATAGGCATAGGTCTTGGAATAATTTTCTTCATTTCAGCAGTATTGACAAAGATTTACAGAGCTTATGCATATGGAGAGTAGTATCAAAAAATCCAATTTTATTCAATTCATTTCTTATTTTTTATTTAATTTATATGTTATTTATGGTTTAATAAGTGGATATATTTTAGTAACTTCAGATGCTCTAATTCCATTTGTTTTGGCTTTATTAACTGTTGACTCATTGTTTGCATTGGCCATAATATTCAACAGGAAAGTAATTTCTCTGTATGTAAGGGGCTTATTCATATTTCTATTGGCTGTTATAGCATTGATGGTACAGGATTTGATTTCAGTAACAGCTGCATTCGTTTTCATTCCCTTAATTTCATATAGTATAAAATTGGATAATTTTGAGCATTATAAAAGCAAGCTAATTTCTGAAATTTTGGTTATTTTATTTATGGGAACTATAGGTAAAATGTACCTTTTAATAACACAGCCATCTCCCGCGGCAATAACCATTGAGTATCTTCCCGACAAGATGTCTGCAATTGGACTACCTACGCCTATTACTGAATATTATGGACTTTTTATAACTACTGCCCATGGGGATATTTTAATAGGGCCTTTAGTGTTTTTTGTAATATTTGCTGCCACTGTCTTATTAGTTGAAAATTACCATCTCATAATTCCACTTTACGTTAAATCTCTTAGAGGGAGTAATAAGATTATGGGAGGGATAGTATCAAGCGGATATGGCGTAGTTGCTGCGATGAGTTGCCAGTGTGAGAGTGCTATCGCTCTGCTTCCCGCTGTCGCAATTCTTTTACTGAATATTCTCTTGATACCATTTTTTATATTAAGTGTCACATTGCTCGCATTTACATATCTCTTCATAATAAAATATTATAATTCTGGAAGACCTAGCTTAATTGTAAAGCCCATAAAAATGAAAACGGAGTTCATAGTGGCCATCGTTTTATTGCTTATAGTACAGGGACTTTTACCTTTAATACTTTTTTTAAAAGAATATGATAATATTATATATTTCTTCATATACGGAATGGCTATGATTTTATCAGGATTCCTATTCGGTGATCCTCTAGCAAAGTCCTTTAAGGCAAAATTAAACAAGGTCATAATTTTCATCCTGTTTATTTTATCACTTATTAATTCATTGATCTGGTTCTTTCCCTACTTTACCCTCTACGCTTATGAAAACCCCCTCAATTATTCCATAATGTCATATTCCATGTTCCTTTCTGGTTTTTTGATCGGTATGGTATATGAAGTGGCAGGTGAACATTTAGGAGTATTCTTCCTTGAAGTCTTTTCAGTAGCATTGGGAATAATTCCCATAATTCTCTATTACTATGCTTTCACTGTTGGGGTAAGAATATGGAAATTCTGGTCTCTGAATGATCAGATTATCATAAGTTTAATTCTCTGGATAATAATGCTTCCTATAATGTGGATTATAACTCAAAAAAGCTTATATGAGGCTTCTAAAAGACTCTTTATTACTTCTTATAAACTTTGAAAGCTATAAGAGCTCCAATAAAATAGAGAGTCAATATTACCGTTGCTATAGTAACTTCCATTACTCCTCCTGTTGCTCCGGGAGAAATCAATAAAGCGATGAAAAAAGCACCTATCACTGCATACCTCCAATTTCTGAACCATACCTCTGGCTTTACTATTTTAAAATAAGAAAGTAGAATTATCACAACTGGTGTCTCAAATGATAATCCTATTCCAATTGAAAGCATTAAGATGATACTAATAAAGTTCTTTATTCCCATAGTTGGTTCAACGTTCAAGCTCCTTGATAGAACAAGTATAACTTTAAAAAGTAGCGGAAGTACTACCATTATTGAAAAAGCAACACCAATAATAAATAGGGCAATTATCGCAATAGGTGCTAAAATTATGGCCTTCCTCTCCTTTGGGTATAATGCAGGAAGTGAGAATTTTATTATTTGATAAATCATTAAAGGAATAGTTATAGCCGCTGATATAGAAATGGAGGTGTATGCAATTGTAACAACTGTATCAAATGGACTAATATTTATCAAAATAAATCCGGGAGGTACAAGCCTTTTTTCAATGAGGTCGATAACTTTTATGGATATGGAACTATAAAAATCTGGGAATGGATAATACAGTTTAATCCCATATATTACAGTTTGTTTGAAACCGAATAGAAATGTTAAGAAGAAAATGGCTATGAATAATATTATGCTTGATCTTAATCTACCGATTAATTCATCCAAGTATTCTAGAAACTTCCTCGGATTTTCTGGGTTATCTTGTGTCATTATTCTGTCCCTTTTAATGCCATAATTACATTAACATCATATATGTTTACATAGCGCTTTTCATAATTACTGTATCTGTATATACATTTATTTACTAATGGGAAATTAAGTTTCAATGGGAAATCTAATAATAGCCCTTGATGTAGAAGACCCAGAAAATGCTTTGAATATAACCAAGAGTGCCATAGGTCTGGCAGATTATGTGAAAGTAGGATACCCATTAATTCTCAATAGTGGGTTGTCAATAGTAAGCAAAATTTCTAAAATGGTACCGGTAATAGTTGATTTGAAAATTGCAGATATACCTGATGTTTCTTTCAATATAGCAAATAAAATCATGAGTTATGGTGCTGCCGGGTTTATAGCTCATGGCTTTGTTGGGAAGGATGTGTTAGAAAGGTTAAGGGTTATAAAGGGAGAGATGTATGTAGTGGCAGAAATGAGCCATCCAGGAAGCCTTGATTTCATTACTCCTGTCTCAGAGAAAATAGCGCTAATGGCAAGGGAGATCGGGGCAGATGGTCTTGTCGCCCCAGCAACAAGGCCAGAAAGGATTAAAAGATTAAAGGATATCAGCAAATTGAAGATTATTTCCCCAGGGGTTGGAGCACAGGGAGGTTCGCCCTCGGAAGCCATAAAATGGGGGGCTGATTATATTATTGTAGGACGCTCCATTACGAGTAGTAGTAATCCGAAAGAAGCTATATTAAAGTTATTGAATGAGATGAAGCATTAATGTTTCTCACCAAAGATGAGGAAAAGATATTCGATGGAGAGATGGGGGAAGCACAAGCAATTGCCATTAGATTACTGGTATCGATAGGCGAGATAAATGGAGCCGACAGTTTAATACCAATAAAATCTGCTCATATTTCCGGTGTTTCTTACAAAAACATAGGTGACGGAGGTTTGAAGTTTCTTAAAAAGATAGCTGACAAAGTAAAAGTTCCAACAACGTTAAACCCCTTGGGTTTCGATATGGAAAGAAACGGTCCAGTAGAGGTTGACAGGGATTTTAAAGAAAAACAAATGGAAATTATCAAGACTTTCATGTCCATGGGCATAAAGGAAAGCTTCACTTGCACCCCATATTATTTTTACCAAAAAACCAGTTATGGGGATCATGTGGCATGGGCCGAGAGTTCCGCCCTGATCTATGCAAACTCCATTATTGGGGCAAGAACAAACAGGGAAGGCGGGCCATCTGCATTGGCGGCAGCCATAATAGGCAAAACTCCAAATTTTGGATTACACTTAGATAAAAACAGGGTTGCAGATTACGAAGTTGAAGTTAATGGAAAATTGGATTATTCCGGTGCAGCAGCCCTTGGTTTGTATTTAGGTACAAATTACCCTGGAAAGATTCCCAGGCTAGTTGGTTTTAATTATTTGAGGGATTTCGAGTTGAAAGCTTTTGGAGCAGCCCTGGCAGCATCTTCTGCCACCAGCATGTTCCATGTTGAAAATAGAACCCCTGATGATACGCTTAATAGAGGTAAGAAATTTGAGAGAATAGAAATTGATTACAATCAGCTCAAAAATTTGATGGAAGAAAAATCAAGCAGTGAAAAACCAGAACTCATAGCCATAGGTTGCCCACACCTCAGCAAGGATGAAATTGACTACATAGCTTCTCTTGTCAAAGGCAAAAAGAAGGATAAAGATGTTGAGGTATTTTTGTTTGCGTCAAGAGAAACAATTAAAAACTCATTTGAGTCGGTAAAAATTATTGAGGAATTCGGAGCTAAAGTCTTTGCTGACACATGCATGGTTGTAGCACCTCTTAGCAAGAAATATCATAAAACAGCTATAAACTCAGGAAAAGCCTCCTTCTATTTGCCCATGAAGGAATATGGTGGTCAGGAAATAATATTTAGAAACTTCAATGACTTATTGAGGTGGGCCGTAGTTGATTATTAATGGTAGAGGTATTTCACCCGGAGTAGCCAAAGGGAAAATTGCCCTTTGTGATGACTATGTATCCCCCCTAGGAGAGATGGGTAAAGATGGAAGAATAAAATCAGGTAAATGTGAAGACTTAGAGTTCAAAGGAAAAATTTTCTCCTTTAGAGGGGGAAGAGGATCAACCGTTGGGTCTTATGTACTTTTAGAACTGAAAGAAAATTTAACTTCGCCCATAGGAATAATAAATGAAAAAGCTGAACTTGTAGTTTTAACAGGTGCCATTATCTCAGGAATCCCTATGATTGATGGCATTCCCTTGAACATTCTGAAGAACGACGATGATGCAATAATTGATGGTAAATCTGGAAGATTGGAGCTCTTGAATGTTACTCAAAAAGATGTATCCACAGTTTATCTCTTTCACGGTGATAGACTTCTGGTATTGCACAGGTCCGATAAAGTATCTTCCTATCAAAATCAATTCAGCGCAATATCAGGGCACATAGAAGAAGGTGAAACTCCTGAGGAAGCTGGCAGGAGGGAAGTACTCGAAGAAACGGGAATACAGGATATAGAAATCGAGAAGACAGGAAAGCCATTCCCTGTTAGATGGGAAAATATCGTATACATGGTACATCCTATACTCGCTCGGACTAAATCTGATAAAGTTAACCTTAACTGGGAAAACCAGGAATTCAGATGGATACATATAGATGAGCTAGGTAAATTAAATACTGTTCCTAGATTAAAAGAAGCCTTGGAAGAATTAATGAAATTATAAATAAGATTTAATTGAATCCATGTTTAAACCGCATTTTGTACATATCTCTCCTTCCATATTGGAATTACACAGTGGACATGAACTGTATTTAATATTCTTAACATACTTCTTTAGATTTTCTAATATAATGTCTTGACTTATATTAGATTTAGCTTCACCGTTTATTAGTTGAGTTATGTCATGAACTCCTTCTAGAATTAACCTATCCAGCTCTTCCCTTGTTTCTGTTCCAATTAATTTCTTAATAGCAGACCTCAGCTCATTTATGTGAACCTTTCTAATTTTGAATTCTTTGTCATTGGTTACTTTCAAAGCCTTTGTCGTTTCTTTTATGAAATCAATGTAATTAAATGAGGTTTCATCACATTTCGAAAAATCTGCCCATATGTCAATATAGTCGTTGTATTTCAATCCCATTTTCTTTCTTGTGAAATTAACCTTTCTTACGATTTTTTGTATTTCCCTTGAGCATTCATCGACTACGGTATTCAAATAAAATTCTCCCCCCATGAAGTTCCTCTTAATATAACCATCAGGTAATGTGGGTATTACATCGATCATTTCTCTAGTAATTTTAATCTCTTGACCATCAATGCCTATGGAATATCCGCCTGAGTTTATTTTCTTCAGTACATCTTGTCCATCTTTTTTACTTAATATAATTTTGATAGATGAATAATAGGACTTGTAGTATTTACCAAGCTTTTCAGGATTTGGCTGAACTTTGAATTTTAGTCCGTGCCAAACACCTTTTATTACAATAAGTTCATCTACATTTAACAATGATTTTAATTTACTTGTTTGTGGCATTTTGAAATCGGTGCTTATGATTAAATTTTTGTACCTAACTCCCCTACCATGTGTTTTGCTTTTTGCTCTTTCCACCTCATTGAAAAGGCTCAAAAATGCTCGCAAATCAAAATCATAATTGATTGAATAATTAGGTAATTTTAATTTAGACCCGTCAACAAATAATCCATAAAAAAGATCTCTGAAATCATTTGCGGCACTTAGGTGGAAATTTCCTGTCCTCTTACTGCCATTTAGGAATATGCGGTTAAAAATTCTGTAGTTATTAATTAGAGTCCTCAATGCTTTAGAGATGTCCCCTTTCAAAATGTATTCAATAACTTCATTTTGAGTCTCACTAAAAAAGCTTTTTGATTCAATGTAAAATATCTCGTCACTGCTGTATTTTTTAGGCCTATTTAAAAAAGAAAAGGATCTATAAACTCTTGTGGACAACCTTATCAATTCTGGGTCAGGAGGCCTTATTTTTATTATTTCAGCCCCAATTTTGTCAAGCTTTTTCAAATTAATATTTTTAGAAAATATGTAAATTTTTTCTGCTTTTGTGATTTCTTTTGACAATATTATTTTTCCATAGTCATTCAAAAGAAGGAGAGTGTCCTTCATCTTCCCAATTTCAACATTATCATAGTACACCTTGTTTGCTATAACTTTGTTTACCTCACCTGCACAGTACGGGCATTTAAATTGAGGTGACTGATAATTTATTACTTCCTCACTGAAATCTGAAAAGAAAAGAATTTCCCTAATCTGTTTGCCTGTTACAATTTCAATAGATTTTGGGTTTACTGTAACTCCTTTTTTCAAAAAATCCTTTATCTTGTCAAAAGATGCCTGATCCATATAAATGGAAATATTGGGGAGATCCCATTTTACCCATCTATCTGGAATCCTGACAGTTGATTCAAATGGCAAGATTATCAAAATATTCTGGATCTTCACTATTCTTAAAATTATTGATGTCTTGATAAATAATTTAGAGAGTTCATTGCTATTAAAATACATGTTACATTTCGTGCATTTAAATATGTAATCTGTGCGTAGGGTTATCTTGTTACCAATTAATTCTTGGATCTTCTCCAATATGGTATCTTGATCTATCAAATTATTATCTAGAATTAAAGGGAAATTATAACCCCCATGTGACACTGCTATTGAAACATCTCCAAGAATAGCCTTAATTGGTGTTTCTAGGAATCTATTTTTTCCTTCCTGATAGCTCTCTATGTAAATGAGGGTCTTCACACCATCATATTAATTCTTCATAATATACATTTTCCATTTGGAAAATAAAATATATATTCACTCATTTAGGGCTTATGGATCGGCTTTATATCTCAGATATTTTAAACGATAGCTTTATAGACAAGGATGTAACTATAAAAGGATGGGTTTACAGATGGAGAGAATCTGGTCAGTTAGTTTTTGTTATTATCAGAGATTCAACCAATATTATTCAGGTTATTTTCGAAAAATCCTCTGTAGACGATAAAACATTTGAAATAGCCAAGAAGCTTACCATTGAAAGTTCAGTAGAAATTTCTGGAAAATTAGTTAAGCAGGGCAAAGCGCCAACTGGATATGAAATTCAAGCGAGAACGATAAAACTATACCATCTGGCAGAGCCTTTTCCCATTACAAAAGATAAGAGTGATGAGTTCCTCTTGGATATTAGGCACCTGTGGCTTAGAAGTAGAGAAATGACTGCCACATTGAAAATTAGGGAAACATTGATGGAGGCCGCGAGAGAATACTTCAAGGAAAACTTCTATCATGAAGTCACCCCACCAATGTTCGTTGGTGCGGCTGTTGAGGGTGGATCAACCTTGTTCGAAGTTCCATACTTTGGAGAGAAGGCTTATTTAACACAAAGTTCACAGTTTTATCTTGAGGCATTCATTTTCTCCTTGGAGAATGTCTATACAATACAGCCTTCTTTCAGGGCAGAGAAATCTAGGACAAGAAGGCATTTAACAGAATTTACGCATCTTGAAGCCGAAGCTGCATGGGTAGGAAATCAGAAAATGATGGATTTTGAAGAAGAGTTAATAATTGCAATGACTCAAGCACTTATTGAAAGGAGAAAAGAAGAATTGAATATTCTAAAGAGAGACATAAAGATTTTAAAAAATATAGAAAAACCATTCTATAGATATCCTTATGAAAAGATAATAGAAATTGGAAGAAGCAAAGGAATGCCACTGGAAGACATAGTGGATCTCGGAGAAAAGGAAGAGAGGGAGATAACAGCAGATTTTGATAAACCTATCTTCGTTTACAATTATCCCAAGGTATTGAAGCCCTTCTACCATAGACCAGATCCAGAAGACCCTAACCATGTGCTCTGTCATGATATGCTAGCACCTGAAGGATACGGAGAAGTAATCGGAGGCGGAGAGAGAATCTGGAGCAAAGATGAATTAATCAACAGAATCTTAGAAGAAGGTCTTAATCCTGAAGATTACGAATGGTATATTGATTTGAGGAAGTACGGAAGCGTCCCCCATTCTGGTTTCGGATTAGGTGTTGATAGAACAGTAACATGGCTTGCCGGTTTGGATCATATTAAAAATGCAGTACCATTCCCAAGGACTATAAGAAGACTCAAACCCTAGGGGATTACGATGGATAACAAAAGATGCGCTTTCGCTGATTTTAAAAATATTTGCCATTACAAATATAAAGGGTATAGATGTATCTACGAAGATTGTGACGTATATGGAAAATACATGGTAAGACAAAATGAGTGTGTTTACCTTAGGGATGAGAGATGTATAAAATTGAATATACTTGGTTGCATTGGAAAAGACAAGTGCATATACTTTACTGAATTCTTGAATGACCCCAGCAATTTTAATGCGGAAAGGAAAGAACAGAAATAAAATGCTT
Organism: Methanobacteriota archaeon; assembly: GCA_017857235.1. Taxonomy (GTDB): domain Archaea; phylum Thermoplasmatota; class Thermoplasmata; order Thermoplasmatales; genus JAFMDN01. The sequence continues at coordinate 52,436 of JAFMDN010000006.1, forward strand.
AGAATTTTATTCTAGTTTTTAATTAAGTTTTTACGAAATGCATAATTTGTGGAAAGGAGACTAAAAATAAGGAGGTAATCTGTGAGGAATGCCGTTCAAAGTCCCCGAATACAAATGAGTTAAGGGTAGAGGATTTTAAAATTAAAAGGTGTAAGTACTGCGGAAGAGTATTTACCGACAGATGGTCAGATAGAGATATACAGGAAGAAGAATTGATTGACATTTATCTAAAAAGACATTTTGGAAACGGTGATATAGACTATGAATCATCAGGAGACTATTTTAACAGAAAAGTCAAATATGAATTCAGGCACTCTAACGGGCAAATAAGTAAAGGTGAGTTTTTCATAAAAACCTCTTATCACAGCTGCCCTAGTTGTTCCAAAAAGAGGGGAAATTATTTCGAAGCCATAATTCAATTGAGGGGAACACATGAAAAATTTATTGAAATTATTGACTTTGTTAAGGATACTATTGATTCCCAAAAGAATCCTGAAATATTCATAACCAAAGTAGAAAAGAAAAAAGAAGGTTATGACTTATACATTTCCAATAAAGAATATGCTAAAAATATGAGCAAAAGGATAATTGATAAATATGGAGGCACCATTATCGAAAGCAATAGTCTTGTTGGCAGGAAAGAGGGGAGAGATCTTTATAGATTTACCTACGCGGTGCGGATTCCTGAATTTTCATATCTAGACTTGATAAAATTTAATGGTAGGAATTGGGTAGTTTCAGGGATTCATGGCAACGACATTTCATTGATAGAATTGGGTACTAACAATTTAAGGCATTTTAAATTAAACGATGTTGAAGATTCAAAAATACTACTAAGGAAGGAAGATTATAAAAAGGCAGAAGTTTTATATACGCAAGGAGAAACAACTTACATTATAAATCCTTTCAATTATAAAGAAGTGGCAATAAAAAAGATTGATAATGTAGAATCAATTTTGGTTGGAAACTTGAATGGTGAGATCGTTATCATTCCATTTTTGCAATAGTTATTTTAAGCTTTAATTCATCTATTTCCCATTCCTTCGTATAACCTTTCAAGTTATCCTTAAATTTGGATAGGGTTGATTCTTCTATGGAATTCTTATAGTTTTTATATGCTTCAAGCAAGTCTTTGTCACCTTGTATATCTAGAAATATTTTATCTGTGTAATCAAGGTTCAAATCTTTTCTCATGCTTTGAATTCTTCTTATGATTTCTCTTGCTAATCCCTCAAGATATAGGTCCCTATCAAATTCAGAAGATATGAAAATCGGTATGTTGAGCGATAAATCGGAAATATATCCTTCCTTAACATTCTCTTCCACAATTGCATCAGACTTTGTCACTGTCTTATCTAGTATGACTGCTTCACCTTTCCGATCAAGTTCTGCCTGCATTTCAGGATCTAATATTTCTCTTTCAGCTTCCTGGAGATCCTTACCGAATATCTTTCCTACTTTCTTCCTATCAAGTTTGTAAGTTCTTTCCTTATATTTGGCAGGATCTTCGACTTTCACTTCCTTGGCATTTAATTCCTTTAGAAGTAAATCCTTGTACTTATTAACTAAAGGTTCTAGGGATTTGTCTCCCACTACAACCTCTCTAACTGGCCTTCTTAAAGATATTCCATTTAATTGCCTTATGCGCCTTGATATTTCTACTATGTTTCTTACATCTTGCATTTCTTTTACCAAAATTTCATCATATTTTTCTTCTCCTGGCTCTGGCAACAGATCCATGTGAACACTGTACTTACCGGTTAATTTCTTATATAGGTATTCTGAGAAATATGGGGCAAAAGGTGCAAGCATTTTTGAAATTACTTCCAGTGTTCTATAAGCAACAAAATATGCGGACCTCTTGTCTTCATCCACTGTCTCCTTCCAGAATCTATCCCTGCTGAGTCTCAAATACCATTGAGAAAATTCATCAACCAATTTCTCGATTTCCTCCAATCCTCTGTGTGGTTCGTAATTATCCATGTACTTTATGTAATTGATTAAAGCTTGATTAGTCCTCGATTCCATCCACCTATCGAGATAATTAATTATCTTTTCCTCCTTAGGTACCCACTTATCCAAATTTGCATTTGTGGATATTAAGACGTACGAGTTGTATAAAGTCCCCAAAAGTTTTCTCGAATATTCCTGTGCTATTTCATTAGAGAACCTTTTCGGTTTCCACGGAGGTCCCTGGAAAAAGAATAACCTTAAGGAATCAGCACCTATTTGATCCATAATTACCTTTGGGTCTACAACGTCACCTTTTGACTTACTCATTTTTTCTCCTTTAGAATTTAAAATGAATTCCATGACTACAACGTTTTTAAATGATATATTTTCGAATAGCAGTGATGAAATAACATGAAGGCTGTAAAACCATCCTCTGGTTTGGTCTATGGCCTCGCTTATGAAATCAATTGGGTAGTTTTCCTTGAATAAATCCTGACCCTCAAATGGATAGTGGTATTGAGCATAAAATGCTGATCCTGAGTCAAACCATGTATCTATGGGGTAAGGTTCACGTTTCATAAATTCACCACATTTATCACATTTTACTTTTATATTGTCAACATAAGGCTTGTGAAGTTCAAAATTGGGCGGAATCTCAATTGCCCTATCCAGCAGTTCCTTCTTGCTCCCTGGAATAAAAATATGGCCATTTTGGCAGGTCCATACGGGTAGGGGGGTGCCCCAGAACCTGTTCCTAGATAATGCCCAATCTTTTCCCTCCTCTAGAAAATTTCCAAATCTCCCGTCTCTTATGTACTCCGGCTTCCAGTTGATTTTTTTATTTAGATTAACTATTAGATCCTTCTTCTTCGAAACACCTATATACCATGACTCCACTGGATAATATATTAATTTGGTTCCGCACCTCCAGCAGTGTGGATAAGAGTGGACAATCTTTTCCCTTTTGAATAGCTTACCCTCTTTCTTTAAAAATTCTATTATTTTCTCATTGGCTTCATTTACATCCATACCCTTCCACGGAGATTCTAAATTTATTTTTCCATCCTCTGCTACAGTTACATATAGCTCACCGTTTTCCTTCTTCAATATATTATAGTCGTCAGAACCGAAGGCCGGAGCAATGTGCACTATACCTGATCCATCTTCCTTTGAAACAAAATCCGCTGTAACTACATATAAGCCCTTTTTAATTTTAAGATAAGGAAGGAGCTGCTCATATTCCCAATTCCTAAATTCTGAACCCTTCTTCTTATCTAGAACTTCGTATTCTTTACCCTTTAATATGGCAGGGGCCCTTTCTTCCAGTAACCAAAACTTCTTCCCTTCCAAATTAATCAAAACGTAATCAAATTGTGGATTTACAGCTAGGAAAGTATTTGCAGGCAAGGTCCATGGGGTTGTTGTCCATACTAGAAAATACTCTTCCTTATCCTTCAATTTGAATAACACATAAATTGAATAATCTTCAATATCCTTGTAACCCTGGGCTACTTCATGTGCGCTTAAAGTTGTCCCACATCTTGGACAATAAGGAGAAATCCTAAAATCCTTAAAAAGAAGACCATTTTCATACAATTTCTTCAACGCCCACCATTCCGACTCAATATATTCATCATTCATGGTAACATAAGCATGTTCATAATCGACCCAAAAACCCAATCTCTTGGATACACTTTCCCATTCCTTTACATACTTGAATACACTTTCCTTGCAAAGTTTATTAAATTTTTCCACTCCAAATTCTTCAATTTCTTTTTTGGATTTTATTCCAAGTGTTTTTTCCACTTCAATTTCTACGGGGAGGCCATGGCAATCCCAGCCTGCCCTCCTTGGGAATATATAATAACCTCTCATACTTTTGTATCTTAAAACCAGATCCTTGATGGCCCTGGTTTCAGCATGACCTATATGGGGTGGCCCGTTGGCTGTAGGAGGGCCTTCAAGAAAGGAAAATTTTTGATTTCCTTTATTTTTGTCCAAAACCTTATGCAACATGTCTTCGCTATTCCAGAATTTCTCTATCTCCCTCTCAATACTAAGTTGGTCATATTTCTGTGGAACCTGTTCAAGCATCATTTGTGATAATGTGCTCATTAAAATTTTTTATCATATATTAACAGATTAATTAGTGCGATTCTAGAGTCTTTGCCCTTAATCTTCGATTTTTCTATATATTACTCTTATAATTTTGTTTGAATACCCTTCGCTTTTCTGCCATTAAAATCAATAGTGCCCACATATTTGTGGAAAAGTTAAGGATGCCTCTTATCAAAGTTCCTCATTTTATCATCTTTGCATACAATAAATCAAGGGATTGTACTTAAGCTGAATTTAAAATTTTCTTAAATGATTTATAAGCATGTAATTTTCTTGCTGATTCTTAAACCGGGAATAAATCTATAATCTTTATTCTTCTCAT
>JAFMDN010000050.1 GCA_017857235.1 Methanobacteriota archaeon
CTATGACATGAACATATTAAGTCTTTATAACATGTAATGAAAGGTTCTTAATTGTATCTGACAAAGTTTAAAATAGATTTATTATAGTTAAAAGTAAATTGCGAGAGAAAAAATAACGATTGAAAAAGTATTAATCGCAATGATCTGAATTTTGAATTTGAAAAATTCAAAAATAGTATATTTCAGTAATGTGACATGTGATTCTACAATTTTCAAGCACTTATTATGATTATGATTACTTACCATGGATTATTTTCCAATATAATTTATGGAGTGATACAATTTATTCTTGCTGCTTTTTGGGTAATGATCTCATTTTAGTACTACATTAACAACTTTCTATACAGAAATTATTTAATCTAATAGATCCTTAATTATAGGTACACGTTATAGTCACATCCCCACATCATTTTTCGAATATCAATGTCCGATATAACTGGATATTTTAAAAAAGATTAGACATCCTAATTGTTTTTTCTTTTATTTTCTTAACATTTCATAACAGTTTCGCCAAGATATGTGTCTATATAAAAATTCTAATTTCGTTTATATTACGACTACCAAATATTAGGCTAAAATTTCCAAATGATGGATTACCATGTCCAATGTTATTAGAGATTTCGATATTTTAATAACTTAGCCTGTGATGATAAATAGAGAAAAATAATGTTGGCTCCAAGAATCGAAGTGATATCTGAATGGTCATATGAAGGAATTATTTCTACTAAATCCATTCCAACCGCATTAAAATCAATGCTTCTGAAAAAGCTCATTATCTCCCAACTTGTTAAGCCACCCGGTTCTGGAACTCCAGTTCCTGGAGCGTACGCTGGATCAACTGCATCGATATCCACCGTTATATAAACAGATTCTGTTTCAATATTGCGCTGTATTTCTTTTATAACGTTTTCGAATCCTATATCCCTTATTTTCTTCATATCATAAACGTTTACTCCGTATTTTTCTTGGAAGTCAGTGTCTTGTTTTGAATATAAGGATCCCCTAATTGATACCTGAGTGACTTTAGATACCAACCCTTCAATGATTGCTTTCCTTAGCCAATTTGCATGCGAAAACTCACTCTTGTAAATATCATCCCATGTGTCGGTATGGGCATCAAAGTCAATTAGTTCAATTTTCCCAAATTTTTTATAAAGGGACCTTAAAATCGGAAGAGTCACTAAGTGGTCACCACCAACATGAACCATATTAACATCTTTGGAAATTCTAGATAAGTAGTCCTCTATAATTTTTAAAGAGTCATCAACGAAACCAGGTACCACGTTTATATCACCGTAATCAAACACTGAAAATTCTTGGAAAATATCTTCCCTCAGGAAAAAATCCACACCTGAGATTATCTTTGATAATTCCCTTATCTTTTGAGGAGCAAATCTTTGACCGACTCTATATGTAGACCCAAAATCCATTGGAACTCCAATTATTCCGAAATCTGACTTAGTGTTAACGCTAGCCAATTTAAGTCCAAAAAAGGTGTAATTTTCTAGAAATGGAGGTTTGGCCGGATCAGTTAAAAATTTAGTAGACAAAAAAATCACCGATTATTTATTCTTTTTTCAAATTAAATATTTTATTTGCAAACTCTGTAGCCTTACATTGGACAAATTATTCTCTTGTAATTAATTTTTTTAAAAAAAAATTTCTCTGAAAAGGAAAATTTGAAAGATAATCGAAACAGTTATACTACATCATATTATAAATATAATTATGGGTTCGGATGAACCAAAGGTTGGAATTTTTGTCAGGCAGTCAACTGGACTTGTAAGGGGCGTAGGTGGATGGGATTCATTCTTTGCTACCTTTGCGCTTGTAACGGGGGGTGTGCCAATTTTTCTGATAAGTTTATTATTCCTATCACCAGGGGCAAACTATACTCTTGCTCTAATTATAATGTTCCTTCCATCGATGGCACTAGGCGCGGTTTATACCCTTTTCGGTATTTCTATGCCAAGATCTGGGGGTGATTATGTTTTTGTCAGTAGGGGTTTAAGTTCATTTTTAGGATTTATTAATTCCTTTGGATTATTTTTTGCATATGTCTTTTCGATAGGTATATATTCTCTTTATGGAGCCCAGTACCTTGCCTATACTTTCGCAACATATGGATTCCTTACAAATAATACAGGTTTGATAAATCTTGCAACTACAATGTTAAGCCAAAATTATTCTGTTGTTACAGGTCTCGCTATTATAATCATTTTCCTCCTCCTGATAACCTTTACAAACACGAGAACTGCCTTCAGACTTATTCTTATAACAGGAATCCTTGAGATTATCGCAACGGTCATATTTTTTGTTATAAATGCAACTATTACTCAATCTCAGTTCGTAACAGCATTCGATAAATATGCAGGAGCTGGGGCTTATTATAAAGTTATACAGAGTGCAGAAAGTAATGGATTAACGTACACACCGGGTGTTCGAACAACATTACTTGCCTTACCCATTGCCTGGTATGCATTCACCTGGTATACTTTACCAGCCAACTGGTCCGGCGAAATAAGACAGGTAAAAAAATCACTACCCATTGCAATTCTTGGAGCATTGCTTGTTATATTGATATTCTACCTTGTTTTCTACAATGTAAGTTTTCACTCATTTGGACAAGAATTTCTGACAGCGTGGTCTTTTAATTATATTAACGGATATGCATTACCGTTTACGTTTATAGGAACATATACGCCATTTTTTGTCTCCCTGGTATATACAAATCCTCTTGTACCTATTTTAGCCCTGCTAGTTTTCTGGCTTCCGGATATATTCTTCTTCATACCAACGATGATAGGAGGGACAAGATATTTGTTTGCTTGGTCATTTGATAGGATGGCTCCAGAAATCTTTTCGAGGGTCTCAATGAAGACTAAGGTGCCTGTAGTATCAACAATAACCATTGGTGTTCTAGCAATTATAGGTCTTCTTGCTTATGCGTATATTCCATCGGTTGCAATAGTTGATGTAATTCCCATATTTGATTTCGGGTTCATAATTCCAGCTATAACCGCTATATTAATTCCATTTTTAAAGAGGGATATGTATGAAATCTCATTCGTAGTAAAGAGGAAAATAATCGGACTACCAATAATTTCTTGGTTGGGCATAATAGCACTTATTGGTATTATATATGGTATAATAGGACTGTGGAACTCATATTTAATGCCCATAAATTTTGCAACAGGGATCGCAATATTTAGCGTATATATTATTGCAGCCATCATATATGCTGTAATGTACTACATAAATAGGAGAAAAGGAGTTGATCCAAGACTTGCATTTAAGGAAATCCCTCCAGAATGATCTTTTAAATAATTTTCATTTTTTCCAACATTATGCAAAAATTTATATTTCAAATTTTTCTAAATATATAAAGGGGTTGGTAAAAAATGTTATTTAAGGATAATTCCACAAGAATTTTTTTCGCGTCGGACATTCATGGTTCGGAGACATGTTTTAGAAAATTCTTGAATTCTGCAAAATTTTATGATGCAAAGGCTCTGATATTCGGAGGCGATATTACAGGAAAAGCAATTATACCCATTGTGAAAAATAATGGCGGCT
>JAFMDN010000051.1 GCA_017857235.1 Methanobacteriota archaeon
TAGTGAGAAGAATATTAGGGAATCATAATGTAGTTAGCATAAGCCTTCAAGAACTAAATGAATATATATTCTCTTCAGCCTGTAAGAGTCAGTATTAAATCCAGCTCACGTAGATAATGGAGCCGCCCCATAACTTATAAAATATAAATATATAGAAGCTTATTTTAGGGTAGCAATAGTGAAGAAAATGGGTAGAAGAGGCGGTGTAGTGAAGAGGGTAGCCTTTTCAATTATGCTGTTGTGTTTAATCACATTAAGCGGAATATCAGGTACCTGGTCTAACACAATATCATCGAAAATAAGCTATAATAACTTTTCTAGTTACGGGATAAAGAATATTTTTTATTATCCCAGTTATAATTCTTTAGTTCGCAAAGTAATTCCTACTGTAAACGGATTTTATGTGGTTGGCAATTATTTTATATTATTTAAATCCCCCAATCTTCAAGTTCCAATAAGGGTTACTCCAGTTTTGTATTCCGATGCCTTTGCAAATGGGTACAATATTTTAGCTAATAATACAATATATATACTTAGCAGCGGATTTTATTTCAATGGGGGAGGAGGTTTATCTCTCTGGGAAATGTTCATTAATAACGGTAGCTTAATCGATGTTAGCAATATTCTCCCATCAAACTGGACTGTTAACGGAAATAATCAGTTTTGGCTAACTGGTGCTTATGGTAATGGTACATTAGCTTTGGCAGAGGATAATTATAATTTAACTGAATGTAACATTGTTTTAATACATAACAATGTGATAACTAAAATATTAACGAACCCCTTAGGCTTTACCGGAACAGGTCAATGGGCTTCAATGGCATATGCAGACGGAAAATTTTTATTTTTAGCAAATAATCAAGGACGAACTCTAGCAGCATTAATTGATCAAAATGGAAGCGTGACAAATGTTTCTCAATATTTTAATGGAATTTCCCTTGTTAACCCGAATTCAGGTTTAATAGGAATCGATAATATTTTCATAATAGCTGCTGGCTCTACTTATGTATTTGATCCATCAAAATTAACATTAGAAAATGTTCAGAATCCAGTTGAAAGTGCCATGATATGTAATTTTAATTCTACAGATGTGATGATAGCTGGCGTAAATTCTGGAAACTTTACTTTAGAATTATTCAATATTAACACCTACAATTTAACAGAGATATTCTCTATATCTTCTATTCCATTGTTATCTAATTATGGTAGTCTAGGGGCTATGGGTTTAGGATATTTCAATGGAACGATCCTTATTGCAGGTCCATTTTTAGATCAATTCGGCCCAATATCTACCACGGATCTTCGACATGCAATGACAGGTAATGTTACTTTTAACATAAAACCAAAAGACACATGGTTCACAATAGACCAGTGTTTATGTGGAAGAGATATGTACCAAATCGCTCTGCCTTTAAACAATGGAACATTTCATATGGACAATGCTATTTACGGAGAATACGTTGTTTATGCCCAGAATCCATATTATATGGATTACTATGATGTTATAGATGTTAATTCATCAAATCAGGTTATTAATATTACGTTAGAAAAAGGCGTGATAGAAACAAATAATAATTATCCATGGATCCCGTTAGGGCCACATAATATTACTCTTCAGTTTCTTAATTATCAAATTGCACAGTATTCTGCGCATATAGGCTTGTTTGCGATCGATTCTTCTGATCCGAATATAATGTACGCTGCTTCCAGCGTTGGACCTGGAATGTCAGGACCAATAGGTGATGGGGGGATATTTAAAACAGTTGATGGTGGGAGGACTTGGTTCCCCATAGATTTCGGATTACCGTACGGTACAGTTACTGGGCTTTATATTAATGAGTCAAATCCTAACGAACTTATAGCAGGGATTGGAAAAGCTGGTATTTATAAAACAATTGACGGGGGAGGCTATTGGAACAAAGTTTCTAGCTATGGAGACGCTATAGATTTTTCATATTCAAATGGAAAACTTTTTGCTGGTAGCGATCAGGGGATAATAGAGAGTGATAACTCAGGCAATAGCTGGCAACTTATACAACCAACAAATGTTGAGGTCAACTCTATATCTGTTTCAGGCAATACAATATATGCATTATTAAATAACCTAACATTAATGAAATCGACAAACCTTGGGATTAACTGGACTATTATTTACTATTTTAACGGTTATTTTCCATATACGGTCAGAGCGTCTCCCTTTAATTCATCGATTGTATATGTTACGATAGGAGCGAGTGTATCAACATTCTACTCTGATGATGGAGGAAAAACATTTTCACCAGTTACCGCGCTAACTGCAAAAACAGTTGTTTTTGATCCTTTAAATAGAAGTGTAGTGTGGGCTGTTGGCTACCCGGATTATTATTCGTTCGATGGTGGCAGTACCTTTTATCAGGGCTTTTTGTCAGTTGATAACATGGGTATTTATGTTGATCCTTCAAACGATTCAATTTTGTTAGCTGGGTCTGACCAAGGTATATATGAATCAAATAATAAGGGAATCTCTTGGTATCCAATAAATGGAAACTTAATCGATGAGTTATCAGATGCTATAACAATAAGCCAAAATGGAACTAGAATGTTACTTTCCATGCAGGATCTTGGTACATATATGTCATATGATCAAGGTGAAAGCTGGTTTCCTGTGCCTGCAGGTCCTGAAAATGCTCTCGTATTCATAAATCCATATAACAGTTCATGGGTATACTCTTTCGATCGTGGGTACTCTGCTCCATTACGTGTATCGGATAATGGTGGTTTAACATTTTTTGAGGTTCCTAATGTCTATTCGCCATCCTATATCACAGGAAATAAGCTATTTGCCGTTAACTCCTCAAATGGAAAAGATGTTATAATAGGAACGGAGTCGGGAATTTATTATAGTACCAATTACGGATTAAATTGGTCAATAGTGAATAATTCGCCGAAAGATATTACAGCCATTCAATACATAAGTAATAATTATATTATAGTTGGAACAACAAATGGAATTTACGTGTTCAATGGTACAAGCTGGGTTGCTTCTAAAGGCATTTCAGGTTTTGTGTATTCTGTATCAGTAGATCCGGGAAATAACAGTATAATTGCAGCAGCTGCTGGAGGTATGCAGGCAAGTCTGTATGTTAGCTACGACAAAGGTGAGAATTTCACAGAAGTAAATTCAGGTATAAGTGATCTTTTTGTCGGAGATAATGGTTACTTTCTTATTCCTGTTCAATTCTTTTTCTTGAATGTTACTGGATATCCGTTAATAGCAATAACTAATTACGGAATATATCTTTCGACCGATTTGGGTAAGAATTGGAAAGATATAAGTTACAATCTATATTCTGGTCAAGTAGATGATTTAGAATTCGTAAATGATACTTTATTTGTTGCTACATATGGTGCTGGTCTAGAAGAGATTAAAGGTTTTTCATTGCAATCCCTTCCAGGAACCATAAATGGATATACTAATGTCAATAATTTGAACATAACGATTAATGGACAACCCATCAACA
>JAFMDN010000027.1 GCA_017857235.1 Methanobacteriota archaeon
GAATTTCGATTATATTATATGAATTTTTTTCAAGAAATAACCTTACAAACTGGTGGATTAAGTTTAGGAGAGGAGGTCCTTATTTTTATTGTAGCTATAATTATATTGGCTTTCCTTTTCTATTCGATAAAAATAGTTAAAGAATACCAGAGGATAGTAGTGTTCAGATTTGGAAGAGCTCTTGCTGAAAAAGGACCTGGTATAGTGTTTATTTGGCCCATAATCGATTACCCAGTCAGAGTGGATCTAAGAGAAAAATTCCTTACCGTTCCTCATCAAACTTGTATAACAAAAGATAATGCTCCTGTTGACGTGGATTTTATAATCTACTTCAAGGTTGTTAATGCTTCCGATTCAGTGATTCAGGTACAGAACTTTGAAGGGGCTGCTTTGGGTATTGCAACTACAACTTTGAGAGCTGTCATTGGAGATATAATGCTTGATGAAGTTTTATCAAAAAGGGAGAACATAAATGCCATCCTGAGAACAAAATTGGACGAGGTTACTACAAGATGGGGAGTTAAAATAACTAACGTTGAAATTAGAGAAATATTACCACCTAAGAATGTTCAGGATGCCATGATATTACAGATGAGCGCGGAAAGAAGCAGGAGAGCTGTTGTTACAGAGGCGGAAGGTAAAAAGGCAGCCGCAATCACAGTTGCAGAAGGTGAAAAGCAGTCTAATATTCTTAGGGCTGAAGGAGAAAGACAAGCTGCAATATTAAGGGCAGAAGGTTATGCTCTGGCATTAACTACCATATACAATGCCGCTAAGCAGATAGATAACAAAACACTGGCATTACAATACCTTGATGCGCTGAAGAACATAGGATCAAGCCCATCTACGAAGTACGTAATACCAATGGAATTTACCGAGTTAGTAAAGCCCTTTACAGAGACATTAAAGGGTGCGAATGATAATAATACCAAACAATAATTACATACCATGTCACATGAACTAACATTGATTCAAAGATATGGGTTCAGAACCATAATCATACTTATTTTGTTATTTGTATTTTCAACATTCTTACTTTTTGAATATATTATCACAGGCTACGTGCACACTACAATTCTGATTCTTTCCATTCTTTTTTATTTTATAACCGCTGTACTTTTAGTTGGATTTAGCCTTACTAGAGTTAAAAAGATAAATAAAAGGTATTTCACCATGGATAGCCTTATAGGTAAAACAGGAAAAGTAATTAAAGCTTGTAAACCGGGTGAAAAAGGATCTGCTACTGTAGCATCCGAGGATTGGAGTATTGAAAGTGATGAGGAGCTCTTCGAGGGGGATACCATTGTAGTCATAGGTGTTTTGGAAGATAAGGTAACACTTAAAGTAAAGAAAATATGATTTTAATTAATTTTTTTAACTTTGATTTTTCCTTCGTTGTATTCTAATACAACCAACTTCTCCCCTGCTTTAATTGTTTCATCAGAGGTTGCCGTCCAATCCTCAGATAAAACATTTGCAACTCCTTCCTTCCCTGGAATTATATCAGTTTTAGCTACTCCATTTTTACCAATAATCCTTTCTGGGCCTACCTTGGCTGGAGCTCTCATGGCTGCCTTTCTTAGTGCAATTAAATAGATTGCACCGATTGGTAAAAGTGTTGCTTCTACAGCAATCAAGGCATAATTTCCAAATGAAAGATAAGGAACATTGGATGAGTAAGGGATATCAACTGTCATTAATAGACTGCCAGCCACAGCTAAAAAAACTCCTGAAAGCATTGCCAAACCGTGCCCCAATTTTATTTCAAGGAATATCAGTGCCATACCGATAAATATCATGAGAAGCCCAACTGGTTGGGCACCTATTAACTCTGAGCCCCATAGACCTATGGCTATTGAAATTATACCAAGAACACTTAAGAGTATGGAACCATGATATATGTCAAGGAGTATAGCAATGGTACCGATGAGAATAAAAAATCCGGCAACTGTGGAATTACTGATAAAGGATTCGAATTGCTGTACCGGACTTTCAGTAAAATTTATATCATTATAACCTGAATATCCCAAAATATTTTTTACCTGCGATAAAGAATTTGCTATACCGTTTATGATATTAACTTGCAATGCTGATAGCGCAGAATATGCCGTATTATTTTCAACCATTGTTGCCACTGCTGACACATTTCTACCATGACTTTGAGCAAGTGCTATCATATAAGCCAAAGAGGCATTGACTACGTGTTGCTCTTCTAATGCTGTGCCGCCTATTATATAGGGTTTTGAGGGGCCTATAAAACTTCCATTTCCCATAAATATGTTGTCAGAGGCCATAGCAATGTATGATCCTGCCGAGGCTCCCATGTCACCTGGTGGGATATAGGTTGTAATACTAATCTGTGACTCCGCATTTGTTATCATGGATGCAATAGCAAATGCATTTTCTAGATAGCCCCCCGGAGTATTCATTATTATTATCACAGGATAACCATTCTGTTCAGCATACGTTAACGTACTTTGAAAGTAGTCCTGAGCTCCAGAATCTACCGTGTAATTAAATTCTATTATTACAACACCTTTCTGATTGGCTGAAGCTAATTGTATTGCACAAATCAATACTATCAATATGGAAATTAAAATGACTAGAGGAACCTTCATAATTTTTAAATAAAATTAAATGAATAAGGATTTCTAAACTATACCGAGTTTTTAAATATCCTCATTACATAACTATTTATGCCTGAAAAACCGGTTATTAATTGGGGATTAGAAGGAGTTTATGTCAATGAAAGTTCAATATGCAAAGTTGACGGACAGAATGGAAAACTTTGGTACAGGGGTTATAAAATTGAGGATTTAGCTAAATATTCTAATTTTGAGGAAGTTTCATATCTACTCCTATATGGAAAATTACCTACAAAGGAAAATTTAGAAAAATTTCAAGAAAAATTGAGAAGCAGGAGGGATATTCCTGACGAAGTTTTAGCGGTCATAAAAACCATGTCAAAGAGAGCTCATCCTATGGATGTACTTAGAACTGTGACCTCAATGTTATCCATGTATGATAATCAGGTTATGACAAGAGATATGGCCTTAAATGAAGATAAAATCATAACCTTAATAGCAAAACTTTCATCATTAACTGCTGCAATAGGCAGAATCAGAAAGGGTTACGATTATATTGAACCAGATGAAAAATTGGATCATGCCCAGAACTTCCTATACATGCTGCACGGAAAGAAGCCCAATGATTCCGACAGGAAAATTATTGATTTAATGTTCATATTGCACGCAGAGCATAGTACCAATGCATCCACTTTCGCATCCCTTGTGACCGCTTCAACCTTGGCAGATGTTTATTCATCAGTTATCTCAGGTATCTCTACATTAAAGGGTCCTTTGCATGGTGGTGCAGATGAAGCTGCCCTGAAAATGATGTATGCCATTGGTGAACCCGATAACACTGAAAAATACATATTGGAAGCACTGGATGGTAAACAGAGAATTATGGGCTTTGGTCACAGGGTTTACAAGGTTTACGATCCCAGAGCAAAAATTGTGAGGGAGTATTTGGAAAAAAGGTTGCAGGAAAAACCCACTGAAGAGGTAAGGAAGCTGCTCCAGATTGCCCTGAGAGCAGAAAAACTTATGATAGAAAAATTGGGTAATACTAAAGGAATCTGGCCAAATATAGATTTCTTTGCTGGACCACTTTATAGATCTGTTGACATTGAAGCTGAACTGTTTACACCAATTTTTGTTTCATCAAGGATATCGGGTTGGGGCTCACACATATTGGAATACTGGCAGAACAACAAGCTATTTAGGCCTCTTGAATGGTACATGGGAAAACTGGATCTTCAATACATCCCCATAGAAAAGAGAACTGAATGATTTCGATATAAAAATTTAATATTCTATTCTAATTAAGGTGTTTGCATGGCAATATATCAGGGTAGGGCTAGAGTAAAGATTTCAGGCGGAATACTTAGGAGATTAAGGCATAAGAGAAGGTTCGAGCTCGGAAGGGAACCAACCAATACAACAATAGGATCAACAAAGAGAAAAATAATTAGAACAATGGGGGGGAACTCAAAAGTTGTCCTGTTGCGTGTGGAATATGCAAACGTTACAATCCCCAATGAAAAAAAGACAGTTAAAGCAAAAATCTTGCATGTTAAAGAAAATATAGCAGATCCTCACTTTGCGCAAAGGGGAATTATTACCAAAGGCGCAATCATAGAAACAGATGTAGGTATTTGCAGGGTCACATCAAGGCCAGGCCAACATGGAAATGTAAATGCAGTCTTATTGAACAAATGAAAAGAATAATTTGGGAAGCATATTTTGATCCCTCAATTTCAAGGAAATATGGAAGAAGAGTAGCCAAGGGTCTAAATCATCAGAGAATAGAAGAAGTTTTAAAATCCATGGGTTTAAATTTTAGCGTATCAACTGCTAAGTATCCAAGGCTCCCCTGGAAGGAATATAAGAGGTATGAGGTTGAATGGGAAAAGCCTAAATGGATCTTAATAAAAGAGATAGAAAGAAGGTTAAAGACTTCATAACATCAGTAGATTTTATAATATAAATTTGGATTTAGCAATAGATATGGAAATAATTGATTTTTATAAGGGAGAATTAGCTGATTCATTCTTTTACAGAGAATTAGCTAGAAGGGAGAAAAACCCAAATCTAAAAGAGAAACTGCTGGAATTAAGCAAAATTGAGTCCGGACATGCAAAATTTTGGGAAAGTGTGCTGAAAAAATATAATGTCCCCTACGACTCTAAAATAAGTACCACAAGGTTGAGATACCTCATTTTCCTCAAAAATCTTTTTGGAATATCTTTTATAATAAATTTCTTAGAAGGTGGGGAGGCAAAAGCCATAGAAGATTATTCAAAATTTGCTGATCAAACCAATGATCCTGAAATTAAATTAAAGCTTCAAGATATAATAGAAGATGAAAAGAACCATGAACAAGCTTTTATTCAAATGAGCCAGGAATTTTCATCCAATGCTGAAAAAACCAAGGATTCAATATATGGCATGTCTGATGGATTGATCGAAGTCTTAGCAGGCGTTGCTGGACTTACTGGAGTTCTCTCTAACAACTTTTATGTATTCATAGGTGGTCTTATTTTTGCCATTTCCGGAATGATATCCATGACCATAGGTGCCTTTATCTCAACACGAGCATCTTCCCAGATAAAGGGTGGAGATAATGAATATTCCTCAATACGCGCCGCTGCCAACACAGCATTTTTCTACTTCATTGGGGCAGTATTTCCGCTTATTCCGTTCATATTCTTACCAAAATACATATCTTTGGCGATTGCTATTATATTGGCATTAATAATAGATGCCCTTGCAGCCAGCGTAATTTCAATTTCTTCAAGGGGAAATTTAAGAAGGGATGTATTGGTTTCTTTGGCTTTAATATCCATAGGTATACTTGCCACATTCTTGGTGGGAGAAATAGTACACCATTTCCTTGGCAATATAATTTGATTTCACTCCCTTTTGAATTTTCCCATTATTTCAGTTTTACCCACGATATATTTCTCTATCTCACCATAGAATTGTTCTCTCTTTAATCCTTCTTTGAATTTTTGTTCCGTGGATAGTGCAAAGAGTTTAAAATAATACCTATGGTATCCATGACCTATGGGTGGGCATGGACCGTTGTAACCAAATTTCCCGAAATCATTTTTTCCTTGTGTAATACCATTTATGAGATTCGCCTTTTTCTCTAAGCCTTCATTCAGACTTGTTACATTTAGAGGAATATTATAAATTATCCAATGTGTGAAAATACCCACGGGGGCATCAGGATCTTCCATTATTAAGGCAAATGTTTTTGTTCCGGCTGGATAATTTGTCCAACTCAAATCGGGGGAAACATCATCTCCTTCGCATGTGTATTTTCTGGGTATTTCACCGCCATCTTCAAAAGCCTTCGTTCTTAACTGCATAGTTAGAATATCTATTTTCCATTATATAACAGTTAAGAACTGTTCTAATTCTATTATTACGGCCCCCAAATTGAAATTAGTGCTTGGAGATTTTATTTCTGAAATTAACTGCTATTTCAATATATTCGTCCAGAGAAGATGGATTAGCCATGGAAGACCTGTTAAGTGCTTTGTCGGGGCTTATACCCATAAAAAGTTTCTTAATAGGCACTTCCATCTTCTTTCCATTTATAGTCTTTGGTATATCTTTCACATATATGATCTCATCAGGTATATGTCTTGGTGACAATTCTTTTTTTATGGTTTCTACGATCTTATTTCTTAGTTTTTCTGGATCCACTTCGCCTTTGGTCACAACAAATAAAGGCATATAGTAGTCACCTCCTTCCAGCTCTACACCTATAATTAAACTTTCCTTTACCTCCGGAATATTCTCAACAACTCTATAAATCTCTGCAGTCCCTATTCTTATGCCTCTTCTTTTTAGGGTTGAATCTGACCTACCTAGAATTATTGCTGTTTCCCTTTCTGTTATAATTATCCAATCCCCATGATTCCAAATTCCTAGATATTTACTCAGGTATGTTTCAATGTATCTTGAGTAGTTTGAATCATTCCAAAGAAATACTGGCATAGATATGTAGGGTTTTGTAATCACAAGTTCACCTGTTTCATTAATTAGGTCATTCCCATGATCGTCATATGAATGTATGTCTGCACCTAAATTTATACATTGCAGTTCACCTTCGTAAACCGGTCTGGTGGGACATCCTCCTAGAAAAGCCGTACAAACATCTGTTCCACCGCTTATTGATGCTAGCCAAACATCACTTTTTACTTTATCATACACATATCTGAAGGCTTCCGGAGGTAATGGTGACCCTGTGGAACCAATTGCATAGAGATTTTTTAAATTGTACTTTCCAATAATATCCAGTTGCTCCTTCATACAGTATGTAAGAAAAGCTGCACTGGTTCCAAAGAATGATATTCCTATTTCATCTGCCAATTTCCAAAGAGAATCTGGATTAGGATAAGTGGCACTTCCATCATAAGTTATTGCTGAAGCACCAGTTCCTATAGAAGACAACAGAACATTCCACATCATCCAGCCAGTCGTGGTGTACCAGAAAAATTTTTT
This sequence comes from Methanobacteriota archaeon, assembly GCA_017857235.1. GTDB lineage: Archaea > Thermoplasmatota > Thermoplasmata > Thermoplasmatales > JAFMDN01. The sequence goes on from JAFMDN010000027.1 coordinate 7,080, forward strand.
TCCATAATTTAAATTATAATGAATTTTCAGTAACTTAAGGTGCTCTAGCAATATGTTACCGTGGCCATGAACAATAGCCTTTGGAGGGCCTGTAGTGCCCGAAGAATACAAAATCCAAAGGGGATCATTGAAATTTAATCTTTCATAGCTAGGAGTTTTATTCTCCTTTAATATATCACTCATTTCTGTAAATTTTCTTGTTGAACTATTATTATTATCTGTTACGAGAATTACCTCTTTTATGCTTTTAATTTTCTCAGTGATTTTGTCAATCATCTCTTCTTTCCTGAAGACCTTTCCATTATACTGGTATGAATCTACCGCAAACAAAATTTTTGGTTCGATTTGTGAAAATCTATCTAATATTCCCTGTAATCCAAAGTCCGGTGAAGAACTGGACCATATTGCACCTATGGATGATGTCGCAAGTGAGGCAATGATGGCTTCCGGAATATTTGGTAGTATAGATGCAATTCTGTCTCCCGGTTGAACTCCCTTATCTTTAAGATATTTACCTAAAGCACCTACGGACCCCTTCAACATATATGATGAGATTTTTGATTGAAAGCCGTTCTCATTGTAGCCATATATTGGGAAATCGGCTATTTTTTCCCTTTCCAGAATATTTTCAGCATAATTTAGCCTAACTTTTGGAAACCATTTCTGGTAAGGCATGGAGTCATTTGAAATTACAATGTCAGCGGAGCCATCATGTATTATTTTAAAATATATGAATAGTTCTTTCCAGAATTCTTGATAATTCTTCACCGACCACCTCCTGAATTGAACATAATCCTGAAATTCTATCGAATATTTATTTTCAATAAACTTCTGAAATTTTAAAAATTCACTTTGCTCTATGAATTCACGAGATGGATTCCATAGAATTTTAGGATTTTCCATAATTCCTCCTATGGCTCTAGGTATTCCTTTGAAAATTTCTTCAACCGGTTCAATTCATTTGGTTTGAATATTCCATATTCTGTTATGAATCCTGTTACATATTTATTGGGAGTAACATCAAATGCTGGGTTGTACGCGCTTGATCCATCAGGTGCAATAAACTCGGAGCCTATCTTCTTTACTTCATCCTCAGACCTCTCCTCTATGGGAATTTTTGACCCATCCTCTATACTAAAATCAAAGGTGGTAATTGGAGCTGCGACATAGAACTCTTTCCCGTGTTCATGAGCCAGTACCGCCTTTTCATAGGTTCCTATTTTATTTGCAAAATCACCGTTGGAAGCTATTCTATCAGCTCCTACTATTACCATGTCGATCTGATCCCTTGAAAAAAGAAGTCCAGCAGCGTTATCTGCTATGATTTTATGTGAGATTCCTTCCTGAAGTAATTCCCATGCTGTTAATTTTGCACCCTGAAGCCTTGGCCTTGTTTCGTCTACCCAGACAAAGAGTTTCTTTCCAGTTTCCTTTGCAATTCTAATAGGGGCTAATGCAGTTCCATAGTCTACTGAAGCTAAAGCACCTGCATTACAATGAGTTAGAATCCTCGTTTGATTTTTTATAACTTCGTTGCCATTCAGTCCAATCTTTCTGCTTTTTTCTACAATGGATTCAACGTATTTCTTTGCATATTCTTCCTCTTGACCTTTATGAGATAGAACATAATCCACTGCATAGAAAAGGTCATATGCAGTTGGACGTGAAGATTTTATGAGTCTAGCTGCATTGTCTAAATCTTCCCCAAGTACCTTAGCTTGTGCTATTCCATAGGCAGCAGCAGCACCGATTGATGGGGCTCCTCTAATTGCCATGTCCTTAATTGCATTGTATAGTTCCTGTGTATTTCTTATATCAATTATTTTTAATTCCTTTGGTAACAACCTCTGATCAATCATTTTGATTACTGGACTTTCATACCATACGGCCCTTATGTCATCAATTTTTCCATTTAAATTTACTTTCATAATTCTCAAATAAGTGACATTATAAATTATTTGCTTAGGAATTACATATGGGAAAATGTTAATATTAGTTTCATCATAAATGGTTTGTGGATCTGCCCTTAGCCGAAAAATACAGGCCTCAATTTCTAGATCAGCTGAAAAGGGATAAAGCAATAGAAGAAATTAGAAAATGGGCTAGGGCATGGAAGGAAGGAAAACCTATAAAGCCCGGGTTATTGATTTACGGGCCGCCTGGAACTGGAAAAACGTCTGCAGCAATGGCACTTGCCAGAGAAATGGGCTGGGAATACTATGAATTAAATGCCTCCGATGTAAGATCAAAGAAGTTATTGGAACAGACCGCTATTTTGACCTCACAATACTTTCAACTATCTGACCATCCTTCTAGGCTGAAATTAATAGTTCTTGATGAAGTAGATTCACTCTACGAAAGAAACGAGCAGGGTTATGATACAGGGGGAAAATCAGCGATTCTACAGTTATTAAACAGCACTCAAAATCCAGTAGTACTAATAGCAAACGATCCATACCAGCTAAAAAGCAGTACAACAGGTAGACAGATTGCAGATAAATGCCTTGAAGTGAACTTTCAGAGGTACAGGTCCACTCAGATTTATTCAACGTTGAAAGAGATATGCTTTAAAGAAAATATGAATTGCCCAGATGATGTATTAAAGGACATCGCAGAAAGGGCTAATGGCGATATGAGAGCAGCGATAAATGACCTTGAAGGTTTCAATGCAAATTTCAGAGGTGAAACGAGGGATCAGACTGAAAATATATATTCATTAATAAATGATGCTATCTTTGGAAGAAGAGATTTTCAGGAAATAAAGATTGGAATGATAAATTTGGGGGAGGATCCAAACAATCTTATTCTCTTCTTTATTGAAAATATATTCAAACTAAATGATGACAAGATGAAATTTCATGAAGCTTTGGAAAGGCTAGCAAAAGCCGATGTTTTCTTGGGAAGGGTCTTAAGCAGGAACAATTATGCAATGTGGGGATATGCCAATGACCTTATTTCATCAATTTCCACAATGAAATTGCCACCTAACAAAAATTATAGATTTTCTTACCCAAATTTAATTAGGAAAATGGCTGAATTAAGAACAAGCAGAAACATAAGGAGGAACATTTCTGCAATGGGGGGTAGGTATGTACACAAATCTTCAAATTTCGTTTCATTAAATATCCTACCTATCATTGCATCGATTTCAGCCAAAGACGAGAAATTTAAGAATAAAATGAAGGAAAGGTTTGGGGATATTTTTGAAGAATTAGAATCTATTGAACCCTAATTTTTCATAAAGTGATTTCAAAGTGCCACTAACCTTTAAAACTCTAATACCATTTTTATCGAGGTCCTTTTTTAATTTCTCCAGATTGAAATGTTTAACTGCTAAAAAATCTATGCCCTTGTATCTGACGATTCTACCTTCATATTTTCCTAATAAACTTTTAAGCAAAAAGAAATTTAATGGTTGGACATACAAATATCGTCTGCGTCCAACCTTTGATTTTACAGTCATTTAATTGTTGTTATTTTTTCTAAATCTTTCTTCAGTATTTTAACAGCCTGAACTATTTCTCCTTTTTCTTTTGCACCTGTGCAAACCACTTTTCCAGATCCAAATAGTAGGAGAACAACCTTTGGCTCTTCTATTCTATAAACTAATCCCGGGAACTGTTCGGGTTCATACTCTACATTCTCCAAACCCAGAGACATTGCTATGTTTGTGAGGTTTAATTGCATCTTTAGATCGTATACAGCAACTATATTCTGAACTACAATTTCGGGATTATTGTTCACATTAATTCCGGCCTTTTTCAATTTATCAACGATAGTCCTAATGGTCTGATTGACTGCATCTATAGTCTTAGCCCCTGTACAGTTAACCTTCCCTGACCTAAATATTAGAACTGCTGTTTTTGGTTCCTGCAGCCTGTAAATTAATCCCGGAAACTGTTCGGGTTCATACTCAGACCCTTCCAACGCAAGTGCTATTTTACTTAAATCAAGCTTATCTGCCAATGATGTTGATGCCACAATATTCTCTATTGCAATTTCCTCTTCCTCTGACATAATTATCGAACTTTATATACCCTATATATATAAAATTTTGCAACTTTTGGGTAAATTTGTAATTTTATCCAGTATAATATTGGATATTTACTTCTATCTAGATATTGACCTCCCAAAATAGTAATTTATGGATTCAATCTTCTTTCACTCTTCTTAAAGCGAGGAAAATTTTTCAATCATTACAATATAAAGTTTCATTGAGAACACTAACAATAAGTGGGAAGATCGGCATTCCGAAATTGAGGGAAATTTTTAATGCGATAGTGGATGAAATAGAATTTGAAAAAGAATATAAAAGTGCAGAGAAGTCCATAAATTTATTGGCTGGATCTAAATTTATGTTCAGAACAGGAGATTATGTAGGAGTAGTTCTTTTGATAGAGACCAATGAAAATTCCCAGAGGATTGAAGTTGTTTCACTTGGTGGTGGTAAAGGCATATTTAATTTAAAATACGGAGCAGGTAAGTCCATAGAAAATTCCATTCTTCGAAATATAGAAACTGTGGCAAATAAAATGTCCTTAAGATTTGAGGAAGAATAACTTTAAAATTTTGCTTGAGTAAAATATTGGAATATGTTTTATTTAAAAAAGTCATAATGAAGTGAGAGTCATGACAGAAAAAATCAAAATGAAAAATCCTGTGGTCGAAATTGATGGAGATGAAATGACAAGGGTAATGTGGAGATGGGTTAAGGATAAATTAATACTGCCATTTGTGGATTTAAAAACCGAATATTATGATTTAGGCTTACCCAACAGGGACAGAACAGAAGATAAAGTTACATATGAAGCTGCGAATGCAATTAAAAAATGGGGTGTCGGTGTTAAGTGCGCAACTATCACCCCTAACAAGGAAAGAATTAAAGAATACAATCTTAAAAAAGAATGGCCTAGCCCAAACGCTACTATTAGGAAAGAGTTAGATGGAACAGTCTTCAGGGCTCCAATAATACTTAACAGTATTAAACCTGCTGTAAGATTCTGGAAAAAGCCCATTGTTGTAGCTAGACACGCTTTTGGTGACATTTACGACAATACGAGTCTGAGATTTAGTGAAGCAGGTACCGCTGAGATAATATTTAGAACTAAAAAGGGTGATGAGATTAAGGTAAAAATGCCAGAGTTTAAAGGCCCAGGAGTTTTACAGTCCATATATAATATAGATGAATCCATTTACGGTTTCGCCAGGGCCACTTTTAATTACGCTCTTGCTATGAAGCTTGATTTATGGTTTGCTTCAAAAGACACTATATCTAAAGTTTATGATGCCAGGTTCAAGGAAATATTCAATGAGGTTTATGAGAAGGAATACAGAGAAATGTTTGCAAAAGCAGGAATTAACTATAGCTACTTCCTCATTGATGATGCAGTAGCCAGAATAGTAAGGAGTGAAGGGGGTATGGTCTGGGCATGTAAAAATTATGATGGTGACGTATTTTCAGATTTTGTCTCAACAGCTTATGTAGGAAGCCTAGCTCTGATGACGTCTGAACTTATGTCACCCCATGGATACTATCTTTCCGAAGCTGCTCACGGAACCGTGCAAAGACATTATTATAAATACATAAAGGGAGAAAGGGTCTCTTCGAATCCCACTGCATTAATATTTGCTTGGACTAGGGCACTAAAGAGAAGGGGAGAGTTGGATGGAACACCTGAGCTTGTGGAATTTTCTAACAAATTAGAAATGGCTGTGATTAAAACCATAGACAAAGATGGAATTGTTACCCAAGACGTAGCAAGGATTATGGATCCCCCTTCTGACAAGTTTGTATACACTGAAGAATTTATTGATGCAATAAACAAAAATTTGATTGAATTAATGAAATAAATTAATTCATTAATTTTAAATTTAATAATATTTTATACCTTGATGCCTGAAAAATTGAGGGGCTTTAGGGATTTCTATCCTGAAGATCAGGAAATAAGGAGGGAAATTTTCGAGACCATGATGGAGGAATGCAGGAGATTTGGATTCAGGGAAGTAGATGGCCCTTCTATTGAAAGCGTAGATCTCTATGCCCATAAGTCTGGGGAAGAAATAATGGGTCAGATGTTTAATTTTATTGATAAGGGTGGAAGGGAGGTAACATTGGTCCCGGAGTTTACTCCAACACTGGCTAGAATGGTTGCTTCTCGTAAAGATCTGATAAAACCCTTGAAATGGTATACCCTTGCAAAATTTTGGAGATATGAAGAGCCACAGTCTGGAAGATTTAGAGAGTTCTATCAGTTGAATGCTGATATTTTGGGTTCTGACAGCTTGCATGCTGATGTTGAAGTTCTTAATCTTGCTGGTTCTATTATGAAGGGTCTTGGCTTAGGAAACAAGGTAAAACTAAAAATGAGTTCCAGGACTTTGCTAGACGATATTATTAAGTATCTGAATATAGAGAAAAAAGATTCATTGTATTATCTCTTGGATAGATGGATAAAGATAAGTGACAAAGAAAAAGACAGCCTAATTAGTGAGATAGGAATTTCTAAAGAAAACCTGGAATTAATAGTAACGGGTAAGATAATAGAAGAATTGAAATCACCAAATTTGGATAGGTTGATTAAAATTATGGATGAATTTAATGAATATGGCACTATTAAAATAGAAATAGACCTTAAAATAGTAAGGGGCTTGGCCTACTATACAAGCACGGTTTTTGAGATTTGGGATTTAGATGAAAAAATGCGTGCTATAATGGGTGGAGGGAGGTATGATAATATTATAAGCCAAATGAACGGTGATTATACTCCTGCTGTTGGTTTTGGAATGGGAGATGCAGTAGTAGAGAACTTATTGAAAAGGGAAGGACTTTGGTATGAAAAGGAAAAGAAAAGGGTTTTCATATCCATTGCTGATGATAAAGGTAGAAAATATTCTTATTATGTATCTAAAAAATTGAGAGAAAGTGGAATTATGGTAGATTTAAATGTAACAGAAAGAAACTTGGGAAAGCAGATAGAATATGCTGCTAAAATGGGCTTCAAATATAGTATAATTCTAGGAGAAAGGGAGTTTACTAATAAAATCATAAGCATTCGAGACCTAATCACGGGAGAACAGTTCAGTATGAACTTGGAAGATGCTATAATTAAATTGAAAAATAGCTAAAATATAAATAATAACCCAATATTGGTAATAGAAAATGGATTCCATAGATGATAAAATAGTCCATAAAAAGATAGGAAGAAATACACAGTTAACGGTAAAGGAAATAATGGAGCTTGTTGAAAAATATAAGAGGGAATATCCGGATAGAGAAGTATTCTTTGATGGAGATGAGTTTGCTATCTGCTCGAGGAAAAAAGAAATGAAACCTTAAATATTAAATAAATTTCCAAAATGGCTTATTAATTCACCATTTTTAATCATCATGGAAATTTTTTCGATATAAGGTGTTAACGCAACATCACCTTTAAAATCTCCTAATTTTCCTCTAAGTTCCTCGAAAACCATTGTGAGATATTTTCCTGAAATTCCGTACATTAAGGAGGCCTTGTAGTTTACGAGTAATTCTATTGATATTATACCTATTAGGTTATCCACTATTTGATTCAATTTCCTGGCGCTGGTAGCTCCCATAGATACGTGATCCTCTTGGTTGGCTGACGTAGGAATGTTATCAATAGAAGAAGGAGTTGCAAGAACTTTATTTTCGTTACATAGAGCTGCTGCCACATATTGAGATATCATCAGGCCTGATTCTAGACCTGGATTGTTGGCAAGAAATGGATTTAATCCTGATAATTTTGAATCAAGGATCCTGAATATTCTTCTTTCTATTATATTCCCTAAATCTGTTAGAGCTATAGCTAAATAATCTGCTGCCAATGCTATGGGTTCACCGTGAAAATTGCACCCAGATATTGGTTCATTGAATATTAACGGGTTGTCAGTAGCTGCATTTAGCTCTCTTTCCAATGTTTCTTTAACAAATTTCATAGTATTCAGCACTGATGCCAGAACTGTTGGAGCACATCTCAAAGAATAAGCATCTTGTACCTTTGTTTTTCTTCCCCAAATTACCCCATCATTATCATTTGTAATTTTTGCTATAACTTCAGAGACTTTAATGAGTTCCGGAAAATTCCTCGCTTTAGCAAGTTCTAAACTCAAAGCTTTGTCTGTTGCTTTTAGGGTACTAAACGACCAGGCAGTAGAGATATATGAGTTCCTGATGGCTAATTCCGCATACCAATATGCGATTGCCATAAGAGACAGCATATAGGAAGTTCCATTTATTAGTGATAGCCCCTCCTTTTCTTTTAATTCCAAAGGTTTTATGCCTCTTTCTTTAAATACCTGTGAAGTGTTTCTTATTCTACCTTGATCTATAATCTTCCATTCACCTATCAGAACTAGCGCCAGATGTGCTAATGGTGATAGATCACCGGATGCTCCTACGCTACCCTTTTCTGGAATATATGGGATGATGTCTTTGTTTAAAAATTCAATAAGCAAGTCAATTAATTCCGGAGTAACTCCCGAGTAACCTTTAGCAAGTGCATTAGCCCTAGATAAAATTATTCCCCTTACAAATTCACGTTTAAGTGGCTCACCATAGCCAGTTGAATGCGATCGCAATAGATTAATTTGGAGCTCTCTTTCTTTAATTTCATCTATCCTTAAATTAACCAGTTCCCCAAATCCGGTGTTGATACCATATATTGGTTCTCCCTTAGAAATCATCAGTTCAACCTTTTTCCTATTTTCTATAACTGTTTTTCTCGCTTCATTGCTTAATTCTACTTTTTCATTATAAATTGCAACCCTGATGAAATCCTCTAAATTGAGGCTGTTTCCATCAATAACAACTACCATGATTTAGTAGATAACACAATAATTTATTTTTTATGTGCTAGTTCATTTGCACCAAATTCTTGATGCGATTAACCATAATTTTAATGTCTATGTAATTGGTAATTTTTTAAAAAAATAAGCAAAAGATTTGTATAAGAACTATATTTTGTTTAAATTGAAGTCTATTTTCTCGAAAAAATTTATATAACATGTGTACAATTATCATTTTGAGGTGTTCTATTGACCGAAGAAAAACCTATTGAGGAAGTTGCGGAGCGTATAGCTCAGAAATCAGACAAGAAATTGAGAAAGGCCCTCACTCTGCAGGACCTTTTCTTCCTCTCTATGGGAGGAATAATAGGTTCTGGGTGGCTGCTTGGTGTGGCAGGAGGAGCTAGTATAGCAGGTCCAGCTTCCATATTTTCGTGGATAATTGGCGGAATTATTGTATTATTCATAGCTCTTGTTTTTGCTGAAATAGCTGGTGCAATACCTAAATCCGGTTCAATAGTCAGATATCCACACTTAGCTTACGGTTCTTATGCTGGTTTCATACTTTCATGGGCATACTTGCTGTCAGCGGTAACTGTACCTACAGTCGAAGCAGAGGCAGTTCTAAGTTACGCTTCGGTTTACATACCAAATCTCTTTTATACAGTAACAGTTACAACACCTGCAGGTACTCACCCTGTATACATACTTACTGGTTTTGGTATATTCATAGGAATGATACTTCTTGTCGCCTTCTTCTTCTTAAATTACGCTGGTATAAAGTTTCTTGGGAAATTTAATACAGTTGCTACATGGTGGAAGTTCATAATCCCTACATTGACATTCCTGCTATTATTTGCTATATTCCAGAAGAGTAATTTCACTATAACTGGATTTGCGCCTTATGGATGGAACGATGTATTCTATGCGATACCCGCAGGTGGAATTGTATTCTCTTATCTTGGATTCAGGCAAGCGCTTGAGTTTGGTGGAGAAGCAAAGAATCCGCAAAGAGATATTCCGAGAGCAACAATTTATTCAGTTATA
>JAFMDN010000052.1 GCA_017857235.1 Methanobacteriota archaeon
CTTACTGCCTCCCTTCTCCAATCACCTCTACTAACGAGCAAAGAATCAAGTAACAACGGGTTAGAAGAATGCCTTGTTATTCTATGCTGTGGTCCCAGCCATTTCACGGGTTCATCTGTGACCTTATTGACATTATCGATAGTCCTGTAATCTAAGAATGGCAGTATCATCTTCGCTATCCTGTTATGTATGTCTCGGTTAGCCACAATTATAATATAAAAAAGTGATATTAAAAGTTTAGGTCAAAAAATACTGAAAATGCAGCAACAGTACTAAAAATATCATCGTAGCTATAAACACGCTTGAATGGATTATCAAACCTTGCGGCTACTGCCTTCTCTTTATATTCTCCAGTATATGATATTTCTATCCGCACATACCTGTCTTTTGTTGCGAAATCGTAAAGGTCAAAAAGAGCGTCTTTGTCTTCTTTATGAATGAGGGCAGTTCGAGGAGCGACATTTATCTGGAGAGATACCTGCAGAGGTATGAGTGATATTAAAAATAGATTGAAAAGATTTCCGTTATACTCCTGAGGGCTCATTTTTTCATGTATGTGAGTTCTTCAAATTGATCTAAAGGTATAATTGTCTTGCATTTCCTGCAGTATAGCCCCCACAGGTTTCCCTTTTGAGAGATAAGACCGTATCGGATTAGCCCTCCACAGCCATTATGCCATCTTGGAAATTTCCAGAGCCAGATATAGAAAAAGTCTGTTAGCCTCTTTGCATAGTATTGCATGTAAAGCTGCCCCACGGTGCCCGATAACATCTGTTTTATCTCTGGTTTCTTCTCTCCTATCATATCTGCGATTTTCTTCGGGTCGTTTAACACTGGCTGCAGGTATTTCCACCACCTTCTGCCCATTGTCCTGATTGCAGATTCCATTTTTCCATTAAGGTAATTGCTGTAGTTGTTCATCAAAGGATACATAGGGTCAAAGTATGGAACAAGGCTTTCATCTTTTGTTTTCAGCCATAGTGCGTAAGCATTGAGGCTTCTCTCAAGTGCTTCTTTTGTTATAGAGGGAATAAAGTAATTAATTACGTACTGTAGATTCTTTTCGGAAGGACTGAATGCAGCGAGAAATGTATCTAAAGCACGATTAATGGCATCCATTGTACCCATAGTCTCATTCCGCTGGGTTTGAAGCTGCTTTCAACATCTCATCTGTTATTTCAATTTCTTTTTCCTCCTTGTGTTCTTCCTTTTTCTTTTCTGTAGGTTTTACCTCTGTTTCTGATGTAGTTTTCTGTTGAGGTTCAGGTGGTGGTGGAGGCGGTGGGGGCGGGACTTTCTCCTGTTCTTGCTTAATAGCTTCTTCCATTTGTTTCTTCAGGTTCCTGAGGTCATCGGGATATACCATTCCGTATTTCTCTACATCTTCCCTATTCATCAGTTCTCCTGTTGCGGTTTGAATGGGTATTCCGTATTTAGATACCCATACTTTGCCCTTGGATTTATCGTTTGGGTCAATCCATTCTTCATGACCTTCATTTATGAATTCCTGCAGGTCAGGTGCTAACTTAGGTGTTGATGGTCCCATCACGGGTGCAGTTGTCTGCGGTATCACTGGTTCAGGATTTTCATCGGTCAATTCTTTACCTTTCACGATATCGTACATTGTTCTTGCAGAGTTCAGCAGTTCAGGTCCCTTCTGGGCTATTGTGTCTATGATTTGTGTTGGTGTCATCTCGCTTACTTCTTTGGGTGAAATACCAAGCAGTCTTCCGAGCTTTTGCTTTGTTTGTTCTAACCTTTCCATTTGTGCAAGCAGTTGGTCTATCGGATCTCCCCTATCACGTGCATTCTGCAGGTTTTCAATTTGGGATTCAAATTTAGCAAGTTCAGCCTTGAGTTCTGACCTTAAGCTTGCATAGCTATCCTGGTCCTTCTTTCTGTCCATTTCAGCAAGCATTTGTTCAAGCCTGTCTATCTTCTCTCGCATTTCAAGTACTGTTGGGTCTGGTTGTTTCTCGGCTTCGCTCTTTATTTTTTCGATTGTATCCTTAATGGGCTTGATTTCTTCCTTCAAGGAATTTGAGACTTTTTCTAACTTCCTGTCCTGCATTTCTTCCTGTTCCTTCATTTCGAGTTTTCTTAGAACTTCTTCGTATTTTCTACTTATCTCATCAAGTTGCCTTCTATAGTATTCGTCCACTTCTGATTTCTTCCCATCGTTGTCCTCAGCAATTGCTTTTGAGAAAAGTTTGAATGTCCAGATTTTCATAATCTTATCCATCATTTCGTCCATTTCATCCTTTTTCATTTTGTCAAGATTAGCGAATCGAGCCATCATACTTGCGAGAGCCTGATCAGCAAAAGAAAGGGATGGTTTCTCATCATTTTTCTTTGTTTCTTCGGTCATCTTACCTCAACCCCCGTTTTCATAATATCTAATATATATTGAAGCCTGATATAATCGTTATACTTGTTGAAAGCGAATTCAATCGCTTCTTTCACAAAGTCTTCCCATGTAAACCCCCAGGACTCTACCGTTAGCCTATATCTTGTTTCGAGTTCCTTTAAGATAGCCGCAGCCTTCATGGATCCTACATATTCCTTCGAATATTTTTCAGAGAGGTTCTCTACAATCTTCGTTGTTGCTTTCTTTACTGTGTTATCGATAACATCTTGTTCGATTGGCTCAGGTATCTCTATTTCTTCTTGAGGTTCCGAGGGCTCTTGTTCTGATTCGATCATATCAACCAATCTGTAAAGCCTTTTCATTCCAATGCCGAGTTCTTTTCTGATATCCTCCATTGATTTACCGAGCTCCAACATTTCTTTTACTATGGGCAGTAATTCTTCATCTGAGCGTTCATTCTTTTTAGGCATAAATGTATATTCAAGCATTAATTAAAATACTTTCGGTATATTGGTAATCTTACTAGTAAGCTTACCAGTAATCTTACTCTAAAAATAAAAATTATTGGTAAGCTTACTAGTAATGGTAAGGAATATGTAAAATTCGCATTTCTCAGAACAGTCTTATGAAAATTTTTGAAAACCTTACCAATAACCTTACTAGCCTTACCAATAACCTTACTAATGTTTGGGGAATTAGGATTATCCAATATCTCCAAGAGCTATTGGTAAGCTTACCAGTAAGCTTACTGGTAAGATTACTAGTAAGGGTTCATTTTTACACTAATAAAAGTAAACAAAATATCGAATATGTCCGTTCAGTTCATGGAGATTGACATAGGCAAGTTAGTACCTTACTAGTAAGATTACTGAAAACAAAAAGAAGACTAAAGAGTTTGTTTATGTCCGATACAATGGAAACATTTATATCCCTGTATGTCATAACATATATGGGGGATGGAAATGACTGAAAAAAGAATAACAATACGCCTAGACGGCAATATTGCCGACTGGGTATTGCAAAAGGCAAAAGAACGGGAGACAACGCTATCCGACATTGTGCGGGATGCAATAACGGCATATATGGATGAAG
>JAFMDN010000028.1 GCA_017857235.1 Methanobacteriota archaeon
GGGGGTACTACAGGATACCTCATCGATGACTAATCGATATCTAATTCAGATATTAGATTATTCTCTTAAGTATTAACGAAAATCCATCATTGCGGCAGAGCTAGCCTTTTGTATATATTAAGCTGATTGCTCGAGAGAATTGGTGGAAATTAAGTGGGTACTAGGATAATTATGCGATACACAATAATGAGATTGATATGCTCTAGACTTTTATCTATGGAATGATCTCCACAATTAATTTGAATGTTATATGTATAATTTGCATTTCAGTCAGTGCGTTCTATTAAGATAAACTAATCCTGATATCATTTAATTCATAAAAACATATAATCATAATTCATCCGTGAGTCAATGTATGTTTCATCCACTTAGATTTTTATTTAAGAAGTAATTACATATGAATGCAGAGAACTTTCATTGGGTTTATTGAGCTTTTGATCACATCTGTAATTTGGGGAATTACTTATACTGTATTGAAAATTGCACTTGAATATGTAAACTCCTTTGATGTTGCGTTTTTAAGGTTTTTTGTAGCATCAATATTTTTCATTCCCATTATATTCATAAAAAAGGAGAAGTACACTTTCAAAGAGATATTTACTTTAATTATACTTGGTGCAACAGGAGTATTTCTCTATCAAACCTTATTTATTATGGGAGAAAGTGGGGTAAGTGCTGGAGTATCCAGCTTTATTGTGTCCACAGAGCCGATTTTTATATATGCATTATCCTTGGCTATGCATGATGAAAAACTTGGAATTTTTCCAATTTCTGGAATTGCATTGTCTACAATAGGTTTGATAGTACTCATCCAACCTTCAGATATCGGCACTGGAAAGCTATTTTATGTAGCTCTCATAATATTTGCTGCTATATCATGGGCTATTTACACCATAGCTGGTAAGAATATACTAACAAAACATGACTCACTGCACGTAACATCTATATCTTCAATTTTAGGGACATTATTCCTTTTCCCATTTGCCGGGTTCTCATCATTAAATTCTTTAATACACGGTAGCACTTCCTTCATAATTTCAATATTGTTCTTAGGTGTAGGTGCAACTTTTTTAGGTTATATTTTATGGTTTGATGGTTTAAAATTTGTGAAACCGTCAATTGCTGGTGTTACTCTATACATAACTCCATTCATAACTGTTTTTTCAGCAACAATTATGATAGGCGAACCATTAACATCTTTATTATTATTAGGTGGTGTTTTAATAATTATGGGAATAGCAATTTCAAATATTGGAGGCATTAAGGGATGAAAATTAAAAGTGAAGATATTATAATTGGAGATAATTTTTCAGCCAATTTAGATGATGACACTCTAATAATAAAATTTCCTAGATCTCTAATAATAAGTAATGCTTTCTTTAATGGAGGAATGACTTATTCTTCTACCCTCATTAATCATTCTTTGAATGGAAAAAAGGATTGTGGAGGAAACCCATTTGAATACATAGAGAATATTTTGCGCAATAAATCATTACCAAGCGAAACAGTGACGCTTATGACTGCCGTTCTCCCTCAAAATTTTCATTATATGAGCACTCAATTTTCTCATATCTTTCTTTCAATGGGTCTGGATAATTCCTCAAATCCACTTGACGATTTTGGCTTTCCTGGATTTGGAACCATAAACATAATTGTGATACTAAAGAATAAATTCACATCAATATCTTTAATGGATCTTTATAAATCTCTTGTTGAATTGAAAGCTTATTTCATGTTAACACATAGCATTAAGAGCTCCAAATCTGATTTGCCTGCAACCGGTACATTTACAGATGTGATGGCACTTGTATCCGGTAAGTTAGATCCAGAAATAACTTATTCAGGACCGGCAACTAAAATATCCCACGATGTATCAATATCATTAATGAAACTTATGGAAGAAGCTCTAGATGAATGTAAATAGAATATTTATTCTCGGATAATATAATGAAACGAATTGATACCAATATTCATCTTTATAAGAAAGTTTAAGGAATTACTTAAAGAATCCTTGTATAGGGCAGCTGCGGTAGCATTAGGTGTAATTATATATGGTACCATATCTGAATATTATTTAGAACGAAACCTGCCTGGTTCAGGAATTAAAACGTTATTTGACTCATTATGGTGGGTAATGCAGACTGTAACTACCGTAGGTTATGGAGATACACCAGTTGTAGGTTTTTATGGAAGGCTTAATGCTATATTCATAATGATATTCGGTATCGGAAGTCTTGGCTATTTTACAGCAAGTCTTGCTGCCAATTTAATGGATGCAAAACTTGCAAAAAAATTGGGTGAGGTGAAATTGAAGATGAAAGATCATGTAATTGTTATAAATTCGGATGAAAATTTGTCTTATATAATTAAGGAGCTTAATGCGTCTAACTATGAAGTAGCCTTGATAGGAGATTCTGATCCAAATTTAAAGGATTGTTCGTATGAATTCGTTAAAGGAGACCCTACTAATACCGAGACTCTTGAAAGAGCCGGTTTGAAGAACGCCTCGAAAATTATAATTTTACCCCATTCTAAAGAGGGTAATCCCATGGATATCGATGCAAGAACCATATTAACAGCTTTGATAATTAAAAGGGAGAAAAAGGACGCTTATATAATAGCATCCCTGCTGATGGAGAGTAATTCTGTCCATGCTAAGAAGGTAGGTATAGATGAGGTTGTCATAAAAGGCAGTATGAGTACATTGATTTTAGTAAATGCTGCCATATCTCCAGGTGTCTCAAGATTATTTTATGAATTACTAAGGGATGATGATGGTTACAGGATCAGGGAAAGGAAGATTCCCCAAGAACTTACTGGGGCAAAAATTGGAGAAATATATAAATATTATGAAAATGATGGATCCATTATACTCGCAATGAGGAAAGATAATGATGTAAAATTGAGGCCTGATCCAAATCAAATTAATAATTTCAATTATGTTATAATAATGGAAAAGAGGACTAAATAGGCAATAGAACCAAAAAAATAAAATCGTATTTGCATAAAACTTTTAAATTTGAAATTATATCATAAAAGTAATTAAGGTGATATTATGGCAAAATATGTACTAATTTCAGATACAACTTTAATCCATGGATACAGGGAGTTTCCATTATTAGATTTCCTCCCATGTGCACCTGTGGATAAAATCCCCGGTGCAGTTTACAGCTTTCTAAAAGGTCCAGCATTTCCTCCTCTACCAAATGGTGAATTATTATATGCACCCTATGCACTGAGAAAAATTGAAGCTGGCCTTTTGAATAAGGTTTCAAAAGATACTGTTTATGTTGCTCATCCAGATTTTATTGAAGATGCAATTAAAGACGATACTGAGGTCATTGGAGTTTCCACAATGGATCCATTGGGCCTTGGGCCGACCACAATGTCTTATTATGTACTATTTGGAGGAGAACCATATGCATGGGTTCGGAAGGAATGGGAAGAACTTATAACAAGGATAAATAATGCCAGGAGAGGGAAAAAAGCTAAGTTACTTGTTGGAGGTCCAGGTGTTTTGGAATTTACGCAAATGAGAGATGAGTTAGACAGGGAGAACATAGATTATGCATTTATGGGTGAAGCGGATGATATTGTAGGGGATTTATTCCAACAGGTCGCTGAGGATAATATAGATTCAAGTAAATTCTTTAGAGGTTACATGTATTATGACGATAAATTTAGGAGAAATCTGAAAAGCGATGATAAAATAATCTCAAGAGCTATGACGGGTAAATTATATCCCAAGCTTGAAGAGATACCTACAATCGTTAACCCAAGCGTAAAGGGTATGATCGAGGTCATGAGGGGCTGCGGTATAGGATGTGACTTTTGTGAGGTTACGCTCAGACCCCTAAGATATTATACAAAAGAAATGATTGATAGGGAAATAGAAGTCAATCTGAAGCTTGGAGGAATAACCCATGTATGGGTCCATTCGGATGATATATGGGGATATAAACATGATAATTTCTTCAGGCCCAATGAAGACGAATTAATAGGTCTTTTTAAGAATATTATGGACAAACCAGGCGTAACTGGTACAAACCCCACTCACGGTAGAATTTCGATACCTTCTGCATATCCCGAACTTTTGGAGAAACTTTCAAAGATCATGAGGGCAGGCCCTGATAATTGGATTGGAATACAGACAGGTTTAGAAACAGGTTCTGAAATACTGGCAAAGAAACATATGCCAAATAAAACCATGCCACTTAGAATAGGCGTGGACGGGTCATGGGAAGAAATCGTATGGCAGGGAGTATATAACGAAACAAAGTATTATTGGAGGAGTGCCTTTACCCTTCAGGTTGGCCAGCCTGATGAAACACCAGAAGACTTATGGGACACAGTTGCAATGATCAACAGGCTTTCATACTCCAAGATAGATAGCGGTAGGGATTTCGAATTTACGGTAACGCCATTGCAAAATGTACCTATGGGAAGAATAACAGCCAAAAAACTAAGTATGGATCTTTTGAATGAAGCACAACTTGCCGTTTATTATGCATCATATAGACATCTGGCAAGGATGGCAGCGAGGAGAGGATACGATGAAGGTGCTGGCAATTTCTTTGTAAGAGCGGGTACTGGTTCCATAATATCAATGGGAGGATTCCTCATGATGAAGGTTGTTGAAAACATAGCGAAGAAGAAAGGAGTTGATATTGAAAAGGTTAAGAGATACGGATTGGAAACTAGAAAAGAATTCACATCCGTGAGCCAATTGGCTCATGCATAAATTTTAAAAAAAAAATTAATTTTTTATTCACCATAAACTGCTCTCCTATATATCGCAACTACTGTTCCCGTAAGGATAAAAGCAGTTCCGAGAATCATTCCGAAAAGCTGTGCCTGAGATGTTGGATTCATTTTAAAAGCAAAGTATGCTAGAATCCAAACAATAATTGTTAAAACTAGGATAGCAATTATTGAACCCCATCCGAAACTTTTCATCTTCTTATCCGCAACCTTATCAATTGATTTACTGATTCCCATTATGGATATTGGTGCAGCTAGCAAAGAACTACCTGTATAGAGCAAAGAAGTGATACTTATTCCATGAAGTAATAGAGAAATTCCCTTTGATGCGAGGTAGAAGACTAGAGAACCGATAATTGCATAAACTATGATGGAAAGTGGCATAGTTTTCTCAGCTTTAATGAAACCTCCGTTTTTCCATACTTTTGATATTAGATAAACGCTAGCGAAAACTATAACGGCTGGTGGTACAAGAACTGCAAAAACCTGTGATGGAGGGATAATGATTCCAGGGGTAAATGCACCCCACAAGCTCAGTATTATTAAATATACAATGCTCAGAATTCCCACTGATGTAAAAAATGGCCTATCAAGAGGGTGCGTTGAATCTGATCTATCCAGGAATGGAACCAATAATAAATAAACAAGAGGTATCAATCCAAATATAATGGATGCTTCCAATGCCCCAATTGGAGAATAAGCGAAGAATCCAAAGTCAACAGCTTTGTAAATGAACAATAAAAACCATGGAGGATACGGTGGAATTGTTGAAGCTAGAATATTTGTTGGGGCAGGGCCAGGGAAGGGGGAAAGAAGCACTGGAATATTAGGTATTAAGCCTAAAAAGCTTGGAACAAATATTATAAAACCAATTGCAAATAAACCCAGTTCTATCATGTACAAGAAATTATATGGATACCATGGTTTTGCACTTGAATAGTCTTTTATAATTGCTGGTGCTTTATAATTAACATCCTTACCCCTTGGCATCATTCCATTAGATTCTGCCATAAAGAAATGTACACCAAAAAGAAGGAATATAAGGCCAGCAAAGATAATGTGCCAACCTAGGAATCTTGAAAACAGGCTGGTTGGAGTCCCGTTACCAAAACCTATGTTCACTAGCCAATTACCTATATATGGAATAGAGCCCGCTATTCCTTCCCCTACATCCTGTGCATCATAAGATAGAACGTCTCCGGTTAGAGAATAACCAAAATAACCCACACCTAAAGTTAAGGCAAGTAATATTACACCTGTAACCCATTGAAGTTCTCTCGGTTTTTTATAGGCTCCAACAAAATAATTCCTGAACATGTGTACATAAACTAGAATTATCATTGCGTATGCTCCATATAAGTGTGTTGAAAGCAAAAGAGAACCGTACGGTAATTGTGTCAAAATATATTGGGTTGCACCATAAGGATCAGAAGGATTGTAATATAACAGCAATATAAGTCCCGTTATAATTTCATAGAAGAAAGCAATTGTTATCAACCCGCCTGTCCAATACCATTTACCTCCCCATTTCCTCATATAATCAGGACTTGGTTTAAGAGGCAATTCATTAAAATGTATTCTTTCTTCAACCCACTTTCTAATGTCAAATCTCATATTATATCACCTTTTAAGAAATAAATGGATTTCCGACATTAACAACTGTGGTGGTATCGCCTGAAATGGGTTCCTCACCCACAAGATCTGACTGCCTTCCATAAATAACCGGGCCAATCATTAAACTGGCGTATAACTCATCTGTGCTAGAATCCCATAGGAGTTTTACCTGTGGCAATGGATGTGTTGTTGGACCAGTAACTACTGAAGCCCCTTTCACGGGATCATAAGTACTTCCATGACATAGGCAATGTATAACATTGGTAAGCTGCTGACCTTGAATGTTTACTGATTCCACCCCCGCTGGATAAAATCTTAATTCTGGAAAAATACAACCTAAGTGCTGGCATATTGCATTGTAGGCGACAATACTTCCATTAGGTCCTACCCCTGGTAATGACAGATATTTCTCGCCTGTCGCTGGAATTAATACTTCCACGGATTCTATCTTTATTGGATTTCCATTGCTATCACCAATATTAAGCAGAAAATTTGGTGTGTTTTGCAGGGGATAGTCAAATTGTAATGCACTAGGACTGTTCAAAGGTATAGATGATGCTTTAATTGGGTTTCCGTTACTATCTACTAATTTCAACGTTGGAAATGAAGAAATTCCAAGTGGCGGTGGAGATAAAACTCTTAGGGCTGTATTTAATCCCATTCCTGCTACCGCAAGAGTAGAGAGTAATACTAGACCCTTGAGAAAATTTCTTCTGCCATTATCAACCTCTTGATCCATTGTCTAAACAATAATTAATTATATTTTAATCTTTTTAGTAGTCTTAAATGTATAAGGTTCCATTAAAATCGACTTATAGAATACTTATGTTATTTTCCGTCTTAGGTCAGTCAATCTTTACCTTTTATCCTAGTCAATATCTTTTTTATTTTTCCCTTCTCTTATTTTTGTTTGCTTTTCCTTTTTTTATCATTGATTTTAAGGGCATGTTCAAAGACTTTACTTTAATGACTATTTTAATAATGTTTTTTGTTATCACACCATTTATTCTAGAAATTAGCAAAAATGGTGATTGGGTTTCAACTTCTATTTTTTCACTTCTCTACCCGGCACTCTTCGAAGAAACAATATTTAGGGGGTTATTATCTAATATGATTAAAAGGCGAGGAATCGCTGAAAACAGTATCATAACGTCAACGATTTATAGTATATATTATTCAAGATTTGTGGTATTAAATAATTTTAGAGCATTTCCCTATCCTTACAACTTAATAATGATTATGTCCGTGTTTTCAATGGGATTAATGTACTCACTTCTAGATTTAAAGTTTAAGAGCCTTTATCCGTCCATAATTATCCATTATGCAATATGGGCTTATTTCCCACTTATTACTGCTCTGTCACCACCACTATCTTCGATTTTAGTACCTACATGAGGTGAAATCAAGCTATGAACGATCTGATCATTGACGTCCTCTTGGTTTCCAGCATGATGGCAATCACCCTCAGTTTTGAATATCTCCACGTATATGGTAGGTTAAATGCGGTCGGTTATTCTATTTTTAATTTTTTGTTGTTTATGATGTTGGATATGTATGTGTCCTTGGCATGGTACCTTTCCACCCCGATGACATTTCTTTATTCTGTTGCCTTAATAAATCTAGTAATGTTTCCAATGTTTTCTTATATAGTTCTACTCATTTTTATCAACAATAAAGATCCATGGCACAGGAACTACATGATACTCTATTTTTCAGCATTAATCGTAGTGGCTGAGCTCTTTATGTCAATTGATATTCTTGAACTGGGAGGGTCAAAGCTAAACTTAAATTCTTTGATTATCTCAGTTGGATCGCCATATTTCATAATACCGATGGCGGGTGAAATGCTCCTGGGTCCCATATTAAAGAAATTAACTTTTTTGGAAAGGATTTCACTGCTCACCTCAGCCCTCATGATGTTAATTCTTCCTATAACCTCCAAGCCTTTACAGGGATGGTTTTTGCTTGCGGATACTATTTTAATGATAATCACTATGGCATTAGAATTTGAGATAGTTGCATCCAATAGGAATAGTATATTAACAAGAACGAAGAAAATTATAGATTTTTCATTCACTATGATGCTTCTATCTGCAATTGGTATTTTTATTTATTACTCCACCGGAATGATTTTTCCTTTAGGCTTTATGGTTTTCTCAGCTGTAATGGTAATTTTCATGATAATATTCCTATATTTAATATTCAAAGAATATGGTGCAGGATTATCCATATCATGGGGAAAAAGAAGATTATGGTTATTCTATCTTTTATTATCAAGTTTTTTAGCTGAAGTATATTTATCTGCTTCTTTAGATATTGTGACTGGGCTTTTTACAGTGCAAGGAACTGGAATAGATGCTTTAGTTTATTTGATAGAAAATAACATACCCTATTGGAATATTAATTCAATACCTGTTGATTCGTTGTTGTTCATCGCTACCGTAACCAATTCTTATATCTTCCTGCTAGTAATGGGAACCGAAATGATATCATTGGTAATATTCAGGATCAAAAAGATAAAATGGAAGGAAAAGAGGGTAAACCTTTCATTGGCAGTAGTTGCATATTTGACATACACTGTTTACGGCCCTAATTTTATACCTTCTTGGAGTAACCTCCCCTTATGGGCTAATGTAGGTTCTGCTGGGCCCCTTACCAAATATGTATTGCTTCCTGTTCTCCTTTCTTATGCCATATATGCAGTTCTTGCATTATTATTTGGAAGAAGAAGTTACTGCAGTACTCTGTGCCCTTCAGCAGTGATGTACGGAGGAACATTGGGAGAGTCAATGGTCTCACTGAATTATGCGACAAAATTAAGTAAGAAAAATCTGGGTTCTAAATTCTCTAATTTGGCAATGTTATTTATTTCATTCTCATGGTTATTCTTCATAATTAGTGCAATACTAAGCTTTTTGAATTCAATAGATTTCATTCATTTAAATTTTGATCCTTCCGTTGCATTCTCACTATTAATCTGGAATCTTCTCTGGTACATTTTTTTTATATCAATACCGTTTGTTGGAATGTCGCCCTGCAGGAGGTACGGTTGGTGCACTACCGGCACATTTATAGGGTTAATAGGTTACATTGGATTATTTAAGATAGTGGCGACAGACCCTATGCAATGCTATAGATGTCCGACCAAGGATTGTGTTACTGCGTGCGAAGTGGGTATTAGCGATATCCCAGCACAAATAATAAAAAAAGGTTATTTCAAAAGCATAAAATGCGTAGGGTCTGGGTCTTGTGTAATGGCTTGCCCTTACAACAACATAAGGTTCCATGATGTTAGGGACTCAATGAGGTCAATCTTTAATTCTAATAAGTCTAAAAGCCCTTAAATTGTAAATGTTTGATATCCACATGGCTGGTATGGAAACCAGAAGTATTATCAATGCAGATTCTAGAATGGATCCTATAATATTGTATGACATAACCTGGCTTAGAAATACCAATACAAGAAACACCATGGTCCACATGGTAAAATATAATTCATAAACCGTGAATTCATACTTTTTATTTCCACCCATATATAAAGCTATGAGTACTGAGGATGTGTTGCTAAAGGCAATTATTAATATCAAGTTAACAATATTAAAGCCATTAATAAAAGTGAGAAATAATAAGAAGCTAATAGTCTGTAGAACTAATCCTAGAAGTAGTGCTTTTATTCCTAAATTAATTTTTTTGTTTATTGCTCTAATTATTAAAATTATCATTAGACCGGCGAAGAACATTGATGTAAGTAGGTACAATTTAACATCTAAATAAATCAATAAAGAAGAAACCAATAAAAGTAAAGGCATGATTATTAGTAATTTTTCATTAAATTTACTTCCCATGTTATTCCTCATTCTAATTTTGCCCTTTAATATTTGATTGGTGATTATTAAAAAAATCAAAGAAATAAATAATAAGGGCAGAGTAAGTATTGAAAAAATGGTCGCAACAAAGGCTGAAAGACCTATTGAGGATTCACATTGGCATGATGTCAATACAGGTATAATTTGAACTGCACCAGATAGACTGGTAATTTTATAATTCCTCAGAATAAGGATGGTATTATCTACAGCGAAGAATGAGGCAGCTCCCATTATAATCAGGGATAATAAAGATACCGTAACAACTATCCTACCTAAAGAAATAACTATTCCGTTATAAAAAATGATAGGAACATATTGCTTAGGTATGTCATCGTAAATTGAAAATACATAAAATCCATTATCGTTCTGAAGTCTTAAAGCACCTGACAATATCAAAAGCAGGAAAAACATTGCAGTTATGAATAAAGATTTAAAAATTGTATCCCTCTTTTCAATAAATATAAATGGAATTCCGGATAGAAAAATACCCAACAATTCTATATAAAAGGATCCGAATATTATCAATATTAAAGCTACTAATGATATAATAATCTGAATCATCGAATTTTCGTAGCGAACTAACAGATAAACTGAGGAGATTATGACCGTTAAGGAAATTAATATTAATTGTAGTATTGCATCAGAATCTATGAATGCCCTTCTAAGCAATAGCAATAAAAATATTGAAGTAAAAATCGGAGATAGAATTTTGTATGTTATAGGTTTCATGGATAAAACCGAGATAAAATAATACCTAGCATAAGTATCATTATATAAATATTACTTGAACCAAACAACTTAATTGCATTTTTCATTGGATCCATTTTATATCTTATAAGGTTAATAGCCAGCATTAAAGTTGATATCACCAAAGCATACTCATAGATAATACCGAATCTTATAATGTTTGGAAAAATCAGAGGAATCATTGAATAGAAAATAAGAATTATTGCATTTAATAAAATTGCCATCGCGACCTTATCAGGTGACTTTATTGATGGAAGCATAGGGATACCTGCCAATTTATAATCATCTTTATATTTGGTAGCTAATGCCCAAAAATGTACTGGTGTCCAAAGAAATATCAGGAATCCTATGTACAGGGAATCTAGGGAAATTGCAGAATTTACTGTTGACCATCCTGCTAATGCAGGAAATGATCCAGATATTCCTCCAATTACTATGTTCCAATAGGTCCTCCTCTTTAAGATAATTGTATACAGAAAAACATACGATAGAAATCCAGAAATTATCCATAAAGTCGTATAAATATTAATTAATTCCAGGGATACCAGGATAGAAATTCCCAATAGAATTAATGCGATAAAAATTATAATAGATTTTATTTCTGAAGCTTTTCTCCATGATGTTCTTTGCATATGTTCATCAGATTTCGCTTCAATAACGCCATTTAGTAAAGATGCTGAAAATGAAGCAAATGAGCCTGAAATTAATAAAGGAATTAGAAGATAAAGCTTATTTATATTATTTAGTCCTATAAAAAAGCCTGCTATTGCCACTAAGTCCAATAATAACGCAATTTCCGGCTTCATCATTGAAATTATTCTATGTCTCGAATTTTGCCCCATATATATTACCGATAGATAGATTTGATAACTGATAACCTTGAATAGAATTTGGAACAACAGAAGCTGTCTGATTTGTAGATGAATTTATTATTAATAAACCAACCATTGTTTCTGGATGAACAATACACCAATATGTATAAGTGCCAGGCTGACCAAATGACCAATTAACCCAGACCACAGTTCCAGTAATTGGGGGAATATTTACACTTACTATTGCTGAATTCTGATTTTCAGAATTACCGGGATTAATGGTTAGTGTATGAGGTAAATTATCTTGCTCTATAACTTTAAATTCTAACAGAACATGGGTCTTGGCATATATAGTAGGATTTGGATGACTTGAATTATAATTCCATCCCTGAGCATTTGCGTATAATACTATTAGCTCCGTTGAATTATATGATGCACTAACCCCTTGTGCCCCAATCCCCTGAGGTACCGACAAAAAGAAATAAAACGATAGTCCCGCTCCCAAAATTAATATCAATGCCAATGATATGGCTGTAATCCTACTCACCGTAAATCACCTCACTTTCTAGTATATTTTCATTACTGACAGAAATTGGTTTAGTAGATGAATATACTAGATTTATAAGGAATATCAATTGTCCAATTCCCAGTATTATTCCACCTATGGCTGCTGCATCTTGATAAGACTGAAAGATGCCGAAGTAACCGGCGACTCTTCTTGGCATTCCTTGAAATCCTCCAAGAGCCCATGGTACAGTCATAACATATGTCCCTAAAGCTGTCAGGTAGAAATGGGCTTTTGCTAAAGCGACATTATATCTTCTCCCCCCACTTAAGGTTGGGAATAATGCATATATTGCAGCAAAAGCCATCCCAGTAGTCATTCCCAATAATATAAAATGAAAGTGCGCCGTAACCCAGTAAGTTCCATGTATTAATTCATTTATTCCAACATCGGCTTGCATTACGCCTGTTACACCGCCTATTACAAAATCAATTATTGCATTTAGTATGAATAGCATGGGCACGGTTAACCTTATTTTTCCTGTCCATAATGTTGCAATCCAATTAAAAACAGTAATGGCAGATGGAATGGCAACAAGGAATGATGTTGTTGAAAAAATTAAATCCCAAAATGTACCTAATCCGCTGTTGAATAGATGATGACCCCAAACTGTTCCAGACAATACCATCAATAACAATAAACCAATTACGCCACTTTTATAACTGTATACTTTAGTATTTGCATATTTTGGCAACAACTCATAAATTAATCCAAATGCAGGAATAACCGCCACATAAACTATTGGATGGCCCCAGAACCAAAATAGTATAGCATAACCCAATGCAGTTCCATTTGATCCTGTAAAAAATACAGGATTTATTAGGTCATAAATCAGCATAACATCAGCTACCATAGATACAGGGGCACTGGATAATATAAGTAATGCTGTAGAGACAATTGACCATGCGAAAAGTGGTAATTTTGATAATCTTATTGACTTATCTCTATCGAAAAATATCATCTTTAGGAAGATTATACTTGCAACATTAGCAGCAGTTAATATCAATAAAACGCCAGCGAGAGCAGCGAACGAATAGCTACCACCACCAGCCTCTGTAAGCTGGTCAGTTAATGGATAATAGAAATACCATGAGGCAGTACTTCTTGAGAAAATTAGAAGCACACCCCCTACAAAATAGAACCAGAACATTGCCGAGTTCAGATGACCTAACTTATCACTCTTAATCTTTAGCATTGAAGGCAAAAGATAATAGCCTAGCCCCAAAATTGAACCTGTAGCCCAACCATATAACATCAAAGTTCCATGCTCAGTTAAAAGGACATTATATTGAATGGGTGTTAAAAATGTAGGATTGGGATTCCACAATGAAATTCTCATTCCCACCCCTGCTAAACCTGCAATAAAGAAAAATAAGAGTGAAGTTATAATGTACCTTATTCCAATTGATTTAGAATCATCCATGAAAAAGGCCGCAAAAGACAATTCTCTTTTCATATTGGATAATATTGCATTCTCTTGACTCCTCTCCTGTATTACTTCTTGCTTACCTTCAAGAAGATACTTTCTGTAATCTTGCGCATAGAAATATAGAAGAAGAAACATTATTATGAGAACACTTATAGTAGAACCAAATATTGCAAGTTCAAACGAAAAAATCATAAAACCACCACCTCACCCCTCATTTCGTAATGGTATTCACCGCAATATTCAACACATTCCATTATATATGTTCCGGGAACTAACGGGGTAAATGATACTTCATTGGTATGTCCATATACCGCATAAACCTGCACCCCAAATTGGGGTATATACAGATCGTGTATCACATCCTTTGAAGTAACGATAAGAGTGTAAGTAACATTAGCCATTAGTATTAATTTATCAGTAGTGGTCGTACCATTAGGATATTCAAATTGCCAACCCCATTGATACCCTGTAACATTTATCACTACTCCTGAAGGGTCTCCATTGTAAGGTTGGGCAATATTTTTACTGGCACTTAAGGTATAGTTATAATTTGCTAATGCTGATATTCCCAGAATTGCTATAACAGCAACCAACCAAATCAATTCATATTTAACTTTTTTATTCATTTAAAACCACCCTTTCTCTGTTCTTAATAACTGGATAAATTACCATTGCAATAGTAAAATAAGCTACGGCTATTCCCAAGGAAATATATGATGTGGCAAAGGGTACAAGAGCCTTACCTGGATTGCCAGTATAAAATTTTTCAAAAAGTGGTCCTAGAATTAACATCGAAACAACAAAATAAACCACGATGCTCTCAATTAAGATTGCAATTATGGCTTTATCTTTGCTCATTGAAAGATCAATTAAATTAATCTTAATAAAACTTTTCAATTACAATTAAATGCAATTGTCTTGATAAGAAAACAAATCTTAATTATATATTATTATCACAAAATTAAATATTTACCCTCTCATCAGGATTTATGAATACTCCCTATGGAGGAAAGCTCATAAACAGATTTGTAGCAAAAAAAGAAGAATATCAGGGTGATCTAATAGAAACACCATTCATAGACTTTTATCTTGATTCCATAAAAATATCAGAGGGGGCATACAGCCCTCTTGAGGGATTTAATTACGCGAATGACATTGATTCCATCATTAACCAAAACATGCTTCCCAATGGTTTACCTTGGACAATACCGATTGTCTTTACAACTAGTGAAATCATCTGGAAAAAATTAAAAGAAGGTGATGATCTTTTTCTAAGGAAGCCTAATGGTGGAATTTATGGATACTTAAATGTAGAAGAAAAATATTTTTTTGATAAAAAGGATGTGGCATTGAAAGTTTACGGCACCTTGGATGAAAGCCACCCAAATGTAAATGATATATTGCATAATTATACTAATTACGGGGTAGCTGGAAAACTATATTTATTTGGGGAGATCGAACATGAAAATTTCGGAGAGTTAAACCCTACCGAAGTTAGGAATATAATTAAGGAGAGGAATTGGAAAGGTATTGCCGCATATCAAGCCAGAAATCCACCGCACGTAGCTCACGAATATCTTCAAAAAACAACTCTCGAAATGCCCGATGTTGATGGACTTTTCATTCATATAGTTGTAGGTAGGTTAAAGAAAGGAGACTATAAACCAAATGTTATAATAGAAGCCTATAAGCGTCTGATAGAAAATTACCATAAACCCGAAAAAGTGATTTTTTCCCCATTAAATATTACCATGAGGTACGGGGGGCCAAAAGCTGCACTTTTCCTTGCTATTATTAGAAGGAATTATGGTGCCACACACTATATCATAGGTAGAGATCAAGCAGGGGTTGGAAAATTTTATGATCCATATGCAGCGCACCAGATATTTGATAAATTCGATATAGGAATGAAAGCGTTAAAATTCACCGAGACCTTTTTCTGCAGAAAATGCAATGGCATAACTTCGGATAAAGTTTGCCCACATGGCAATGATGACCGGCTTATAATAAGCCAAACAAAAATTAGAGATATGCTGATAAAGAAAGAAAAAATTCCTGCAGAAATAATAAGGCCAGAAGTAGCTGAAGTGCTTTATGGTGATGATGTTTTATTGTGAACTTGATACATTTTTATTTTCTCTCTAAGGATATAAATTGATATCCACATTGATATCAATACTGCTTCCAACATTTCATAGACTCCAAGACCTAATATCCTAGGAATTAAACGAAATGATGATAGAATTCCAACAATTATGACAAACAAAGACGCTGTTCCAATGATTATATTAAAAAACTTATTTAGGTTTTCAGTGTAGCCAGAATTTAGGATTATATAGATAGGCATAAAAATAAAATATATTAATGCAAATATTAAATGTAGTAAGTGAAAATTTTCATTAAAAACTCCTACCAAAGACAATGAAAATGATCCTATAACTATTAAATATCTCTGCCTGGAATTTTTTCCAAGAAAAAAGAAATAAAGTCCATTAATTATTCCCTCGGTAAATATAGCACTATTAAAAATAAACCCGTATTGATGAACTCCCAAATCAGATAACGCGTTCTTATACCATGAGAACCAAGGCGATATTAATATATTTAATATAATTAGAAAAATAGTAATCCATGGCCAGATTAGGGCTATCCATGAAAATAAATAATTCCTTTCATGGTTGGACATTATGATATATGGGTTTTGTAAAATTTAAATCTAACTCATGGAAATTAAGAAACATTTATTTTCTCGAAATTATACAGAGATGTTGGGCCCGTAGCTTAGCCAGGTAGAGCGACTGGCTCTTAACCAGTAGGCCAGGGGTTCGAATCCCCTCGGGCCCGT
>JAFMDN010000053.1 GCA_017857235.1 Methanobacteriota archaeon
TAAGAATCAAGCTTTAAGCCTTACATAATGAACTAATGATTCAGATTCTTGTAATGTTCAGCTTCAGATAATGGCCAAATGTTAGGATAACAGTATTACTTTTTCATGATTGTAATGAAGAACATGATGCTGCATTAATAAAGTAGAATGAATGTAAAACTGTAACAGTAGATATATCAAACATGGGAAATTTTTTCCTAATAGTTCAACTTTTTTGGAAAAGAAATTCTTCTAAACTGATTCTGGAAAGGAAATGGTAAACATTAAATTAATTCATAAAATATCAAAAATATGAGAAGTATCTCGAATCTCGATGAATTCAGAAAAAGAACAGAAAGGTCGAGACAAATATATAATGAAGCAAAAGAGTATATTCCTTATGGAGTAAACAGTAATTACCGTTACATTGACCCCTATCCCGTATATTTTAAATCCGGAAAAGGATCAAAATTATATGATGTCGATGGAAATGAATATATAGATTTCAATATGGCATTTGGAGCTCTCACGATTGGTCATTCCCATCCGAAATTGATAAATGGGATAAAAGAGAGAATTGAGTCAGGAACAATTATAGGATTTGAGTACGAAGGTTCATTGGAACTTGCCAAACTTATAACAAAAATTTACAATCTAGACATGGTAAGGTTTTCATCAACAGGAGGCGAAGCTACTCAAGCTGCTGTGAGAATCGCAAGAAGCTATACCTCAAAGAAAAAGATTCTCAAATTTGAAGGTTGCTACCATGGGTCACATGATTCTCTTCTTGTGAGTGTCAAACCACCGGCCGGGAAAGGTGGTTATTCCAAATATCCCTTGCCTGTACTTTCTGGACCAGGGGTTGTTCAATCTGCAGCTGATGATATTATAGTGGCACCCTTTAATGACATAGAGGCAGTTTCTAAAATCGTCGAGAAAAATTATAACGACATAGCTGCGATAATCCTAGAGCCTGTTGCTATGAATATGGGTCTGGTGATACCAAAGGAAGGTTTCCTCGAAACCTTGAGGAAACTGTCAGATGAATACAATATAGTACTAATATTCGACGAAATAAAAACCGGAAGCAAGCACTATGGAGGTGCCTCTTCATATTTTAATGTGAAACCAGACCTGATGACTCTTGGTAAAGCTATAGCAGGTGGTTTCCCGCTTTCAGTAGTTGGGGGTAAGAAAGAAATCATGTCTGTGCTTGGGCCAGGTAAAACACCTCATGCGGGCACATTTAATTCTAATCCGCTTTCGATAGACGCTTCACTGATTACTTTAAAGGATATATTTTTGGAGCGTGATATAAGAAAGGCAGAGGAAATAAGTAAAGAGATCGCTAAGGGTTACAAAGATATCATAGAGGATTACAAAATACCAATGAATGTAAATCAATGGTCTTTATCAGGTTCTTTATACTTTGGAATAGACAGTGTTGAAAACTGGAGAGATTTTTTGAAAACTAATGTATCATTGTGGTATGAATACTTATATGGAATGATGAACAAAGGCATAATTCCCGCTGCCCCAGGACCAGATGAACAATGGACCGTTTCTATAGTACATACTCTTGAAGAGGCAAATAAAAACATGGAGGCCTTCAAAGAAATCTCCGAATCTCTCAAAAACGTAAAATCTGAGGAGGCAATAGTAGAGTCCATTTGACTGCAGAATTTATTTTCATCTTTTCTTTTCTTCTGGCAACTTATACCATGGCATTGAGTCTCCAATTTTTGCTCTCATTTTCCATTTTAATGATTTCTTGCTATTCTCAGTAACATTTATAATTTTCTTTATCTTTTCTTCAATTTCTCTTTTCACTTCTGGATTTATTTCGAGATGGTGAAGATAGTCCAATGCCTTTTTCATATTCTGCAAATAGGATCTATATATACCGTAATTCTCTCCGGTCATCTTTTCGATAAAACTTAGATTGATATCATTGTAATTTGTTCCATTTGGATTTACTTTATTAGCTGCAATTAGTCTCAATATGTCTTTGAGATCCTTTTCATTTATTTCAATAATTTGGACTTTTGTTAGCAGGAGGTCATCTACCGATATTGTCGGGTAATCATTGACGAGCCTGTCTGTCATATCTATCTCCTGGCACATTGAAAACTCGTTCAAAAAAACATCCAATAAAATATCTCCCTTATGAAATAGGAGTCTGAAATCTCCATTAAAGGCATTGAATCTTTCATCTGGTTCATAGCCACACGACTTCATTACCTCATATATATCCCGCTTTTCTTTTCTTAAGCCAATTACATCTATATCATTTGGTTTGCGTGATAGTACTAATTTCAACTCATCAGAAATCGGGCTAGTATATTGTATAGCCCAGCCTCCCAGAAGCTTGAGATGGATATTTCTTAGTTTTGCTTGTTCCAAAATGCATTCGCAGTCATCGCACTTAAACTCTGGCATAATTCTCATCCTGTCGTTAGAATATATGATTTCACCTTCCCTTTATCAAGGTTTATAAGTGCGCCGTGGAGTATGCCTTCTGAATACTCGCTTCCAGGGTTAATACTAAGAGTATTTCCTACCTTATCAACACCTTTAGATTCATGAATATGACCGTGCAGGCTTAGAAGTGGTTTATAAGATTCTATTGCTTTTCTTACAGCTACGCTGCCTACATGGATGAAATCAGGCTGTCCGCCGACCCTTGCATAGGTAAAATCAGGCCGCACTTTTGGAGCTAAGTCTAGAATCGTGTCGAAAGGTGGTGGATGAAATGCGAAAATTATTTCTTGTGTCTTTTCACTTTCACCAAAACCAGCTGACTTAAGCATTGAGTTAATAATTTCAATTAATTTTTCCTCAGGAACATCCCTTGGGGCATTCCACGGAGTAGTGTTGGCATAGCTCAACCCGGCGATTTTTAAATCGAATAAGTCAACCACTTTCTCTCCTATGTAAATGGTATTTTCTGATTCCATTAATGAGTCAAGGTCAAGGAAGTCGTCATTTCCAGCCTCCCAATACACCTTAACTTTCGTATCTCTCAATCTCTCATTAGCTAGAACAACCCATTGCCTGATTCTTTCATTTATAAGTTCTTTGAATTTTTCATTAAGCTTTTCTTTATTATTTTTTAATTCTTCGTATTCTTCTTTGTCTGTCACATATGGGTAAAATCCCTTGTTCTTCTGCAACTTTATAAACTCATTTAATTCATTTTCGCCATTGATCTTCACTTCATTACCATATAAATTGGAGATGTAGCCGCCATTATTTTTCACAATGGGTATAATTGCTTTTCCTGTAATATCGCCTCC
>JAFMDN010000054.1 GCA_017857235.1 Methanobacteriota archaeon
AAGAAGAGCACATTCACAATTCAATGGGAATGTTTGGTGCCCTTCCTTATTCAGTATTGTTTCTGTATAGATCTATTAACAGGGGATGGAATGAATTAGATTGCATCTTTCATAAATGCTAGAGGGTCGTGATACATTCTTTCCCTGTATATCGCCCTGATAGATTCATCAAGAATGTTTGCAATGCTGTTTCATGGCCCTCCCATGAATAAAGTATATTCTTACCAGATCTGGTAAAATATTAGAGTTAATAAAACTTTTATAGTATGGTTAAATAAATACTAGGGGCGATATTCTGAAAGAGAAGAAACTCGAATGCTGTGGTATTACTTTTAAAGATGAAAAAGCGCTTGAACTGCACATGATTGAACACCATGGTAAGCATGCAGATTAAGTAATGCGTTTAAAGGGACCGAAGGAGAAGATAATGGATGTCGTTGTTTGACGTAACTTGGGACACACTGAAATATCCCCTGATAATTTCACTTATTATTGCATCCACAATGCTATTAGTTATGCTTATTTCTATATACCTGTACAAAATTAACAAAAAGTACTATCCAAATTTTTCTATTTTCCTTTCACTTGAAATGCTTGGGATGAATCTAGCTCTCTATAGTTATTTTCTTTCTTTTAACATTTTGAATCTGCTTCTGATATCTGCTTCGTTTATGTTTGGAGGTATCTTCATATTCTTTAAGGAATTTAAAAAGAGTGCAATTTTATCATTGATATTTTCCATAATTCTCACCATTTCAGAAGTTGCCATGGGATCTCTAATTTATGTAATATATTTTAGAAACTCAATAAATTTTATTGATAGTATTGGTTCCCCTTGGTTTGTGTATGTTATGTTTATTGAAATGGTGTATTCTCTTATCATATCATTTAAAATGCTTGATAAAATAAGAAAACAATATTTTTTAATTTTTATCCTGTTAATGCCTTTATTCCCTAATCTTTACATACAATTCCATACCATCATATGGATGACTTCTCTTATAATGATAATTGCCACTGTTATGATTTTTGATACTCTTTATAGGAATAGAAGCAAGAAAGGAAGTGAAATATTTCTATCATTGGAAATGATGGGAATTTTCACTATTATGATGGGAGGGGAATTTTATTATTTTCTAACTGGTTCTTGGAATATTTATTTTCTGTCAATGGCCATTGGTATGATCTGGTTCTTGTATAGAATCTTTCAGGAACCAACAAGGAAGGGAAATTATCTGACCAGCAGCAGTATATCGTTGACGCTTGTAGTAATGACATTTATAATGGAATGGTTTATGGGTGCCGTACTGGAATTTAACAATGGGCAATTTGGTACCGGATTGGCAGGATTCGTTAATAGTCTCTCACTTGGATGGATCAGTTCTTTTAATCCGATATCAGTTCTTTTTGATCTTGTTTCAGTAATAGTCACTGTAACAGCCAGTGTGTGGTTTTTAATTATGATGGGTCTTGAAATGGGCTTTCTTGCATTCAGGAAAATGATAGATTCGAGAGTGAGAGAGAATAAGGTTAGATTGGGCTTGATGATATCCGCCTATGCAATTTATTCTGTATATATTCCATCATTTTCTCCATTATCTTCTAGATTGGAATATATTCCGTACATGTGGTCAATGGGTATAGGAACCAATGGCCCTGTAACTAGTTCTGTACTAATTGCACTCATTGGAACCTATATAATCTCGGCGATTCTCTCATTTCTTTTTGGATCGAGGCAGGTATGTTCTGTAACTTGTACAGCCCCTTTAATGTACCAGGGTACCTTTTATGACTCTTTAAAAAAATTTAATAGAACAACGAAAATTGGAAGGAAAACATTGACCTCCAAGATCAAAGGATGGTTTAAATTTGTTGTAATTTTTGTGAATATTATCGTATTAGCAACTGCCATTATTTCATTTCTTGATTATAAAGGAAACTTAAACTGGTATATTTACGGAAATGATCCTTCTGTAGTAGTCTACGCCTTTATGTTCAATTTTGTATGGTATTTGGGATTTGTGATGTCCCCATTTATGGGAACCTATGCCTGTGTTAATCAGGGCTGGTGTTACTGGGGTACGTTTAATCAAGCTATAGGTCGATTAGGTTTCTTCAGATTAAAAGTACGTGATACAAATGCCTGCCTGAATTGTAAAACTGTGGATTGTGCCAACGCATGTCCAGTTGGGATTACAGATATGCGAGGTTCATTCATATCAAAGGGGGAATTCAAATCTTTTAAATGCATAGGAGTAGGAGATTGTGTGGAAGCTTGCCCATATGATAATATATTTTTCTATGATGTGAGGCACGCAATTAAAAACAAATTCCAGAAAAATAGTTCTTAACTTCCCCTATCTGCAGCTATGTATAAATAGTATATCATAGAAATTACTGTGACTAAACCATATGGCAACCACAATATATAGAATTCAGATATGTCAGTAGCACCAATCACAGTAGCAATGAACATCATTACCAACAAAATTATGACTGTTTTGAATTCACTCAAAAAGTTAGTTTCAATATTCATTCTAATTCTTCCTTCCCAAAAAAGTATGAGGAAGGCAACTGACATGGCCAATACAAGAACAATAATCAGATAGTTGACCATTGCACTATCTCCAAACAATGTTGGAGGGGATATACTTGCTATTAAAAGCGTAATCATTTTAATTCTTTTTATCCTATTATTGATTATTAATGCTAAATATGACATTTCTATTAACATAGGAATTATAAAATAATAGAAACCAAGCCCGACAGATAGCATTTTTACAATATAAAATAATTGAAATTTGCCTGGTGGATAAATTAAGGAATATAAGAATGCAGCCATCGATACTTCATTCCAGACAACCAATAATGAAATAATCATATCATACTTGGATTTATATCTGAATTTGTTCTGAGATCCAAAGTATGCAATTGAAGCAATTGCTATAGACATAACTTCCATAGAGATATTTATAGCAATTACTGAATTCAGGAAACTTTTTGGTTCTATGATATAGAAAGTGAGAGAATCTAACATTGACGCCATCATGGAGAGTATTATAATTATAGACGCATAAAAACCAAATGTGATCGATTCCCTATTATGATAAAGAAAGAATATTATTGATAATAGAAGAGTCATTGTAGACGCCGTTAGGACAGCATATATGAAACTCTGCACGTGATGTCATTATTACTTTATATTTTAACTATTATCATTTCCTCTTAGGGTGTCCCA
>JAFMDN010000029.1 GCA_017857235.1 Methanobacteriota archaeon
TACTGAAATCAATACGTATATCCATGAGGGTAAAATGTAACCGTTAATCAGATAAATAAGTGAAGAATAAATCACATATGCAAACGCAGTTGAAGTTAACACATCAAAGAACAGGAAATATACAAGATTCATGAGAGAAACGAATTTACCCACTGCCTTTCCAAAACCCAATTCTGTAAGACCATAATACCCCCCGGCAAATGATGTTAGTCTTGCATATTCAAGAATTGGAATACTTGCCAGCAATATTAGGATTGCACCGAATATTGGAACCAATGGCGCTGCAAAACCTGCATAGGTTACGGCTGCGGCTGCGTTAGAAACAGCCATGGCCATAGGATATATTGCTGCTACAGTCATAAATGCCATGGACCATAATCCAACCTTATCCTTTGAAAGCCCTCCAGAATCTGACATGAAATTATAAAACCAGACGTTATAAATATTTTTTCAATCTTCCTTAATTAGTAAATTTTTTCTATTTTAAACTCTTGATTAATGTAAATTGTTTGAGATATTGAAAAAAGTTTACAGCAATTGTCAAAAAATAGATGTGTAGCATGACACATTATAAATTTTATGACAAGGATTTATTAATTCGTTGCCTATCATTAATTATATGCCCAATATTGGAAAAGAAATCAGAATTAGCAGATTTTTAAAAAGTGATGGCCATACTTTGATATCTGCATTGGATCATGGAGGAGAAGATGCCCTGGTTAAAGGACTTGAAAATATGGGTAAAGTTCTAGATTCCGTTATAAAGGGAGGGGTGGATGCAGTTTTAATTAATGAAGGTACTTTATTAAGATATTACAAAATAATTGTTGGAAGAGTTCCCGTTGTGCTTAACATACCATTTGATGAGGATTTTGTAAAATTTGCAGTTTCATTAGGTGCTGATGCAATTAAAACCACATATTTCGGTGAGGTTCCCTTGAAAGTTGATGTAGCTGATAAAATGAGAAAAATTGCAAGAGCCTCCGAGGAATATGGAATTCCTTATATAAATGAATTTATACCTTTGGAAAAAGATGTACCATCTAGTAGCACTGAACTAGTTTCAAGGGGGGCCAGAGCGGCAGCTGAGTATGGTGCTGATATAGTAAAAACCAGCTTCGTAAAGAATTTCAATGATGTTGTTAAATCCTGCCCTGTGCCCGTAATTATCGCTGGCGGTGATCCATCGGGTGGAAACATATTTAATGCAATGAATGAGGTAATAAAGGCAGGAGGTGCCGGAGGAGCAATAGGGAGGAGTATATTCCAATCAAATAATATAGAACAGACAGTTAAGGAGCTGATAAAAATAGTACACGGTGGTTTAATTTGAAAGCAGCTATTTTTAAAGGTCCTTCTAATATTGAAATATCAGAAATCCCTATTCCTAAACCAGGTCCAGACGAACTACTCATTAAGAACATAAGGATTGGGATCTGCCCTACTGACTTAAGGTATTATAAAGGACTGAGGAAGGAATCGACATATGATAATCCCCTTTTTACTACTGGAATTGACACTTATGGCCTTTCAGGCCACGAGGTAGTAGGTGAAGTTGTGGAATTAGGTGACGAAGTAAAGGGTTTCGAAATAGGTGATATAGTTACCCATGAAACCTTCACCTATTGTGGCAATTGCAGGTATTGCAAAGATGGATTGATAAACTTATGTGAAAATAAGAAAGATATTGCAAGAGGTTATTCCGAATACTATAAAGTACCCTATAAATTTGTATATAAATTCTCGAAAAGCGTTGATCCCAAATTCGGTGCTTTTGCTGAGCCTCTCGCGGTAGTTATTCATGCTGTAAAGAAGGTCCCTCAAAAGAACCTTGCCATACTTGGGGCAGGCCCTATGGGTATGTTAATGGCGATTTATTCAAGGCATTTGGGAAAAAACGTGGTTTTGATAGAGATCAAGAAAAGTAGATATGAATTTGCAAGGTCACTTGGTATAAATGCACTACCTCCAGATATATCGGTGAATCCATCCACTATAAAGGAGATTCTCAAGGACAGCATATATGGTGTAATATCATCCATTGGTGGGAGGAGTGCAGTTGAAAATGCAATATCCATTGCATCTGATTCTGCTCCGATAGTTATTTTTGGAGGTACATACCCTCCTGATTTCATAGCATTGGACCTTAATACTATCCACTATTCTGAAAAAATAATTACCGGTTCTACTGACCATACCAGGGAAGACATGAAGGAATCTATAGAATTAATTGAGAAAAAAGCGTTACCACTTGATAAACTTGTCACTAAAGAATTTAAGTTCCAGGAGCTGAAAAACGCTTTCGATGCTGCTTTGAATGGGGATGAAATGA
Organism: Methanobacteriota archaeon; assembly: GCA_017857235.1. Classification (GTDB taxonomy): domain Archaea; phylum Thermoplasmatota; class Thermoplasmata; order Thermoplasmatales; genus JAFMDN01. Next base: position 2,333 of record JAFMDN010000029.1, read on the forward strand.
AAATTCAGGTGACTTTTGTATAATTATGAAGTACTACATTGGTGTAGACATAGGGTCTACCTCAACTAAGGGAGTACTAATGGACAGGGACAGAAACATAATAAGAAAAGATAGCAGATTACATGAATTGACTATAATAGATGGCATATCTGAAACATGGGCAGAAAGTTTTTTCAAAGAATCTATGGATATAATCGGGAACCTTATACAAAAAGGAAACATATTCCCTGGAGATATAGAATCTATAACTTTCTCTGGATTTGAATCAGTAAGTTTCATCGGCAAGGGTGGAATAGAGGTACATCCCACAATTACTTATCTCGACTCCAGATCAGAGGCAATAGCCCATGAATTTACAAAATTAATTGACCCCAAAGAATTGTTCATTAAAACAAAAAATAGAGCAAGTTCCATATTTGAAGGATATAAAGCAATGTATGCACTAAGGAATATAAAGGCCCCCTTAAACCAGATAAAATTGCTTGACGTGGCTCATTATTGTGTCTTCAGATTGACAGGTAAATACGTAATGGATCATACTTCAGCAATGCTGTTTGCACCCTTCTATAACGTGTCAAAATCTGATTGGGACCATGAAATGTTGGAATTAGCAAATTTAAACCCCGATATTCTGCCTACATTAATGGAATCTTATGAAATTGCAGGTACAGTTAATGGGGATTCTTCTGATAAGTTCAACTTATCTAGAGATACTCTAGTTACCGCTGGCGCACAGGATGCCTATGCCTCCTTGCTTGCAGATGGTGTTCTTGATAAAGGGGAATCTTCGTTCATATATGCAACATCAGGAGTTTATGATGTTGTCCATGACGGAACAAAATTTGACAATATTTTTGCAAACACTAGGCATATTATCCCCGGTAGATACGTGTCAGAGGCTGCCATGTATAATGCGGGCTCCCTCCTTAACTGGTTCGGAAAAATCATAAGAAAAAATTTAAGCAAAATGGATACAATAATTGAAAAGAGAAATAGACCTGGCAAAATCATTAGCCTTCCATTTTTCACGGGAGAAAGGGCTCCAATATGGAACAATAAGTTAAAGGGATCTTTCTATTATGTAGATTTTTCCAATGATATTTACGATTTTTACCTATCACTGATGGAAGGTGTGGGATACTGGTTAAAATACACGATTGAGAAGTTTAATTCCATTGATGTATTTCCAAAAAGTATCGTGGCTGGTGGTGGAGGTTCAAAAAGCACTATCTGGACGCAGATTGTCTCGGATATAGTTGGATTGCCACAAGAAATCAAGGTGAGTGAAGGAGCAGCCCAGGGAGATGGATTTATTTCATTGTATTCCTCTGGCGAAATAAGTAGCTTCAATGAAATTAGAGATCTAATTAAAATAAGAAAAAATGTTACTCCAAATACAAAACTAAAAGGGCCTTATGAAAAGCAGTTTAACCAATTCAAAAAACTTTTAGAAATTTCACTCTCGGAAATTTATAATTGAAATGGTAGATTGTTTCTCAACCCTTTATAAAATCCCTTATTATGGGCCCAATTTTATCTATAGCTTCAAAGGTCATGGAATGGCCAGAATCAATTTTTATGATTTTACCACTTATGAAAACTTCCCTTAAATATTCTTCAAATCTCGGTCCAAAAAGTATATCATGAATTCCTATTAAAATTAGAGTATCAGTGGGAATTTTATAATTTCTAATATCAAATGATAACAAAGCTGTGCCAATCTGTGAAGACCTCATGGGATCAAAGGGGTGGAGCTTTTCATATTCCCTAATTCTATCAATATTATCCCTGATAAATTTCTCTGAGAAAGAAGCTCTCATTGATTCCTCCTCTGACCCTGACCACATTGAAATAGTTTTAAATACATCTTCATCTAAATGAGTAGTGGGTGAAATCAGTACCAATTTCTTTACAGAGTCTCTATACTTATTTGCCATTATGGAAGCGATCATGGAGCCCATGGAAATTCCGATTATTGAAAATTTTTCAAAACTTAAATTATCCATTATTTTTTTAAAAATCGAGGAAATTCCATCTAAATCTATTTCATAATCTCCACTCTTTCCATGGTTTGGAACGTCCACGTAAATTCTCCTAAAATCTTTGATATAATATGCGTATGGATACATGGCGAAGTTTGCCGAGCCCAATCCATGTATTAGCAAAACAGGCTCCCCATAACCCATTATTTCTACGTTGATTTTATATCCATCAATGTTGTAAATCATCTTTATCAAGTTGGAATGGCGAGGGAATTAAAGACATTTTTCTAATGGCATAATTTTTATTATCATTAGATTATTAGGCGGATTAAATGAAGGTACTTGTAGTAAGTGACATACACTCCAACCCTTTTCCATTGAGAATAGCACTTGAAGAAAATTATGATAAAGCAATCTTCCTAGGTGATTCAGTAGATTATGGCCCTTATCCCGGTGAGGTCATAGATTTATTGAAGGAGAATTTTGACATTCACATAATGGGTAATCATGACTACGCCGTTGCATATGGAGTAGATTGCAAATGCGGAGAAGAGAACCACGATATTTCTGTATACTCTAGAGAGAACATAACTCTAAAGCTTCTTTCTAAAGAGGACATAGATTTTCTTAAAAAATTCAAAGAAAGCGATTCTATAATTTCTGGTTCCACTGAAATAAACATATATCATGGGGCTCCCTGGGATCACCTCTATGGTTATATTTTCCCTTGGAAAGCTGAGACTCTAAATTCAAAAGGCCAATTGGGATCGGATGATGGTGATTATTTCCTCATAGGACATACACACCATCAATTTATTTTAACTAAGGGTGGGAAAACATTCATTAACCCCGGTTCCCTTGGTCAGCCGAGGGATATAATTGGTTTCCCTTCATATCTCATTATGGATATGGAGAAATATTCTTTTGAATTTAAAAGGGTTAAATATGACAAAACCAAATTATACTCCGAAATTGAAAAAATTGTTAATGATCCTCATATGCAAATTAGGTTGAAGGCAATGTTCTGATTATTTTCAAATTTTTTACAATAAATATTTCATTGAAAAACTAATTTTAAAACAATGAATTATGATTTTGAAGATAGTTCACGTGAATTTCCACCTAAATATAGGGTAGTTTCTGCTGGGTCTCCATCCATAGAAAAGTTTGAAAATTTTAAAGATGCTATAGAATATTGCAAAACTTTGAAAGAATCCCTTTCCAAAATTGACATTGGTGACAGGGAGGTTTGCACTATAAAAAATGAGTGCGGAAGATTATACATATCAGAAGCAGTTGAATTGACCAAGCCTGAATTAGATGTACTCCATGAAATTCCTGTTTACCATAAAATTGCATTTAAGTCCTTACTGGAAAAATACGCATCTGTCTATTCAGATAAACCCATTGAAGACCTTTCCTTTATAAAGGAATTAAGAGGAGGAAAACCACTCGATGGTTTGAGAATGATTTTGGAGCTATGGAACAGATACTGGGAAGTGAAGATAAGGTTAAGGGGTGATAATAGGGATGGATTTTATATAATAAAAGAAAGAGATGTCTTAGACCCCGATGATGAGAACACTTTGAATGTAGAGATCTAAATATGTTTATTAACTTTAAAGAGAAATAAGAAAAATATAACTGATTTTTACGAACTTGTCTCCCTTATTTTTTTAAGTATTTCCTGGGCAACGTCTAACCTAATTTTCTTTTGCCTTACCAGCTCATTAGCCACTAGATCTATTTCATCCCCGACTGCACCCGCACTGATGGCCACATTCCTTGCGTGAAGTTCCATGTGACCTCTCTGTATCCCTTCCGTGGCCAGTGCCCTAATTGCAGCAAAATTCTGTGCTAATCCTACTGCTGCAAGAACCCCTGCAAATTCCTGGGCACTTGATACATTAAGGATCTTCCTGGCAATCTTGGCTTTAGGATGTGTTGATGTAGCCCCGCCAACAATCCCCACTGCCATGGGTAGCTCTATGTATCCTACTAGGTCACCATCTTCGTTCTTTTCCCACTTTGTCAGGCTTTTGTAACCGTTCATGGCAGCATAGGCATGTGCACCAGCTTCAATGGCCCTCCAGTCGTTGGATGTAGCTATTAGAACGGCATCTATGCCATTCATTATACCCTTGTTGTGTGTAGTTGCCCTATAAGGATCCAGCATGGCGAATTTATAAGCTTCCAGTATTCCATCTACTACATCTGGTCCACCTATGGCATCCTTGTCAAATACTGCGTAAGCTCTGGCCAATCTATAAGTAGCAAGATTGCTCAATATTCTCAGCCTTACTTTTCCTTTTGATAGTTCTGCTATGTAAGGTGCTAAAGCTTCAGCCATTGTATTAACAGCGTTTGCCCCCATTGCATCCCTGACATCTACCAAAATATGTACTACTATCATGGGTTCTTTTTCATCCAGAACTCTTACTTCAATATCCTTAGCTCCACCACCTAACTTGACCAGAATAGGATCCTGCTGGTTTGCGATTTCAAGAAGTTTTTTCTTGTTTTCCAATATCCTGAATTTTGCACCGAATGGGTCAGGCATACCAGAAACTTCAATTTGCCCAATCATTATGGGGTCTGTGGCAATAGCTTTAAACCCACCTTTAACCCTTGCCATCTTTGCAGCATTGCTTGCGGCTGCTACAACACTGGGCTCTTCAATCGCCATGGGTATGAGATAGTCTCTGTCGTTTATTAGAAAATTTACTGCTATACCCATTGGCACTTCCATCACTGAAACTACGTTTTCAATCATGTGATCTGCAAGATGTTCGCCTAAGGCCCCCATGTTCCTTATTAAATCCAATTCTTCTTCAGTAAGGTTTGCAAATTTTTTCAGAATCTCCCTTCTCTTCTCCATGCTCAACTTGTAAAATCCCGGAATATTGGAACTTTCCATAAATCTCTATATAGAAATGACATATAGATATTGCGAAATGGAGTTTGTGCCTTTAATAATTCATAAAAATGAAGACGATCCTAAAAAATGTACAGCAAGAAAGTTAAAGAGGTTCGGACTTGCAAGATTCGTTTCATTTGTTCCCAGGGATGTTATTGTGCTTTACCCTACATCCAAAATCAGATTATCAAGAGCCGATAATATTTACAAAAATATACTTGCAATGGATGTGTCTTGGGAAAACATTAACAATTATATGTTTCGCGATGAAAATACCAGATCATTACCTTATCTTCTCGCCGCAAATCCTGTTAACTATGGGAAACCTTTCAAACTCTCAACAGTTGAGGCACTCGCCGCTTCATACTACATTATGGGATTCAAAGATATTTCCATAAAATTGCTTGAAAAGTTTTCCTGGGGCTTAAATTTTATAAAGCTGAATGAAAATCCCTTGGAAGACTACTCCAGAGCAAGGAATTCGGATGAAATATATGTAATTGAAAGCCAGTATTATTGATAATTTTAATCTTATTAATCCCTTTCAATGCCTATTGTGTATTCTTTAAAGATTTTAATCAATTTATCTCTGAATTCTTCGGGGATTGTTTCTTCCGGACAAAAATCTTTGCAGAAATGAATTTTCTCCACGGAATCGTCCCTTCTGCCTATTTTTCCTCCTGAAACTTTATACATCGCGTGCAGTTTTTCGCTTTCATCTATCCTGTAAAGCCTGTTAGGGTACTCTTCCATGAATCTTTTTACATCAATATCTTTGTATTTGATAATACTTGGATCAATTCCATTCGCTTTCAGGAAAAGCAATATACCGTTGCACTTTGAACACCTTCCGCATGGTACGATTTCTCCATCTTCATAGTGGCAACTGTGGCAAGATCTTTGAAGTTTCAAAAGTTCGGGATATCTATGGAATAGTATCCTTTCCTCAACTAGTCCTGTAATATGCCTTACTGCTGAAAAAAATCTAAGGTTCAATCCCACAGACTGAATGTATTGGGTTAGCATGTCGTCAAAGAATTTTGTCTGATCAAGAATTCCATAGAAATGCTTTATGCCATCTAGTGGTTCAAAATTCTTCGGATCATCGTATTCATCCCCCTTCATAATGTTTCCAATGGCGTATTTTTCTATATATGGAAATGATGCAAAAATATAAACCGGGAATATGTAAAGCTGGATGGGGTATGTATCTGACCACATTTCCAAGGCTCCTTTTTTGAATATAGGTAGCATTTCATTGATCCTTCTGTAAAATCTATCTATATCGCTCCATATCCTCAGAGTCCTCGGATCTTTTTCTGACATATATCTGTAAGCCGGTATTGCCGTCTTCCAATGTGAGCCCGATTCATTGAAATAAATAGGATAAACTTCAGCACCGATCTCGTTCATTAGGCCATATGTTAGCAAGCTCTCTTTTCCTCCGCTGGACATTATGGCAACTCTATTCCTGTCCGTATCTATTTTTTCCCACGGGTTTCCGTTTTCAAATATCAATTTTGGAGCCCATGAAGCCTCATCAATGCTTGCTTTTTTAGGTATATATTCATCCTTGAAAAATTCTGGGCGCTTTATTAACTTGTTAATGTATATCTCAATGCTGTTTAATCTCAGTACCTCATATAAAAACTTTGAATCTTCCTCAGTAATGGGAAAATCAATTTTAATGGATTTAACAAAGAGAGAGTAGTTTACAACGGGCATAAGGGATAGCATTTGTGCATATTTCCTTTTGATTTCAACGTTATAATATCTGAAGTTTATAGTTAATATCTGACCATCAATGTTGTAGATAACCTTAACACGCTGTCCATCTATGGAGGGCTCCTTAATACTGATATTATCTATTACTTGCAAATTCATAAGATTCAACTACTTCTGCAAGTTTTTCAGGTTCCTGTAGAGGGAGTATAACAGGAATCCTGAATTTCTTCTCGTATTCCTTTGCAATTTCCTTGGCCTGATCAATTGTTAAATTCTCAGTGTTGAAAGTAATTGCAATAACTTTTTTCTGTGATAGGAGTTCCAATATTTTTATTACCCTCCTTACATCTGGCATCGGATAATTAGGAAAACCATCAAGAGTTTTTCTTCCAGGCGCGTGTTGCAATATTATTCCATCCGGTCTTCCTGCAGCAATAATTTCAAAACTTCCAGGATAGGCTGGATGTACAATTGATCCCTGTCCTTCAAGTATAATATATTCGGGTTTTTCCTCAAACCATGCCTTAACGACTTCATGTTCTATATTTCCTGCAACAAAATCGTTTATGCACGCGTCTATTACTGCACAATATTTGAATCCCTGCATCCATGCCGTCTGCCCAGTACCTATCATTTCTGCCTTCTTACCTCTTTTATTTAGCTCTCTCCACAATGTCACTGCAGTAGTTCTCTTACCTATTGCTGAATCTGTACCTAGAACTGCAATTTTTTTAGATTTCACTTCTTCTATCTTTCCTGTAAAAGGAATCTTTCTATCCCTAAACATTTTCCTTACATCTATGATTGTAACACCCTTTTCATTTGCCAATTTTGAAAATTCAGGATCATCGGAAATAAATTCGTGCAAACCACTGACGATGCCAATGCCATTTTCAATGGCTTCCCTTACCACTTTCCTGTAATTTTCAGGTAGGTATCCACCGTCTGTTGCGGCACCTATTATTAGGAATTTCGGCTTATAGTTAATGGCTTCATGAAGTGTTGAAACGATTGGTATTCCATTCCTTTCCCCTGTCAGTATTTCCCCTGCATCTTTCCCAGCAAACTGAGAATCAATTACTGCTTCAATTTTATACCTTGACGTGAACCTAACCAGTCCATGGGCAGTTTTACCATAAGTGCTGCCAAAAACACCTTCTGCTAAAATTACAGCACTATCCATTTATGATCTTCCTGTTATAACAGCAACATATAGATTTTCTTCTGGATATTTTACAACTTTTCTAATAGCTTCGAGAGGTGCCGTGCTAGCTGGAAGTACATTTAGTCCCAGTTCTTTTTTAAGTAGTTTTTTGTAGAATAACATTTTGCTATCGCTTACGTATTCTGCATAACCGTTCGTTTTTCTTATTGCTTCTAAAGCTATTTCTCCATCGTAAGCATGGTAAGCAATGAGTGGCTCATTGAGGGATGATTCTCTCAAAGAGTTTGGGTTTAAATCCATTAGCTTTGTATTTTCTTTAAAAGCTTTTACAACCGGGTTTCCACCTGCGGTACTGGCACCAAGAATCCTTGGAATTTTATCAATGAGTCCTGCAGTTCTCAGGTTCTTGAAACCCGAATATATGCCAACGAGAGTAGTTCCATTTCCGACTGGTACAGCTACTGCATCTGGAGCCCTTCCAAATTGTTGGTATATTTCATAAGCTATGTTTGCATAAGCTTCGTAACTTATCTCCGTGGTTGAATTGCCGGGATTAGCGTCATACCAACCATTTTCCATGGCATAATCCCTGCTCAACTCCACTGCCTCTTCATAGGCGCCGGGTACTTCGTTGAGGAATGCACCATTCTGTTTAATCGCAGAAATCTTTGGTGTATGATATCTTTCAGGAACATAGACCTGGGCTTTCAGGCCAAAAAGCTTCGCATAGTAACTCAGTGAAACGCCATAGTTTCCACATGTTCCCACTGTGACTGTATCAAAACCCCTTTCAACAGCGTATTTAACATGCCTATATGCTGCCCGATCTTTATGAGTACCTGATGGATTCACTCCCTCGAATTTTAGAAAGATCCTTTTGAAAGAGAAAAGCTGCTCTAATGATTTGGCACGAAATACTGGCGTGCCACCAGGGTCAGAATCTTCAGACGTTTCTTCCATCAATCTTATTGCATCCTCCTTAGAGGCTACAATTAGAGTAAGTAATTCTATAAAAATTTTTTTAAATGGTGCATCATCTTATTGATTCGCTTAGGAAAAAATTAAACTCAAATATTTATTCAGTAAATGAAGTTAAGATGTTTGAAATACACATAAAGTACAAAAGTCCTCCAAATTCTGATGACTTGGATCTAGTACTCTCGGAATTTCTTTTGGACATTGGTTACATTAACGAAAGGGAAACAATGGATATGGATAGTATAAAGAAGAGCATACCTTACAGACTCTTCAAGGAGGTATTCCTTTTAAGACCGGACAAGAAGTGGCTTGTTGATGAAATGCTTGTGTATCTTGGAACAACAAAGCCTACTTTGTACAGATACCTTAACAGGCTTAAAGCATTAGATATATTACAGGAGGAGCTCGCTGGCAAGGAAAAGAGTTATTCTTTGAGGTATAATTCACTGTCTGCAGCATGGATGTTTGTTGAGAATAACGTTAAAATGGCAATGGATAATTACAGGAAAACCATAGGGCTTATAGAAAAATTAGCAGGTGAAAAGAAATGATAACTCATTTAACAAAGGGAAGTATGTATAGGATAGTCTCAGCATCAAGCACGGATGAGAACTTTATAACGGAAGGGGTTTTGGAAGGATTCATATCCATGGGAGAGGAACCAGCGCTTCTTATAAAAATGGAAAAGGATGGAACAGAACACATGAGGATAATCCCCGTAAATGCCATATTGATGATAGATGTAATCCAGCATGTAGATGAGGAAAAATCCACTTCAAAGGAGGATACTTATTACATTAGCTGATACTCCTCAATAACTCTATATATGGGTCCTTCAGGAGTTAATTTTGATTCATATAGGTTAAATTTTGTCACCTCTATTGTACCAAAGGTTACTCCTTTGTACCTTTCTATTATATTAGAAAGATTTGCTGGTTCCTTCAGCCTCATAATTGTTAAATGAGGTTTGAACGGATGATCTAGTTTTACATTTTTGGTAGCATTATGTATCATCTTGGCAAGTTCTTCTAAATTTCCATCTGAGTACCCTCTTATGAACAATACTCTACCGTTGGTAGGCTTCGGAAAGGCATCCAACTCTTGGAGAACAAGATTAAATTTATGATAATTTATGGTTCTTAGATTCTCCTGAAATTCCTTAGAAGATTTAACTTCCCCTATAAATTTCAGAGTTATATGAAGATTCTCTGCTTTTACCTTTTTCCCTTTTAACTCCAAATTCTCTAGCAATTCCTTGATTTTAGATGTAGTTGGAACTGGGATCCCTATAAAAAGCCTCACAACTGAGTTATATAATTTCCCCAAAAAATTTTTTTCTTAATAAATCATAAACACTCATGGTCCTCGTAAAAGATGGCCTTTATTATACAAAAACGCACGAATGGGTTAAACTGGACGGAGATATAGCGACAGTTGGGCTGACTGATTTTGCACAGGAACAGCTAACAGATATAGTTTATGTAGATCTTCCAAAGGTAGGAGCAATGTTGAAGGCCGGTGAAACTGCTGGAACCGTTGAGAGTGTAAAATCTGCCGAAGATTATTACTCTCCACTAACCGGCAAGGTCGTTGAAATAAATAAGGAGTTGGAAAAGACACCAGAACTCATAAATAAGGATCCATACGGGGCATGGATTTTTAAATTAAAGGTTTCAAATCCCTCAGAAGTAAACTCCCTGCTTGGAAAATCAGATTACGAGAAGATTCTTAAGAAATGAGCTGGATAAAGGAAAGAAGGAAGGAAAAATATTACAGACTAGCTAAGAAGGAGGGATATAGAAGTAGAGCTTCATACAAGCTCATTCAAATAAATGATAAATTCCATATTATAAGGGATGGTATTAATATATTGGACCTTGGTTCCTCCCCTGGTGGGTGGAGCCAAGTAATTTCTGAACTTAATCCCCACGGTAAAAATCTTGCTGTAGACATTATTCCCATGGAGAAAATAGATAACGTAAATTTTATCAGAAAGGATATTATGGAAAATGACTTCCCTGATTTCATTCTTTCAAAATTCGGTGAAAAATTTAATCTCATTCTATCGGATATTTTAATGAAAACCTCAGGAGATAGCAACAGGGATCATGCCAATTCTTATTTCATTGCCAAAAGGGTTTTTGATATTGCATTGAAACTTTTAGAAAAAAATGGACATTTGGTAGTAAAAATGTTACAGGGGGATCTAACTCAACAACTCATCAAGGAATATTCAAAATATTTCAGGGAGATTAAAATAACAAAGCCTCCTTCATCTTCACCTAGATCACCTGAAATTTATATTCTGGCATTTGGTTTTTCAGGTAGTTGATTACACCGCTAAGGCGCTCAATTTCAATTATTACTAGAATTCTTTCTGACTGTGATAATGCTATTTGATTTGCCATAAACTTTTCTCTTTCATTTTCAAGCCTTCTATATCCTCCCTTTGAAATTTCCTTATCCCATTCCAGGCTTGTTTTCTCAGGGTTATCTATGCTCCATTTTTTCTTCATCAATCTATTCTTACGAAGGCTCAATAAAATTAGATCTTTTATATCTATGAATTTTACATATAGATCTTCATAATCTCCTTCTGGGATATCTATCCCTCTGATTTTTAATCCTCGTTCATCAGCCAATTTTACAGCCCTAACATATGCTTCTGGAGGGACTGATGTTTCACCAAAATTTTTCATCAATTGTTCATACATTATTTCAAGGTCATCCAGACTTATTTCAAAGGGTGCTTTTATAAATTCTCTTATCCCATTGATATCCTCGTTGGTCGTTGAAAGCAATATCTCTATAAAATTGTAATCCCTTATTAATTTTTCAACCAAATCTCCGTAAGATTTTAGTGCTTTTACTATTCCTACGATTTTAATATCTCTCTGACCTGAAATTGAGATTATCAATCTTCCTTTCTCTCCTCTATTAAATACTTAATCTCTCTCCTATCACTTATATTTTTTATTTCTTGTACAGTTATTATGGGAACGTCAGCGTGTCTGAATTTGTCTTTTTCTTTAACTATTAAGAACCCTTCCCTGTTGACCAAATCTGACATTTTCCTTATGAATTCCATTTTCCTTCTAAAATTCTCATCCTCAAGTTCAAGACCGCTGAGAAAAGATTGCATTTCTTCTTTTATCACCATATTTATCATAGATTTCCTATAGGAATAAACATCAAATCCCTTGCTCTCTAATAGTGAACTTACAAGTCTTTCAAATTCTTTCATTTTCTTAAAATTAGGCTTTGCATCTCCCAACATTGATTTTATTAGAATTGATGTAGCTTTTATCAGTTCGGTATTAAGATATTCTTCGAGCTTAAGAGCGATTTCGAGAGACATTGACATTCCATTTTCATAAAGCAATATTGTTCTCCTTGAAGTGTTTGTAACCGATGCAAGATCCCCTAATGATATGTTGCGTTCTTCCCTCAGTTTCTTAAGTTTCTCCCCATCAATATCAACGTAAAAACCTCCAGGTCCTGCCCTTACTAGGGGTCTTTCCTCATACTTTATAAAATCTATAAATGTTCTTGGTGATAGGACTGGTATTGAGTACCTTGTGTATAATACTCCATCCTCTATTCTTTCGTTCCGATTTACCACTCCAATGATAATTGGATATGCGTCGATATTTTTCGCAAATGATGCTAGGGATGAAGCCGCATCTTCATTCATCAATGATACATTATAAGAGATTTTTATTACAAGCAGTTCCTCCCTCTTTAATATGAGATCGAATGTATAAGATGAGTCCTGATCGGCGCATAATACATGATAACCTGAACTATACGCAGCATTTATAATGCTATTTAAAATATGATCATGTTTATCGAAATATTTTTCCATATTATTGAAACTAGTAATATACATTTAAATATGAGTTTTTTGCTTTACAACTTAAATCATTATAATATATAAATCAATAAATAAAATAATTTTTGATTAATATTGTGAGATTCTATTTCAAAAGGATAATTAATTAAGTTTCAAAATACCTTCTTACCACCTCTATAATTGATTATCCTGATATTTCCACATCCTTTCTATCAGAATTGGCAGAGATAGAGATTCCCCCGGAATTAAAAAATTTAAGTAATCTTAATTTATAATTGAAAAATGAAATTCTTTAAAGAGTGGCGCTTTGATTACAATGCCGAATAATTAGAGTTTAGGATAATTGAAAAATTAAAAGAAAATGGATATTTTGTCGTAGCTGAAATAGATGTTCAAAATATTATTAGGGAAAATTTCAACAAAGATGTAGGTTTTTTCAGGATTCTAGAAATTTGTAAACCTTTAGCTGCCTTAGAACTTATTGAAACTGATAAATTATCTCGATTATTTGTTCCCTGCAAATTTAACATCATTGGTGGGGAAAGATCATCTATTTCAAGAATCATTTTACTTGATGAGGTTAGCGTTAATTTCATTCCAAAACAATATGGAATTTTCAATAAATTTCAGGAGGAATCAGCCCTTCTTGCATTACATGATAAAGAACTCCTTTATTATAATAAAGGAGAAA
>JAFMDN010000030.1 GCA_017857235.1 Methanobacteriota archaeon
TATCATCATAATCTACCTCTGGTATAGACTGTTGAACCACTTCAATGTCATTCCAATAATTGTGATCATGCTGAACATTTTCATTTGCGATTATTTTCACATGTTCTATCTTTCTATTGGAAATCATGCTTCTATCACTGTCCCTTTAATTTCCTTTCCATTTAATGCATCCTTAATTCTTCCAGGAACATTTCCGTTTATTATCAAAACTTTACTAACATACTTAGCTATATTTTCAATCCTTTTCATTTTACCAAGCATAGAACCAGTAGCATCATGAGAAAGGAGTTCTGCATCATAATTTCCACCTTTTATATTGGATATAAATTTCGCGTCTTCATAAACTTTAGGATCCTTTGTGAATAGCCCATCAACATCTGTGGCAAATATGACATAGTCAATTGGAATAGATCTTACCAATTGCTCAATTATTTCATCCCCTGAGATAATCCTATGTTTGGCGTTCCAGACAAAACCGTCTCCATATAATACTGGATTGAATCCTGAAATTATTAAATTCTCTACAACATCTATATCCAAATCAGGCTTAAAAATAGCATGTGGGGGAAGAGAAATGGCGGGAATACCGTTATTTATGAGTTCATTCAAAATTATTGAATTTAAATAAAGTACGTCACGCATGACCCTGGCAATCTCCCTTTCCTTTCCTACAACGTCCGTTGGATTGTCCAATCCGTATTCAAGAGCTTTGATATGCCCAAATGATCCAGCTCCATGAACCAATATGAAATCTTCTTTTGCTTCACTTAGTTCCATTGCGATCCTTTTAATATTCTCATAATTTGCCTGGAGATATTCATTTTTATTCGTGATTATGGATCCACCGATTTTGATTAATTTCATTTTAAAGTTCACCGGTTTACACTTAAGAATATTTTTGAGATATAGATATATTTACTTTTTAATCTCTATATGCATCAAATTAAAGGGTCATAGTCTAAAAATTTCGGTTAATCCTTTATATCAATTATTTCATTAACTATCCAATGCATAATAAACTAACTGTCCTGTTAATAGCTTCTTTATTATTGATTGTATTTCCGGCTAGTTATTTTGCCACTGAGGCTCACCATAAATTATCAATTCAACCCATTCAAAGGGAATTAGATATTAGCCAGGGTAATAATTATTTTAACAATTCAATGGGAAAATTGACAAATCTCACCATAAACTTCGTTGCATTCGGTTATAATGGGCCTTTAAATGCCTATGTTACCGTAATTGCAAACGGTACATCCATTGTTGTTCCGGTATTTTACAACAGTCTAACAGTCAGAGGTATACCTTTTGGATACGCTGAGATACTTGTCAAGGGTGAAAATTTTACGGATGCTTACATGGTATACCTGGAGCCTAAGGGACAGAACAATATAACATTAACAATCGTTCTTGCAAATAATTACACAGAATTATTTGTTTTAGACCTTACTTTGCTAATAACAATTATTTTCCTCAATTTAATCGCGTTTAATTATATGAGGAGAAGGCGCATATGACGAATGGCCCTAAAACAATTGAATCAATATTATCACTCATCCCAGATGAAAGAATATTGAAAAGGGTTTATCCATCCGACATTATTTTATTCGAGCCAATCGGTTTTATTGCTCCCATAATTCTGTTTATAGCAGCCTTAGAGTATCTAACTTCCCAACCAATTTTCTCACTGCTTCTGATAGTAGGCGGAATAGTAAGTTTTATTTTTTATTACTTTGTATATAAAAGCACTGAGTATATCGTTACTGATCATAGAATTATATCTCATATTAAATTCCTAAATAGGGTAAGATCCATTCCAATAAGTGCTACTCAAGATATTTTCATGAAAGTAAATTTTATTAAGGTTAATGGTGCGAGGACAGTTGTTATACAGGACAGTAAAGGTCATGAATTTCAATTAAGAGCAATTAAGGAATGGAAAGATGTTGTGGAAATGATTTATAAAGTGAAATACGGTGAAGATGTGATAATAAATTTTCAGTAACTCTCAATTTCGTTCAAGCCGTAATCCGAAATTGCTATTATTTTTATTGCTGTGGCGAATTCCTTCATATTTTTAGGCCTTTTAATGGGGTTAGGATCTATAGCTCTTTTAATGAAAAGCCATAATTTTTCACTAACACCAGTGTTTATTTTTCTAACATCATTTAATTCTATTTTCTCTAAAATGGGAATTACATCCTCAAGTTTCTCAAAGAACTTTCCTTGGTTTATAAATTGCGAAATTTGGGCCTGCCTCTTGTTGAATTCTAGTGTTTTTTCTGGCGATCCCGCAACACCAGAAAGTTCATAATACATCAGCATTCCAAGTTCATAAACATCATACCTCTGGTCAATGACATTCTGGCTAACAAGAATCTCGGAAGGAGCGTAGTTAATTGTTGCAGTGGAGAATGTTGTTCTTCCGGTATTCATAACTTTTGCTGTTCCGAAGTCAGTAATCTTAGGAATAAGGTATCCCCTAAGGAGGGATTTCTCAAATTTAACAGGATCTGAAGATTCAGTTTTTACAGTGTATTTTCCTATAGATGCAAATAAAATATTGTCCGGTTTTATATCTCCATGCAGTATGCCTTTAGAATGAGCTTCATATAATCCTCCAGCTATGGAATAAATTATGAGCAAAAATGGTCTTATATATTCAGGTCTAACGAAAAGGTCATTTATATCGGAAAGGCTCCCGCCTGTTAAAAATTCCATAACTATGTAAGGTGGACTTCTAATGTATGCTTCGAGTCTATTGGAGCCAGAATACCTTTCTATTTCGGGGAGGTGAGTATCAAATATGCTAACTATATTCTTTATTCCCTTTAAATTCTTAAGCTTTTCATGCTCCTCATTGAATTTATTAAGGGTTTGGGCGTCAAACGCAATTGGAGTTCCGTCTTCAGCCGCCTCTTTTAGCACTTTTATGGCCACTCTCCTTTTGCTGGAAGGATCATAGCCTTCGAGAACGTATCCAAAACCGCCCTTGACAGGCAAAGCCCTCAGTATTACGTAACCCTCAAGTGATTTGGACTTTTCCCAACAATAGGGTGGTCTGTTGTCTGAAACCCTATTGGTTGGAGTTTTAACTTGAGGGTTTTTCTCTAGTAGCGATTTTCCTTTCAGATATCTTTTTGATATTACATCGGATAATTCATTTCCCAATATGGAATCACTAATTACTAATGTACTAATAAACAGTACACCCGGAATAAATGGATCTTTAATAATAGAATAAAATGATTGAATTAAAAGAAGAGACGCTTCAACTAAAAGAGGATGAAATTTATAATTGCTTGAACCAAACACTATAAGGAAAATCATAGAAGCGACAAAAGAAACTATAAAAAATATCAATATCGCACCCAACAAATCAGATAAATTAATCAAAAAGCTGAATAATCCGAAAGGTCCGTTCAAATATTGAGAATATTGAATTATCAGTATTATTGCAAATATTGAGCCAATTAAAACATTAGATAGGAGAGAAATGTAAGGATTACTTCCTTTGTTCTTTATAAAATGTTGAACTGCAATAATTGAAATCCAACTCCCGATGAAAAATGACAATAGGATTGCGAAATCAGAAATAACATTTATCAATGTATTGTTGAAAGAATAATTAAAAATATCGTAAATTACGCCCACGGGAATCCCTACAAATATTATAATTAATGAGAAACTAAGGATTAAGTCCGTGAAGACAATATACTCTACATCACCCTTATCATATTTTCCCAATATTAAACCGATTAAAATTGAAAGAACAAGGAAAGCGATGAACCAGGTCAACGAAAATATGGAGTTTTTAGTCATATAATTCAATAATATTCCCGCAGATAGATAAGATCCAATTATTAGGGAATCTTCAATGTGAGATGAAAATTCAAATCCCCATATTAGATAAGTCAATGAAAAAGAGATTATTGCGCTTAGTCCGACCAGATATAACAGATAGCTATTGATGAAAACAACATAAAATGGATTTAAAATATAAGTATTTATAACTTGACCGGAATTGGAATAATATAATTTAATGTCGTTTATTAAATTCCCATAACGTATTGTAACTAAAATAAGTGTCATTAAAAAATAAAAATTAAAGAGTCTAAATCCATTATTTCTGCCCCGTATGGAAGTTGCTGGAATTATCCCTAGAATTCCAGCCCCAAGAATAATTGGGATAATTAATTGATATTTTTGATAAGTTATGTTAATAAATTGCAGTAAAAATAAAATTAAGCCCAATATGATTAAAATTATGGATACAACTTCTAAGATCTGAAATAAGGAATTAAACCTCGTGCTGTGGGAAATCTTAAGAACCCAGTCAGTTTTCTTCTTCTCCTTTTTCTTAATCATTTTTCCTCGGCCCCATCAAAGCTTAATCTCCCTGAAACCCCCATTTTCAATCAATAATATGCCTTTTTTTCCATTATGGTATTCCGATGAAAATACTGTAATTAGTTTTTTATCAAAATTGTAGGAAATCCCTTCCATCTTTACTTCATGACCCCTAATAAGGTAATCAAGTTTATTATTTATCATAAATTTATTGAATGCATCTTTCCCAAAGAAATATGTCCCTTCACCTCTGGTATTTGTCAGGAATCCTTCTATGTACTCTCTGGGATCATTCCAAAGTATTTCAAATAAAATTTTATTGGTCGGTTCAAAATCATCTCTTGGTAGCTTTTCTAAATCGCTAAGATATACTTCCCCAGATGGTATTCCTCCATGAAGGCAAATTATTTTTTCATTGATAAGTGCCACAGGAGGAAGCGATGCGAAAAATGTGAGAAAGGTATCGTAAAGGTAATCGATCTCATTTTCTTTTAATTCATCCAGAAAACCATAATATGGTGTTGTGAGCGAGCTTTCGTGGTTGCCTCTGATTATCAAAAAATTTTCTGATAAAAAGCTCATTTCAAGGGCAAATATTAAATTCAGGAGTGAGTCCTTTCCTCTGTCCACAAGATCCCCTAGCAATATGACCATATATCCTTCTTTGAGGTATTTAGAACCTTCATAAGTTACATTTATAGCTCCATGTGTATCTCCAAGAATGGCTGCTTTTTCAGCATTAATTCTCAATAAAGGTGGCATTTCAAGATACTTATTGCGTTCATATATTATCAAGTCTTTAACGTATTCAGGAACTAATAAATACATTTATTGCCCTCACTCAATAAGCCTAATAATAGTACCTTCACCAAATTTTATTACATCTCCCACCTTTATCTCAGTCTCTGAATCTATTTTTTCGAAGTAACCGTTTTTGAAAATATATGTACCGTTGGTGCTTTGCATATCTCTTAATAAAAGCTTGTTATCTTTAAATTCAATAATAGCGTGTCTTCTGGAGATAGAAGGGTCAGCAAACTGAAGCAGATTTTCAGGGTTTCTTCCAATGCTGATTATTCCAAATATTTCAAGGTCTAATTCTTGAACTCTACCGATTAACTCTGGATTTGGACTCTGAATTACAGCAAATCTGAACATCTTTTTCTTCGGCGGAGATTCCTGGGTAACAGAAGTTGAAGAGCTATTAGCTTGTATTTCTTCCGCTTTAGGTTGTAAATTTTCTTTGCTTTCATTCTCCTTCGCCTCTTCATGAGTTTGCGCCTGGGATTGTTGAGCTTGAGAAGAACTTTGAAGAGGCGGTGCATTCTTCTCTACACCACAAACTATGCAATAATCATATGAATCATCATTTTCAGTTCCACATCTTGAACATTTCCACATTTTTAATCACCCTTCCTTTTAATTCTACTTGTCTCATTATATATTTGCTTCTTATCAATCTTCCCAGTTTGAGTTGAAGAAACCATACTTTCTAACTTCTTTGTGGATTCTATCAATTTTATATTTTTAGTTGCTTCAGCCGCTTTTCTTGCCTCAGATATTGCTTTTGTAGCCCCCGAAACGTCTCCTATAGATGCAAGGTATTCAAATCTCTCAATATTCATCTTGACTCTTGCGGCATTGACTATTTCCTGATTCGTATTGGAAACAATCTTTTGCATATCATTAGTCCGTTCTACATATAATACCTGATTAATAGATTTGGGAGAACCATCCATATCCCTGTAGTCGACTGAAATGCTTAATAGAGGAACTTCTCCATTATTTCCAGGTGGGACAATTATATGACCAGTTATAACGAAAGGTTCCTCTGTAACTGAACCAACGTTCAGCAGGTACTGATTCCCCTGTTGGATAAAGTTCTGGTCATATGATTTAAATTCCTTTGCTTCTTTTAAGGTCACACTCATTACAACGGAATTGGCAATTGTTTTATTTATATGATCTGCATAATCACCAAAAATAGTAGAAAGTTCACTTCTATCAGCTACATGGTAAAATTCACCATTTGTTATATCTGATATTCTCTTAATTATATCTTCATTATAATCAGACCCAATGCCTATCATGTTTATTCTAATTCCATATTCGGCTGCCATTCCTGCAAGAGGTTCATATTTACTTAAATCTGTTATATCCGTTGGCTGGCCATCCGTTAGGAATAATACAGAAACGCTCCCTGCGTCGATAGCATAGTCCTTAGCATTATTAATAAGGGTTACGAGTGTTTTATGCAGTGAAGTTCTGCCGTTAGCCCTTATTTCATTTATTAAATTGCGGAATCTGTCAATATCGCTTACGCTTTCATGATCCACAAGTATTTCCACATCGTCAGAGAAAGTGTATATTGATATGTAATTACCCTTTTTCAAATTCTTTATTGTAGTTATTGCTGCTTCCTTTGCAGTTTCTATTTTCTCCCCGACCATTGAACTCGACCTGTCAATAACAAAAATTAGCCAATTACCACTTGAGTAAGATTGAGAAGGGGAATTTTTTAAAGATTCACTATTGATTTTTCCTTTCAATGTAATCCTATAAAACAATCTAGTAGATGAATCAGCAAAGCAATATTTATTCGAGAACTCGGTTTGAATATCTATCATTGCTATATGATGAGAGGAATTATATTTATAAGTTTTGCATCAATCTATATCAAATCACATTTCAAGGCACTCATTGATATATTTGAAATGTTCTGGATAGCGATTCCATTAATAAGATATCATTCTCAAAATATTTGATGCAGGTATTAAAATGTAAATCCTAGTTTCATATAACCTATCATGGATTTTAAAATATCCATGTTTCAATATTTAGAATCACTACCCCAGGAAAATATTAATCTCGCCAACAGTCAGATAGGCGGAATAAGTCCTGAAGGATACGATTCATCTGACCTTGAAAGCATAATAGCTTCAATTTATCAGGTTCAAAGGAATCAAGTTTTATTGGTACCAAGCGGGACATTTGGTTCATTTTTTATTTTATATTACTTGAGATCACTTTCACATAGATTATTCTCTATTGTGCCGGAGTATCCTGTATTCTTTTATCAGGCCGAAGAATTGAATTATGAAATTAATTTAGAGAACAGGCTTATTGACGGTTCGTTGGATTTATCGCCTTGGGATGTCGAGGAAAATTCAGTATATTTCATAAGTAATCCAAATAATCCTACGGGATTCAGCTGGAGTGAGGAATCAGTTAGGAGCATAATTAGGGAGACAGAAGGTAATAATTCCTATTTGGTAATAGATGATACATTTTCATTCTTCAATCAAAAGTATCAGAGACCCAAGGTCGATATTGGAAATTTAATAATTTTGGGAAGCATATCAAAATTCTTCGGAAATTCAGGCGCTAAGCTAGGATGGATAATTTCCAAAGAAGAGATAATAGAAAGAATGAGGGATAAATTAAGATACATGGTGCCCATAATTCCTGAAATAAACAGGAGAAGGGTGGCTTATTTATTCAATAATATCAACATCTATAATTCATTTAATTTTAAGAAGCTTGAGGAGAATTATAAGGTTCTCAAGGAAAACTTAAAAGATTTTTTATTGCCGAGCGGAATACAAATAATTGACACTTTGCAGCTCGACAATAAGGAATCACTTTCAGTATCACAAAGAATTATTTCCAAAGGAGTTAATGTCGTACCCGGGTACTTTTTTGGAGCTGATAATATAATAAGAATAGCCATAGGAATAGAATCCAAAGAAAGAATAGAAAAAGCCGCAAAAATTATATTAGAGTCTATTAAATAGGCTAATAATAATGATGATGGATACTCCTGTTGGCATAATATATGGTGATATTAAACCCACATTGGTGAATTGTTCAGTAGTGGGAAATATAAGGCAGGGGGATTATGTAAAGATAAAGCACCATGAAGTAGGCTGGGTGCTCGGCAGGGTGGATTCCATCGAAGCTAAAACCAACCTATCAATAGAAAAAAGTTATGAAATCATGAATGGAAAAGAAATACAAGTGGAACAGTCTATATCTTCACAGATTATTATAATAGGTTATAGAGATGAAAGGGGGTTAATACAAACTCCAAGGACTCCATTTACTGCTGGAACTCCAGTATTTCATGCCGATGATGATTTCATCTCACAGGTTCTAAATTTAGGGATGGGCAAGAAATCTAGAGCCTATATAGGTTTAGTATATCATCATCAAATTCCATATTCCATAGATATAAATACAATGATTCAGAAGCATATATCTGTTCTGGCTAAAACAGGTGGTGGCAAAAGTTATCTAACTGGGGTAATAATAGAAGAGCTTATGAAAAATGACGTTACAGTCTTGATTTTCGATCCACATGGAGAATATGAATCAATGAAATACCCTGCAAAATATAACCCAGACATGGATAGATTTAATGTCAAACCTAGGGGTTATCCAGAAAAAATAATAAAGATTTCACCCGAAGGAGGGGATGTAGGTCTCAGATTCACCTTGGCGCAAATTAATATTAAGGAACTTTTGGGATTAATGAATCTTTCAGACCCAAGGTCATATTTTGTTCCATTAAGGAAAGCAGTAGATTCTCTGAGGCTTAAGACAGCCGAATATGATATTGATGATATTATAAAAGAATTAAAACAGATAGATGACTCAAGCCTATCACAAACATTGGAAAGAGAGTTAAGGTACCTTAAGTCCCTTAATATTTTCTCTAAAAAAGGTCTCAAAATTGATGAAATAGTAAAGAAGGGTAAGGTATCAGTAATTGAAATGAAGGGTATCCCTCCAGACGTTCAACAGTTTATAGTAGAAAGATTATTGTATGTTCTTTTTGAAGCAAGAAAAAAAGATAAAATACCTCCAATGTTAGTTGTAGTAGAGGAAGCCCATAACTTCGCACCACAGCAAGGAAAATCTCTTTCATCAAAGATTATGAGAACTGTTGCTTCCGAGGGAAGAAAATTCGGATTTGGTTTGTTAGTAGTAACTCAGAGGCCAGCTAAAATAGATAAAAATGTTTTATCACAATGTTCAACTCAATTAATTCTTAAAATAACAAATCCAAATGACTTAAAAGCAATATCAAATTCAGTTGAGAATATAACAAGTTCCTCTGTGGATGAAATACAGCGTCTCCCGATTGGTGTGGCATTGGCAACCTCTCCGGACCTTCCAATCCCTCTGTTTATTGAGGTCAGGCCTAGGGAAACAGATGATGGGGGGAAGAATATAAAAGTGGTTTAAATGATTGAGGAAAAAGCAAAAAAGTACATTGAAATGGCGGAAAATGCACTTTCTGAGTTAAGCAATCCCTTCAATTCCAATTCATTTTTGAACGAGGTTTATAAAGATATAATCACAATGATTAGCTCGTACATATCTGATGCTAAATATTTTTATCAGAAAGGAGATTTTGAAAATGCGCTTGCTGCATCATCATATGCTTATGGATGGATAGATGAAGGGGTTAGATTAGGCATACTTAAGGTAAAAGAGGATTATAAGAAATTCACTCATTATAAATAATGAGCTATCTGTAGGTACTATATTCGAATAGCAAATCTATAAGTTTTCTGCTTGTCGCCTCATCAATGACCCCTTCTTTCCTCTTTTCAATTACATATTCCCTTGCAGAATTTATTCCAAATTTGGATGCCTTTGCATATATCGTTCCAAAGAGACTTCCGCGAAGGCTGTCAGGCAATTCCTTAAGGGTTTTTTCAAGAAGGTACCTGAACTCATCATTTTTTGTCATATCTAACATTTTTATTTTTTTTCTCCCCGAATTAGAATTGTTCCTTAAAACTTCCATTTTCATGACTTTATTATTGAATCATTTAAAAATTTTTCTCAACTTTTAAATTATACCCCAACTGAAAGATTTTTTTCACAGTTATTCATACTCTGTTAATGATTGAATCTGAAGACAGAATTCTTCATATCTTTCCGTCCTGTGGCTCATCATATTTTTCCCAATACCAAAATTCTACAGATTATAGATCATTTTTGACCTCAATTATATTAGATCGAAAGCAAAAAATAATTGATGATAAAAAACTGCTTAAAATTATAGATAAAATTACACATAATTTGTTTGAAGTTCAAATAGCATTTAATCTGTATAAAATATCTGAGATCTACGGAATTCCAATGCATAAATTTCTGACTGGTTCCGAGACTTTTACTTATTCGGACATTATTTCAAGAATTGCCAGGGAAATGAACGCTGAGTTGAGTAATGGTAAAGAGATTAGAATTTCAGATATTCCATCAATTTCTAATATGCTTTCTTTAGATTCTTACTTCAAAGGGCTTAGTTTTGTAATTCATGGGGAATTACCAGAGACTTTTAAAAAAATGCTAAATGGCATTTCTAATAATGTAAAGTTCGATATATCAAGAAAAAATGAATTAATTAAAAAGATAAAATTTCCAGATTACACCACAGAAAATCACTATATCCTTAAAACTATAATTGAGAATCGTTCAAAGAAAATAGGTATTGTTGTACCTGATTACTCTTCTGAGGCAGACATAGTACTTTTCCTGAAGGCAAATGGCATTAATCCTACAATTCTAACGTCAATGCCAAAAAGATATCTAGAAAATTTTCCGATTGAATTCATTAAAAACATGCTTTTGATAGCTGCAGATTCAAGCGATTCAGAAGTTTATTATTCTCTCCTGCATGATTTTTTCTCACCCAGATCTAAGGAAGGCCTTTACAAAATTAGGAAAGAAGCATTCGAGAACAGCATAATTGATGATAAAGAAGACTGGCTTAAATTAATATCAAACAATGGGGGATCTAGTTTGGTTCAATATATAAGGAAACTTTCTAATGCCATTTCAAAGGGTATAAATGATGTTACAATTGATGAAGTTCTTAAAATTTTAGATGGCTACTTTATTAATTATATCCCAGAACATGCACAAACATTCCGCGAAATTAGTGAAATAATCAGCATTATTAGAGACAAAATTACAAATATAAATGATTTAACATACGCACTTAGCATGGCTTTGTCTTTTCTCAGTAAAGGAATGTATATAGGAGACGAATCAATAATAATTGGAAGACCGGAAGAAATTTCTGGACTTGAACTAGATATAGTTTTATCGGCCAGAATGGATTCATCATCTTTCAACAATATAACTCTTCCTGAAATAATGAGCTACCTTAGAGTTACAGGAATTTACGAATATTTATTGCAGGAAATTATGAAATTATACTTAAACATTTTAATAAAATCAAGAGAAACTTACTTACTCTATTCAAGTTTTGATAATACCATGAAATATACTGCCTCTTCAGAAATATATGATTCTGTAAAGGCAGAAGAAGTTGAATTTGACAGAATACAATTTACAACCTCCCTAAATTATGTTATTTCATCTGATTATCCTAAAAGGTCCATATCAAATAAGTATAAACTTTCAAAGGAAAATATCGAAAAGATCACTTCAGATTTTTCACCTACTGCTTTGGAGAATTTCCTGGTCTGCCCTTTTAAATATTTTGTGGAGAATATAATGGGATATAGGAAGATAGATGAAGTTTCTGAATTTTTAGGAATTATGGAAGCGGGATCATTAACTCATGAATTACTGCAATACTATTATGATCCTGAGAAGGGTCCATCAATATTTCTTGAGAGATCCAATGATAAGTTAAAGGAACTAATCCAAAACAGTAAGTACAATTCTAAGAAAAAGGCATTAGATCTATACTGCTCCAAATACTTGAGGCCCAATAGATTGGCCAGATTCATTGAATTAGATGCAAAGATCACAAGGCAGATGGGAAGAACGTTGTATAAAAAAGAGCAAAAATTTAATGGAAAGAGTGATGGAATTTTCTTTGAATTGGAGGATATTAAGATACCAATTAAGGGCGTGGTTGATAGAATAGACCAAAACAGAGACGGGACCCTTACTGTGATAGATTACAAGGGCAGTTTATATAAATTTCCAAAAGACAAATTATGCGATGAAAGGAGTATTCAGCTTTATATTTATAAGTATGCTGTTGAGAAGTTATTTAATAATAAGGTAACCGCTGCAGCATATGTTTCGTATAGGGACTACGAAGATGGTGCGATAAACTCCAAAGGGCATTACATGGGGATCCCTCCAGAGGATGAGGCCAAGGAGGTAAAGGAATGTCAGGGTATAGTATTAAATGCCTTAAGGAAACTGATTTCTGGAGATTTTAGAGCACCGATTGAGAACAATGAAAATTTGAAAATATGTTATGATGTGAAGTGTACGTTTTACAATGCCTGTAGAATTCAGGAGCTGAGATGGTAAATGCCTGTTAGATATATTAAAGCAGTACCAGGAGCTGGAAAGACAAAAAATCTAATCGATGAAACTTACAGACTAATGAATTCAGATGGAATTGATAAGGTTGCCGCCATAACATTTACAGATAGGGCTTCAAAAGAACTTAGGGAAAGAATAAAGAAAAAAGCCATAGAGGATAAAAATGAAACTATAATCAAGAATTTGCATCAAGCTAACATAGGGACAATTCATAATTTTTGCGCCAGGATCATCAGAGATTATGGGTTTCTTATAAATTTGATACCAGAATTCCAAATAATTGAAGAAGGGGAATCAAACCTTCTTATTCTAAGAAGAATAAGGAGCTTTGTTTTAAACAGGATGACTGAAGACTCCAGGATTGGGAGAGAATTGAGAAGAATAATAGATTTATTTGACTTTGATGTAGATGAATTAATTTACATCCTAAACAGCTTTGTGAATGAAACTTATCTCAATTTTTTGAAAAATATAGTGATGAATGAACTAGGAAGGGGTGAGTACATAAATACAAAGTTTGAAAGAGAATTATATGATAATAATGTCAACGAGGAAATTTTAAAAGAGACCTTCATTTCTTTTATTCCTTATCTTGTCCCAATAACTGAAGCCATTATTAGGGAATTAAAGGAATTTAAAATAAGAGAGGGGATAATGGATTTCAATGATCTTCAACTATATGCATTGAAAATAATTAAAACACATAAAGAGAAAATTGCTGAGCGCATAAAACATATACTAGTAGATGAATTTCAGGATACTGACGAGATTCAAATAGAATTGCTTTTTGAACTCCATAAAGGTGGATCTAATCTTCTTTTAGTGGGTGACCCTAATCAGTCCATTTACTCATTCAGAGGTGCTCATCCGACATCGCAGGAGAAATTAATTTCACAATCAGAGAGATTAGTAATTAACAAAAATTATAGAAGTTCAAGGAAATTGATAGATTTTTACAATGCAGTTTTTCCCAATATAATTGAGTATGAGACAATGGAAGGTAACAGAGATGATGAAGGTAGGATAGCAATATGTGAAGGGGAACAGGAAGAATGTGTCTTAGCATCTGTAAATGAACTTAAATCCGTAGGTATAAATGACATAGCAATATTGAGCAGAAGAGGCAGGAATCTTCTAAAAATGAAAAGAATTTTAAATGAACACGGATTTGAAGCAGTAACCCTTGCCGGAGAAAGTATAACCATGTCTCCGGAAGCATTAGATCTTTATTCAATGCTTTACTACTTCTATGATCCATCGGATCAGCTCAACCTTATAGCACTCGCATTATCACCAATTTTCAATCTATCTCTGAATGAAGTTTATGAGAACAGGGATAAGCTAAGGGATATAATAGATTCCAAATTGATGAAATATAAAGAATTGGCAAGGACTGAAAATTTATTGTATGTATTAAACAGGGCAATTAGAGAAACTGGATATCTACGATACCTATACGAATCTGAAAATGCAAGGGAGAAAGTTGATAGGTTCCTGAGAGTGTTGGATATTGTTCATGAAAAAATTAAAACTGATAATAATATCAATTCTTTAATTCAATGGTTTAAACTTTCATGGGAGGACAGATTAACGGGACCTGTTGAAGATCTTCTAACTTTAAATAAACAGTTTATAAAATTAATGACAGTTCACCAGGCTAAGGGCCTCGAATTCGATGCTGTTATTATATATGATATGGTAGAAGGCGAGGATAAAGGCACATTCCTTAATGTGGATGAATACGGAATTTTCTTGAAAAGTAAAAATTCAAAGTATTATAAGAAATCAAAAGTTGTTCCTACCAGATTCTTTAATAAACTTCCCAAGATTAAAAATATATCAGAAGAGGAAAACAGGATAATATACGTAGCTCTAACAAGAGCTAAAAAGGAACTTTATTTAACGCTGCCTAAACAGCTCAAAAATGATGCTTATTCAAAATTTCTGAAATCTATAGGTATTTCATTGCCAATTGATCAAGAAGTAATGGAGAAAATGAATTCCTTGAAGATAGATATTATTAATCAAAGAATAGAAAAACGTACAAAAAACGAGATTAACTCTAATTTACCCAATTTCATAGAGCCAAATTACAACTTAAAGCAGATTGAAATTGATTTAGAGAAGAATTTACAGAAAATTTTGGAGATAGCTAAATCAAGAAATGCCAAGATTATAAGTTTAAGAGTTAAAAATGATGACTCGTTAATTACAAAATTATCCGATGGTACCATAATTTCTGAAATAAGGAAAAAGGAGAATACCATATTCATAAACAATGGAGAAGTCTCACAATAAACAGAGTCTTTTGATAAGCAGCATCTATCTAGAATTAGATAAAAGCAGATTTTTATACCCTTTATTAATTCCCTTTAATGCTCCGGTGGTGTAGCCCGGCCAAGCATATGGGACTCTCAATCCCACGACACGGGTTCAAATCCCGTCCGGAGCATATTTAACACTTATAATTTTTATAACAATGT
>JAFMDN010000007.1 GCA_017857235.1 Methanobacteriota archaeon
TGTAATTGCAAAAAATTTATATATAAATAAATATTAACTAATCAACGGTTAGTTGATAACCGGAGGTGAGATACAATGGTATTCAAAAGAACCAGAAGGAAGGATGATGATGAATTCTGGGATGAAATTTACGACTTCCTCGAGAATGCGGATAGAGAGTATAGAAGATTTTTGGAAAGATTCTTCGATACCTTCGATGAAATAGAGAATCTGAAAGATCAACCTGGTACATACGTTTATGGCTTTACATACAAGATAGGGCCTGACGGGAAACCAATATTCCAGGAATTTGGAAACATTCCTAGAGAATTATCAGGATTGCCTGGACCAGAGTTTAGGGAGCCGCTCACTGACATACAAGACAGAGAGGCAGAATATGACATAACTATTGAACTTCCCGGCGTGGACAAAAACGAAATTGATTTGGAAGTAACCGAAGATATGATGACTGTAAAAGTAGATAAACCCGACAGAAAATATTACAAAGAGATTCCTTTCGATGAAAAGGTTGATCCAGAAAGTGTAAAGGCCACGTATTCCAATGGAATACTTGATGTGATTGTTAAGAAGAAATCTCCTAAAAAGAAGGAGACCGGAAAAAAGATAAGAATAGAATGAGCGACCTATTACCCATACTTGAAAATGAAATGAGAAGGAGGATCCTGAGCATATTATCGCTCAGGCCATCCTATATTTTTGAGCTTGCGCGATTTCTAAATACTTCACAGCAATTGGTAGCAAAGCATATCAAAGCATTGGAAAAGGCTGGATTAGTTAGAAAAGTAGGTGAGGAAGAATCACCATTTGGCCCAAAAAGGATATTATATTCAGCATCCATGCCCATGATGTCCATTATAGAGTTCCTAGAAGATTTTATATCCACAGATTCTGAAGAGTATAATGGTAATAATTATATCAAAAAATTAGATTTAGAACTAAAAGAGCTTGATGATGAGATTGATGCCCTAAAATTAAGATTGAAAGAACTTTTAGAAAAAAGACAACAATTGATTTTAAAACTGGCTATCGAACAGAAGATTGATCTAATAGAGTTCATTGAAAATTATATTAGGAATATGGATTGAGCAGATCAGACTGCCTATCATTCATCACTCATTCAGTTAAGGCTGAAGTCATCATCCTGCCCTTTGAATATGGAAAATGAATTTATAAAATTGTTGCATCCTTGCTTTAAAAGTATTTAAGCTTGACAATCCTACTCTTACAATTCTTGTTTATGTATACCATGAAAAAGATAGGTTTGAAAGAGAAAGTTTAAACATCAAAAGTTTATGAAAAATTTCTTCCAAAAATTGCATAATAATAATATCTGTTTTTTCGAAGGTCACTCAAAACGTATGATACAACATATTGGAAAACCGTTTTCAATAAATCTCGATAAACCATTTATCATATTGTTAAAAAGTCATGAGTTTGATTGAAGTTTTAAAACGCCTCATTATAGTGAGAATATAAATGAACATTCTCAACAGAGAAATTAAAAAGAAAATGAAAAGGATTAACTGTAATGCCCCAAATGATTTAGTAATGTATTATTAGCTATTTCTTAGGAGATAGCGGTTCAATATAGGCAAACTATCAACAGTTAAGGTCCGGTGGTACATTTTCTGTAAAAATATTCAACCAGCCAATCATTGTAATCCAATGAAACTACATTTCATGTGTCTTTGGAAAAACCAGCAAAAAACTACTATGCTTTAGCGAGGAGGAGTTGACTATTCAATAGTCCTCTCTATAAACATCCACTGGAAGCTCTTCTAACAAAGGTATTTTTTCCAATTCCTCTAATTCAGGCAAAAACTCTTCTAGATTTGAACCTTTGGGCAAGACATACTTTGTCCTATTGAGTGACATCCTATAAGAGCCAGGACACATAGATCCAGGTACAGCAACCACAGCATCAGGCTGCAATCTTAGAATAGTTGCCATAGCAATCTCCTTACCGCCATGAGGCTTATTATATCCGGGGTTTTCATACTGAATGATCTTTTTCTCTTCAGTATCGATAATTGAAATCCTACTTCCCATATCAAGAGGTACGAAATTTCCATTTTCATCAGTAACAACTGCTAATTTCATAAAATTAAATTCGGTTAAATAATTTAAATATATTGTAATTTTAAAGATTTAAGCAAAAGGTACTCATGAAGTTTTTAATTCAGTAAAACATACAATCATAATGAAAATTCTATTGGGAGGTACCTTTTCAGTTCTTCACGAAGGTCATAAAAAGATGATTATGGAAGGATTGAAATTGGGTGAATTGTACATTGGAATAACTTCGGACTACTATCCTTTTAACAAAAAATATGAAATTCCACCTTATGAATTTCGCAAGAGAGAGGTTGAAAGATTTATAAACTCTATGGGTAAAAAAGCCCACATATCCCCTTTAAACGATCCTTTCGGATCAACTTTATCTCCAGAATTTGATGGTATGATAATTAGTAATGAGACACTATGGTTTTCATTGAAGATAAACACCATAAGAAAATCAAGGGGAATTGCTCCGTTATCCCTTTATAACGTAGGACAGGTACTGGCAGAAGATCTTATGCCTATAAAATCAGAGAGAATAATAAAGGGAGAAATAAATTCTGAGGGTAAAAGGTTAAAAGAGCTAAAGATAGCGGTTTTTACAGAAAATATTGAAAAATTAAAAGGAGTAGAAAATTCCTTGAAATTATTCATAAAAGATTTTCAACTGGAGAGCATAGGAATTAAGAATGAAATAAGTGAGCCATTCATGAATGAAATAAGAGATGCAGCTATTTCACGCATTAAATCATCTCTTAATTATGATTATTTTATATCAGTTGAGGCTGGGGTCATTGAATTGTTCAATAGGTCATTTGACATCCATTTAGCCGTGATTAAGGACAAATATGGTATGGAATCATATGGAATATCCTCAGGTTTACCTTTGAATAAAGGTATAATGGATGAGCTAAAATCAGGAGGCGATTTAAATCAAGTGGCAAAAAAGATGCTCAATCTAGAAGATGTGGGAAAAAAAGGCGGACTGATATATCATCTTAGCAGGGGGGTGAAACTGAGGAGAGATTTAGTTCAGGAAGCTGTTGTTTCTGCTTTAACAGAAAGAACATCATTAAGGTTGCCTATAGTTAGAGAACATGTGGTACCTCTTCCTTAACATTGTATTCCTTGATTCTGCCATCCCTGAAAATAAGAAGTGTTCTATCATCCAGTTCATACCATTTGCCATGCATTTCCTCTGATGAAACAGTGAATCTGTCCTCCTCAAATTTATAGAAAAGAGAATGAAGTGCCCAATCTTTTCTTACTTCCCTGTAAACAGCTGCATATTTACCGTCTGTCAATATAAAATTTAATGAATCAAATTCCATCTGCCTTAAATTAACAATAGCATGAGCAAATCCCTTTAGCAATAGGTTAAAGATTAATTTACCACCATTTTCATTAACTTTTACTTTTGAATCACTGACAAAAGATAACATTTCATGGGTATAAGGTTGAATATAAACAATGCTAGGGTCTCCATTAGTATCTAGTTCATTACCAGCATACCCTATAAATGCAGTACCATAAATCTCATTCTTATCCATAAGTGATTCTGGGTCTTTCAAAATTTTATGCACCTTTAATTGATTCTCAAAATATATCCCATACCCAATACCAGAATTATATGGACCACCTCTACCCTTGCTGCTCATTGTTATTAAATGATTTAAATATTCATTGAGTGCAGCCATTTTTCCCAAGGATAGAATTATCCTGCTCATTCGTAAAGGTATTGGGAATAAATATATTAAGTAACTGATTTTAAATTTAACCCCAAATAAGTTAATATTTAATCTTTATATAACCGTTTAATGAATATTATCGATAGTGGGTTTTCCCTAGAAATTAGGAGAATACGCAACAGTATAGAAAGGTCTAATAGGAAAGATTTTGTAACAACATATACTGAAAGGGAATACCTTAACGGGAAAACTGCCAATGAAAGAGTCCTTATACTGAGAACTAGAGGGTGCTCTTGGAGTTATCATTCCGGATGTTCCATGTGTGGATTTTGGGAAGATACGAATCCAAACATTAAAGGTGAAGATATTGAAAAACAGGTTGACGAATTCCTTCAAATGTATCCAAAAGGTGATGTTCTAAAGGTGTTTACTTCTGGTTCTTTCCTAGACCCATTGGAAATTCCTAAAGAGAAACAGGCGACAATTTTAAAAAAATTTGAAGATTCCTATGATTTCGTTATAATTGAAACCAGGCCTGAGCATGTCAACAAATCCATTGAAATGATAAATAAATACGCTGGAAAAATCCAGGTGGCAATTGGATTAGAATCAACGAACCCAAAAGTGTTAAAGTATTCAATTAATAAAAATTATACTTTTGAAGATTACAAGAGGGCAGCCCTTCTATTGCATGAAAATGGAATTTCTGTAAGAACTTACGTGCTGCTAAAACCTCCTTTTTTGACAGAAAGGGAAGCTATAGAAGATTCCGTTAATACGATTAAAGACGTAATTCCATATAGCGATATAATTTCCTTGAATCCTCTGAATGTTCAAAAGGGTACATATGTGGAGTACCTTTACAAATCAGGAAGATTTAGGCCTCCATTCCTTTGGAGTGTAATAGAAGTTTTGATTAGAACAAAAAATGAGGAAGTTCCGGTTGTTTCACTTATAACAGGCGCTGGAAAAAAGAGGGGGGCCCATAATGGTCACACATGTGATGGTAAGGTATCAGAGGCCATAAGGAAGTATAGCGAAACCTGGGACTATAGCTATATCGAAAAATTGGATTGTCAATGTAAATTGGATTGGGAGAATTTTAAGAATGCGGAATCAAAAATATCTTTTCCCATAGGTGAGTTTCTTTGATTACTGAGGCAATTGATTTACTTGAGAATGCTAAGAAAGTAAGGATAATTTCCCATCATGATTCCGACGGAATAGCCTCGGCAGCAATCGCAAAATTTACTCTGGAAAGAATAGGAATTCCTCACGAAATAATAATTAAAAATCAACTACTTCCAGAAGATCTTGTTGGTAGTGAAGGTTTAGTTTATTGGTTCAATGATCTTGGATCCTCCAAAATGGATTCCATGAGGAATATAAGAGGGATCATCACAGATCACCATACACCAGCAGTTAAAGACGTGGAATATAAGGAAAATGGAAATGAAATCTACCAATTCAATCCACATTTAGAGGGGATAGATGGAGGAATCTCGCAATCTGGAGCAACTACAACATTTCTGTTTTCATTGAATGTTATAGGGGACGTTTTAGGTGTATCCTACCTTTCCGTAGTAGGGTCTTTAGGGGATCTTCACGATAAGAGGCATAGAAAACTAGTGGGTACAGATAGAGAGGTTATGATATTAGCTCAACAGTCAGGCTTGATAGAAGTGCTAAATGACGTAAGATTCTTTGGCAGGAGCTCAAAGGCAGTAGCATATATGCTTAGGTTTGGAAATGATCCAAAGATCCCTGATCTTTATGACAATCCAAAGAAGGTTTATGAAATACTTGCTAAAGCTGGTATAGAGAAAGAAGAAGGAAATAAGGTTACGTGGTTAGAACTGGATGAAGAAAAGCGTAAAATAATAATTGAGGAGATTAAGAAAATTGCGAAGGAGAATGGGATAGAAGAAGAATCCATATTCGGTGAAGTTTACGAATTGAAATTCGAGGAAAAGAACTCCATATTGAGGGATGTTAGAGATTTCACATCCGTAATAAACGCAGCATCAAGAAGGGGGTATCCAGAAGTAGGGATAGACCTTTGTTTATTCAAAAGGGGAGAGACATTAAAAAGGGCTCTTGAATTATATAATGACCATGCAGATGTTTTAAGAAAAGCTTCAAAGGAGCTAGAAAAGATAAAGCCGATTAATATGGGGAATATTTATCTTTATGATTTTTCGGATTCATTGGACAACAATATCACAGGAACCATAGCTACAAGAATTGCCACTCATCATAACCTTCCCGAGGATGCTATTGTTCTTGTGATGGCTAATATGGGGGAATATAAGAAAATCTCAGGCAGAATTAGTTCCCAATTGGCTGAAAAATTGGACCTTTCAGATTTAATGAGAGCTTCAGCATTTGATGTGGGGGGATCAGGAGGAGGTCACAGAAACGCGGCAGGAGCTCTCATACCAAAAGGAAAAGAAGCGGAATTTCTAAAAAAAATATATGAAAGATTAAATTTTAAACCCTGACAATGGTCTGAGCCTGTTCCCTAAGGAACTGTGGAAGATAATAGAAGGAACCAGTACCTTTTCCTGTTGTTCCGCTCATTTTCCATCCTACAAAGGGTTGGGAACCTACCATGGCGCCAGTTGACCCTCCCCTCTTCCTATTGGCATATATAACACCAACTTCAATGTTGTTGAAATAATAATCTATTTCATTCTTGTCTTCTGAGAATATTCCTCCAGTAAGTCCGTAGTCCATGGAATTAACAAAGTCTACAGCTTCTTTGAGATCTTTAACAGGTTTTAATGCTATTATTGGTAGAAATAGCTCTACCCTTTCAATATCAGGATCGTTTACATTGTCCAGAATTGTGTTTTCCACGTAATAACCATCCTTTTGTATCACTTTTCCTCCTAAAATTATCTTTTCCTTGGGTACCTTTGCCATTATTCTCTGGAATTTCTCATAGGCCTCTTTATTAATTACCGGACCTGTGAATGTCCCCTTTAACCTTGGATCATCAATTAACAATTTCTTTGAAAACTCTACCAATCTCTTCTTAAATTCATCATATATGGATTCTTCTATAAGTGCCAGGCTAGCTGCAGAACATTTCTGACCGGAATAACCGAAAGCTGCTCTGGCCGTTCCCTCTACTGCTTTATCCAGATTTGCCTTGGATGTTACAATTATAGTATCTTTTCCTCCCATTTCAGTAACCATAACTTTTGGTCTTTTTTCTTGAGCTTCTCTAAATATTTTCATTCCAACCTCCCTGCTTCCTGTGAATACTACCCCTTCTACATGATCATTGGTATATAGAGTTCTTCCAACCCTCCCACCGCTTCCTGATAGATATATTAGATTCTCTTTCGGAACACCTGCATCATGCATCAACCTTACGAAAAGATATGAGCTCAGAGGAATATCAGAGGAAGGTTTCAATATTACACTGTTTCCGGTTATTAAGGGGCCACTTACCATTCCCACAGTTATCGAGAAAAAGTTGAACGGTGCAATTACCAGAAATACCCCATACGGTTTCATTACACTCTTGGATTCCTCACCATAATAGGCTGTTCCGGTGAATTTTATATAGCCTTCATTGGAAATAAGCTGAAGCGCATAATACCTCATGAAATCAATTGCCTCATCAACATCACCCATGGCCTCGTATCTGTTTTTACCGTTTTCATAAGTTAATAGGGCCGCGAATTCAAATTTTCTCTTGGAAAGCATGTCAGCAGCTCGAAGGAATATCTGTGCTCGGTGAAGGTATCCAGAAAAGTACCAGTTTTTATAATTGGCTCTTGCAATTTCTACAGCTTTATTAGAAGTCTCAGGTGTAGACATCTGGAATGTTCCTACTATCGTCTTACCGTCGATTGGACTTATGTGTTTTAATTTATCTTTTTCGAAAACATCTTCAACTACAATATTTGGATATTCTCTGTCAAAATAACTAACTACTTTTTTGATCTCTTCTTCGTAGATTTCATGGAATTGCTGTTCCTTACCACTTTCAACCATTTTTATATAAGTATTCTCATTATCAAAAGGCATGATTCAGTATTACAACTTGAAATAATAATTTTTATAGGTTTCTTCAATTTGGAAGGTGCATTAAATTATTATATCGGTATAAACAAAGATTAAAGAAATGGATTAATGCCTAGTCTGATGAGGAAGATAACAATCTGGGCTAATTGGAACTAGAACTATAAGGATAACATACATTATAGATGAAGTCATTGGAATAATGTTTCTGTGAATAGGATTATCTAAAAATGAAACCTCAAAAACTCAATCAATTTCAAATAAATGACATTGAGGCCTCAAATTATTTAAAATGTCTAATTATATAATGCTCTATTAATTTTCAACAATTATCCAATATTTTCTTGCTGCAAGTGTAACAGGAGGACCGATATTAATCAGAGATCAGGATGTTGCTCAAAAAACGGAAAACGAGACTTTTGTATTTAAAACTAATTGTTCCGATGCAATCTCAGGAACTACTTCATATGTAATAAGAGCTTCATGCAAAAATTTAATATTTTTTGAAATTAGAAAAGCTGGGACACTTATAGGTTCTAAGTTTCCAGAAATCTATCAGTTTAGAATCTAAAGCGGAATAATCATGGAACTGATTGGGACTGGATAATTCCATATAAAAATTCCGAACTGTTATATTTTCAATTTGTCTATTTTTTATCATATCTTAAATGGCCTATTATTTAGAGATTTTTAATATACAGTATTCAGGAGGATACATTCTCATGCTTACAGCTATCTTATGAAATTATAAACCTTACAAAATAGAAGATTATATGATTGATCTAAAGGCAATATATTTTTTAATAAACGAAAAGAAATAGAAAATGCCGAAAATCATTTTATAGTCGAACAATATCGTGAGAAGGTAGATTTGGATAAGGGTTTCATCATTATAGATGGTTTAGGAACAATTGAAGGGGAACTTATAGGGGCAGATGTTTCTGCTTTTGGTGAACTTGTATTTACAACTAGTCCTTCCGGATACATAAAATCCCTTACAGATCCCAGTTACAAGGGTCAAATTCTTGTTTTTTCATTTCCGTATATAGGCGCTTACGGAACCGAAGAAAAAGGGGAATCCAGTAGAGTAATGGCGAACGGTGCAATTTTCTCACACGTTCCACAATTAAAAAAGGAAGAGCTCTCAAAGTTCCTAAAGGATCAGAACGTGCCAGGATTAATAATTGAGAATACTAGGAAAATTGTGGATTATATAAGAAAATATGGCAATAAATTGGGAGCAATAGGAATGACAGATTTAATTGATCCTTATAAAAATAATCTTGTTGATGATGCATTGTGGGAAAATAGGAAGGAAGGCAAAGCAGACATACTTGTTGTAGATTTGGGAATCAAAGGTAATATCTTAGAGTTTTTGAATGATTTAAAATTGGATGTTATACCCTATAAAGAATTCAAAAATGGAATATGGGAAAATTACAAGGGGATAGTGATTTCCAATGGCCCTGGAGACCCAAGCCATGAAAAATTGAAAAGTTTTGGAATTGAGATTCAGAATGTCATTGGGAAAAAACCCATCCTTGGAATATGTCTCGGACATCAACTCATCTCACTTTATTCCGGATTGGAAACATTCAAAATGAAATTTGGGCACAGGAGCATAAACCACCCAGTGTTGGATTTAAAGACAGAAAAATTTGGTATAACAACCCATAACCACGGTTTTTCTGTTAAATTCCAAGAGGGGCACAATCTTGATCTTAGATTCCAATCCTTAAATGATGGTTCAGTAGAGGGTTTAATGGGAGATAAGCTACTAACGGTTCAATTCCATCCAGAGGGAGGTCCGGGTCCTAGAGATGAACTTGGAATATTCAATGATTTTAGGAGGATGATGGGTATTGAGCACAAGTGAAGAAATCAGAAAGGTTATGATAATTGGATCAGGACCCATAGTAATAGGTCAATCTGCAGAATTTGATTATTCAGGAAACCAAGCAATAAAGGTCCTTCTTTCATTGGGCAAGGAGGTTATTGTGATAAATTCCAATCCAGCAACGATCCAAACAGACCCAAGACCTGGATTGAAGCCTTACATGATACCCATGAACGTTGATGCTATTGAAGATGTAATAAAGAAAGAGAAACCTGATGCCATTATGGGAACCTTCGGAGGCCAGACTGCATTAAATCTTGTTACTCAACTGGAAGAACGGGGAATTTTGAGAAAATACAATGTTAGGGTTCTGGGTACAGGTCCTGAAGCCATTAAAATTGCTGAAGACAGGCTTCTTTTTAAAGAAAAGATGAAAGAAATAGGTGAACCCGTATTAGAATCTTATTATTGCACATCAGTAAATGATGCCATAATTCATTCTAAATCTCTAGGATTTCCCATAATAGTAAGGCCATCTTTCACGTTAGGTGGAACTGGTGGGGGAATCGCTTATGACAGTGATGATCTAAGGAAAATTGTTTCAAGGGGAATCACAATTTCACCAGTAAAATCAGTACTTATTGAAAAATCCATTATTGGATGGAAAGAACTAGAAGTGGAAGTAGTGAGGGATTCCAAGGGAAATAAAATTGCAGTGTGTACCATGGAAAATGTAGATCCAATGGGCGTTCACACTGGCGACAGCATAGTAGTAACTCCTTTTCTAACTTTAAATGATGAACTCTATCAGAAAATTAGGCAATCGGCTTTAAGGATAGCCGAGGGCATCGGAATAGTTGGTGGATGCAATGTACAATTTGCACTAGACCCTAATAGTGAAGATTATTATGTGATTGAGGTCAACCCGAGGCTTTCTAGATCATCTGCCTTAGCTTCAAAGGCCACGGGTTATCCAATAGCTAGGGTATCCGCCTTGATAGCAATGGGCTATACATTAGATAAAATAAGAAACGATGTTACTGGTGAGTCTAACGCAGCACGGGAACCTGCCATAGATTATATAGTAGTAAAATTCCCAGTTTGGCCAATAGACAAATTTCCAGATGCTGATTTTACCCTAGGAACTCAAATGAAGAGCACGGGCGAAGTAATGTCCATAGGAAGAACGCTAAAGGAAGCTCTTAGGAAAGCTTTAAAATCTACCGGATTAATAAATAGGAAGGTAGAATTCAATGAATCCATGTTAATTAAACCAAATCCATTAAGAGTTCTGCATATTTATGAGGCATATAAGAGGGGGTATACAATTGAAAGGATAGCCGAGCTAACAGGTTGGCAAGAACTAATGGTTGATGAGTTAATTAGAGCTTTCCAGGAAGAGCAAGAAGTGTCCGGTTTTGGACTGGTGGATACCTGTGCAGGAGAATTTGAAGCAATTACCCCTTATTATTATTCGAAGAAAGATGGAATTTCCGTAAATGTAGACATATTAATAATAGGCTCAGGACCCATAACAATTGGACAAGGTATAGAATTTGATTACAGCACGGTTAATGCATCTAAAACTCTGAAAAAACTCGGCTACAAAGTGGCTGTATTAAATGACAATCCTGAAACGGTTTCCACTGATTATGATGAAAGCGACGTTTTAGTATTTGATCCGGTAGAGTATACATATGTGAAAAATGCCATTTTAAGTTTAAAACCGAAATATATAATTCCATGGTTTGGAGGTCAAAGACCCATAAATATGCTGGATAAGATTAAAAAGGATTTCCCAGACGTAATAATACCAGGTACTTCAGTGGAAGCAGTTGACATGCTTGAAGATAGAGATAAATTTGCAAAACTCATGAATGAAATGGGCATACCATATCCACAGTTTCAGTTTTCAAGATTAGAAGAATTAGATAAAGTTGCAACTAAAATAGGTTATCCTGTAATTATAAGGCCATCTTACACTATTTCAGGTGCTCATATGGCCATTATAAGGAACGATGAAGATCTTCAGGAATATGTTAGAAATCATGGTCATCTTGTAAAAGAATTTCTTGTAGAAAAATACCTTGAAGATACCATAGAGGCAGAAATTGATGCAGTTTCAGATGGCAATGAAGTATTCATACCAGGAATAATCGAGCATGTTGAAGAAGCGGGAATTCATTCTGGCGACTCAACCAGCATTTTCCCCTCGGTAAACATACCAAGATTTGTGCAAGAAACTATGAAAGAATATACGAAGATGATATGCAGGAAATTGAATATAGTAGGTCCACTTAACATTCAATTTGCCATAAAAAATGATACAGTTCACATAATAGAAATTAATCCACGCAGTTCAAGAACCTTCCCGTTCGTATCCAAAGTTTCAGACATTAATCTCGCTGTACTTTCAGCTGAAGTTCTAATGGGAAAGAAAGTTAACAATTATAATCTGAGACTTAAAAAGGTGGGAGTAAAGATTCCCATATTTCCATTTGAAAAGATTACGGATGCTGACGTTGTGTTAGGTCCAGAAATGAAGAGTACTGGAGAGGTAATAGGATTAGGAGAAAGGCTTGAAGAAGCCCTATATCAGGGTTATAAGGCTGCAGGTTACAATATAGAGGCAGAGGGGGTTATTGTAACAATATCAAGAGAAAAGAGGCCTGCTTTTCTAGGGATCATAAAGATGATATATGACTCCGGAAAGACTATATATGCGACTGAGGGTACACACGAATACTTGAAGAAAAATGGAATACCATCCATAAAAATAAAGAAGATAAGTGAAGGTGAACCTAATATATTGGATATTCTTGCTAATGGGCAAATATCAGCTGTTATAAACATCTTAAATTCAAACTATAAGTCAGAGAAAGATGGTAAGATAATGAGAAGAGCATGTTATGAGAAAAGGGTACTATACATAGGAACAAGAACGCAGGCCTCGGCCTACGCGGACGTTATCTATTACATGAGAGAACTTAATATATAATCAATGTCAACATTTTGCTCTACAACTCTGGAAAATTTCTCTATTTCCATATTCAGTGAAAATGGTTTCACATTTAATGTCACTCCTTTCTCCTGAGCAACAGTACTTAAGAATCTTCGCAGGAATTCATAATTATCAAATAAACCATGAATGTAAGTTCCAAAGGTCTTCTCATCATAGGACCCATCAGCTCTTTCTGTTTTATTCCCGTCCTCTTCGATTACTGTGGAAAATGATCTCCCATCATCAGATGTACTCCTTCCAAAATGAATCTCATAACCACTTATCCTGATTCCTTTGAACTGAGGATGGTTTATTACAGCATTGGAACTGACTGTAATCTTAGAATCGGCCATTATTGTATGGGTGTCCAGTAATCCAAGTCCTTCCACTTTCCCAATACCAGTTTCCACCCTGTCCTCTATCCATTTTCCCATAATCTGATGCCCACCGCATAATCCAATGATCCATTTTTTACCTTTATAATCATAAAGTTTCCTTGCAAACCCTTTTTCTTTTAAATAAAGAAGGTCTTTTACTGTTAATTTTGACCCCGGTATTATTATGATATCGGCCCATTCAAGCTGATTAGGGTATTTTATAAAATCAAAACCCAAATCATCCTGGAATTCCAGCGGTTCTAGGTCAGTAAGATTTGACATGAAAGGCATCCATAAAACACCAACATTTAACTTTCCGCTCCTGGGCTTCCACTGTCCAAGAGAATCTTCTTCGCTTATGTTGTGTGAAACCTTTGGAACAGTGCCTATTACTTTGATTCCGTATCTTTTATTAAGGAAGTCATAACCGCTTTTAAGTATACTAGCATCGCCAAGAAATTTATTCACAATTACTCCGATATTGTCTACCATATCTACAAGTTGAAAAGTACCGACTATGCTTGCAAAGACTCCACCTCTTTCTATATCAGCTACTAGAACATTTTTGGCATTTATCAATTTAGCAAATTTCAGATTTGAAATATCATTAGGCAGGTTTATTTCTGCCGGAGAGCCTGCTCCTTCCATTATTACTAGATCAGAACCTTCTGAAACATATTCAAAACATTCTAAAGCGATTTTAATAAATTCATCGCTTTTATTTGTAAAATATTCACCTGCTCTTTTAGTGGCATAGTATCTTCCTTTTACTATAATCTGAGTTTTATCCCCTTCCGGCTTCAGGAGTATGGGATTCATACACGGGTTTGGTTTAACTCTTGCCGCCATAGATTGTATATACTGTGCATATGCAATTTCTCCCCCAGGTATTCCTATGGAATTCAGTGACATATTTTGAACTTTGAAAGGGGCCACCTTTAATCCTCTGTTGCTTAATATTCTCAGAATTGCAGCTGTTATGAGAGTTTTTCCAGCACCAGATGAAGTCCCAAATACAGCTAGGGGTTTAATATCCATAAATCTAGAATTTATTAAAAATGTATTTGTCGACTAATTTCCATTCCTCGGGAGATAATTCAATTTTTCCGGATCCATGGCACCCAGCTATTTGTAAAGCTAAATTCCTGTTCTCTTCAAATATTTCATATATTTTGAAATGTAAGGAACTAGCTTTCATTGAGTAGTAGAGTTCATCTTTTGATATCCTCTCACTCATCTTTGCACCTTCTTAAGATCTGTTTAAGAATTTCCCTATCTCTCTCCAAAGCTTCTAGCATTTGCATTTTATCCAGGAATTCTTTCTTACTATCCATACGTATCGAATAAATCATGAAATTAATAATTATTGCAATTGTTATTTACTCATAAGCATTATGATGTACTGGAAGTGGCCGGGCATAAATTAAAATTTTATGAGCACCGATAAAAGATTTAATGCAGAATTAATTAATCCTCAATGAAACATAGTTTCAATATATCATCACTTCCATATTTTGAGAAATGGTTCATTATGGGTTTGATCATAGGGATAATTTCTGGCCTCGGTGCTCTCGCATTCTATTTTTCCATAAGGTTCTTTGAATACCTTTTCCTAACAAAAATGGTAGGGATTAACATTCCAAGACCGATCGGGGAAGGAGGCTCATTAGTTTATGTTTATCATGTGAGATATTTCTACCTTATACCTATATCAGTGGCTCTTGGCGGTGCTATTTCTGGTCTAATAGTATATACATTTGCTCCGGAAG
Source organism: Methanobacteriota archaeon (assembly GCA_017857235.1). GTDB lineage: Archaea > Thermoplasmatota > Thermoplasmata > Thermoplasmatales > JAFMDN01. The sequence goes on from JAFMDN010000007.1 coordinate 14,766, forward strand.
CAGAGGGCCATGGAACTGATGCTGCAATAAGAGCCTTTCATTACGAACAGGGTAGGATTAGAAAAAGGATACCCGTTGTGAAAACACTCGCTTCCGCTGTCACAATAGGTTCAGGAGGGAGCGCAGGTAGAGAAGGACCGACGGCACAAATTTCAGCGGGACTTGGATCATTAATTGCTGATGTTCTAGGATTGAGTGATACCGACAGAAGAATAGCTGTAGCTGTAGGACTTGGCTCTGGAATAGGGACAATATTTAAAACACCCATCGGCGGAACAATGTTGGGTGCTGAAATATTATATAGGAGGGATTTAGAGACCCAGGCCATATATCCGTCCTTAGTCGCAAATGCAGTGGGCTATTCAATTTTTGCATCAGTTGTAGGATTTGTTCCGATATTTGGATATTATACTGGATCATTTAATGTACTTAGGATACCATATTATGCTATACTTGGTGTTATATCTGGACTTTTTGCTATTTTTTATGTGAGATTCTTCTACTTTATCGTTTCTCTATTTAAAAAGATGCAAATTAAAAATTATTTCAAGCCAGTTATAGGAGGTGCGGTAACAGGATTATTGGCACTGGCGTTTCCAGAAATCTTATCTACTGGATATGGCTGGATAGACCTTCTTATGTTCGAGAAGTTTCAATATTTCCCTACATTTGGCATACCAATAATATTACTGTTAATAGCATTACCCTTCATTAAAGTTATATCAACCTCATTTACAGTAGGATCTGGAGGAAGTGGTGGTGTTTTTGCGCCAGGAATGTTCATTGGTGCATCCCTTGGCGGAGCATTAGGTTTATTATTCCATTATGCAACTCCTAGTCTGGTACCTTCCATAACACCTTTCGTAATAGTTGGAATGATTTCCTTCTTTGGAGCAGCTGGAAAAGTTCCACTAGCAGTAATATTAATGGTTGTTGAAATGACTGGTAGTCTGCAACTACTTCCAGCAGCAATGATAGCTGTTTTCATTTCATATATAATTTCAGGGAAATATTCAATATATAAGAACCAGGTAGAGGATAGAAGAAGCTCGCCGGCGCATTTTGGTGAATTTAATACACCAATATTGCTCGGAATAAAAATGAGCGAAGTAGAATTACTAGACATACAAATAAACGACAATGCAGATATCAGTGAAGCAAAAAATATTATGGAAAATTACAGGATAGCTGCATTACCAGTTGTAAACCATAAAATGTTCCTTGGAGCAGTATATCTTTTTGATATAGCTAATGAAAATGATGGTAAAGTCAATAAGTTCGTGAGGCACGGGATAAGTTCCCTACGACTCAATAATAACGCAGAAGAGGCATGGGAATTAATGATGAGAAATAAAACTACTTGGGTTGCCATAGTTGAGAATGGAGAATTTAAAGGAATTGTAACGCTGGAGGCAATCCTTAAGGTATATCAGGAAAAGGTAATTAACGCTAAAAATACTTAATTTATTTATTAATCATTTATCTGATTTTTGATCTTAATGTATATGTAAGTACATTTGCCAGGGGTCATCAAAGGTAATGTAATAATGGTAGTTTTAATAGATATGTTAAAAGTATCATGATGCTTGCAAATGTGTAAGAAATTAGGAAAATGTAATGTTCCAATTTCCTTAAATCCCGAATGTCGGGAAAATCACCCCCGTTATATTTGTAATATCCTATCTTTTCAACTCCCAATCTAAATAATGCAGCTGTTCCTATTATGCTATATTTACCATTCATTTTAATGTTATTATTCTTTATTTCGTTCCTAACGTACTTTCCACCTAATATTAGGAGAAAAATATAATAGAACCTTGCGGGCATAAAATTTAAAACATCATCCAGCTTTGCAGAAAATTTCCCGAAATATTCATATTTCTCATTTCTGTAGCCAAGCATAGAGTCAGCTGTATTAACAATTCTATAAAATAGGGCACCATATAAACCGAATAAAAACAAATAAAACAGCGGAGAGATAACACTATCTACAATACTTTCAGCACCAGATTCAAATGCTGCTGAGTATAGGTGAGAAATATCTAGATTTTTAGTATCCCTGGAGACAATCATTGATACGTTTAACCTGAGATTTTCAAGATCTTCGGTTTCACATTTTTTTATGGCTTTAACCAGGCCACCAATGCTAAAGGTGGATTTTGCGAGATAAACGTAAATAGGTATTTCCAAATATAACGGGAGAAAATTGATAATATATACAAGAAGAAAGAAAATTGAGGTATCAAAAATAATCGGCAAGATTCCATTGATTATTAGACCTCTATTGGACCTTAACAGCCTATGGTCATCAAAAAAACCTATTATTTTCCCCATCCATACAGTAGGATGAATGGGATTAGGATATTCAATGAAATAATCAATTATTAAGGCCAAAATAATAATTAAAATCCATTCAGTAGTTGACATCTCTTTGATGCCTCCATTAAATCTTCTTTTGTGTTAATATTTAGATAAATGAAATCCCCGAATAGCATAATCTCAAGGTCATCGATAGAATTCGGTCTAGCAATATTCAAACCAACATAAATTTTAGATCCATTGTGAATTGTGATTCCTGTCATACTTCTATCATTGAATTTTGAAAGGAAATATTTGATTACATTAGAATTTATGAATACGGCATCACCGTTCAGCAGTAAAATATCATCATTAAAAATATCCAACATAAATTTCACATCTTGTGGATATCCATTACCAGGGGTCTCTATGTATTCATAACCGCTCTCAATTACATATTCCCTAGTTTTCGGTGAATTTTTAGAAGTAGCTATTATAAAGTTTCTTGTCACTTTTTTAATATGTTCGATACTATAATCAATAACGTGTTTTCGACATAATTCAGCAATTAATTTTTCTCCACCGAATCTAGAACCCTTTCCGCCTGCCATTATAATATAAAGCATAGTGACCACATAGTTAAGACCCTAGAAATTTCATTCATCGCACCTAAGGTATCTCCATTGACAAAACCAAAATTTTTCATTGAAATTTTTCCAACTATTAATGATATTAAGATTCCAATGAAAATTGCAAATAAGTATATATGAAAAATCAGAAAAAGGGGCAAAATAGAAAAAATGGAAACAGGAAGATACCAAGGTTTATAAGAATCCTTGAAAATTTTTGCCAAACCCGCCTCTGGGGATCTAAATAATGCTATTCCGGTAATCATGGATGTTTTTGCCGATATTTCAGAAATTGAAAAAAATCCAAGAGAATCTATGATGTTACCATGAAATGAATAAATAGCAATGAATAAGCCTAAAATAATCATTACGGAGGAAAATGTACCGGATATTCCAGTATTCACATCTTTTAATGCCCTTATTTTTTCTTCTGTTGACCCCTTTTTCATTATTCCGTCTGAAAAATCGGCAAGTCCATCTAGATGAAGCAATCCAAAGAATGAATATATGGACAATAGCGTTATGAAAGATGAAAACAATGCTGGAAGATATTCCTTTGATAATTCATAGATAAAGAAAATAATGATTGAAACCAAGAATGCCATTAAATTCAGTAAATAGATCTGCTCTGCAGCTTTAAATATATCTCCTTTCATTGGAATTCTTGTAAAGAAAGAGAGCAGATCCCTCATAATACTTAAATAAATTTTAATAATATCAAATTTGCTTAAAATGAAGTTCCTATTGGTCATTGGGAATACCGAAGTTGCTGAAATAAAAGGAATAACAATAGCTGGTCAATCCCCAGAAATGATAAAATATACCCCGGTAGCAGACGCCGAGTTCTTATTCTATGATCTCCCAAGGTCAATAAAACAGATACCTGTTTCGCCTCAAGGGCATCCGACTCCAGCACTTATTACAAAAGCCATCAACAGAATTTTAAAAATACCCACGTTCGTCGTCAGGGCAGGCTCCATTGAATCCCCAAAGATTCCATATTTATACATCTCATCTGCTCCAGGCGGAGATATAACTGCCAGGGATGGGGTATTGGATAGCAATGAAATAGAGGAAAGAGCCAGAATTTTAGCAAGAAATCTTTCCCATGAGGAATCTATAATAATCGGAGAAAGTATACCTGGTGGAACAACTACGGCCATGGCAGTTCTTAATGCTCTAGGTTATGATGCTATATCATCATCTTCGTCTAGGGAAAATCCCATCGAAATCAAGAAGGATACAATTGAAAAGGCTCTAAAAAGGGTTAAAGAATTTGATAATAGCAGAGGGGATAAACGGAAAGTTGGGAAATACTTTGGGGATCCGGTTATCTATTTTATATCTAATTTTATTAATAATTTCAATGGAAATATAATTCTTGCAGGTGGAACTCAGATGCTTGCTGCTTATGCATTAAGCAACCAAAATAAAAATGTTGAAATATGGACAACAAGATATGTAGTGGAAGATAGGACAGCAACCTTCAAAAAGACAGCTCAAGAATTAGGCATAAAGTATGAGGTATCGTCTCTAGATCTTTCAAAATCAAAATTCCAAGGGTTGAGGGACTATGAAAATGGAATTGTGAAGGAAGGTGTTGGAGCGGGAGCTTTCATGATACTTGGAGAAAAAATGGGAATTAGCAACAATACATTGATAAATTCCATAGATGAGCTTTATGCAAAAATAACATCTTCATGAAGGTACCAAGAGGATATACCTAAATTTTTTTAATTAATATATTTTTTCAAAATTTAAATTGATAAGGGCTATTTGTCTGAAGAATTCTTTAATACTTTTGAATCGTTTTAAACTAAAACTAAATTTCATATTAAAAGTGATTTAGGTATTAGGTCTGAGATATGAGAAATGAAGAAAATAACACAATAGCAATTTTAATCGATTTTTAATTACGATGAAAATTATTAAGCTAATATTTAATAATTTTAATTTAATTCATAATTGAGGTGGAACTATGTCAAAACTATCTATAATTTGTTTTAGTGGAACTATTGATAAATTAACATCGGTAGGTGTTTTGGCACAAGCAGGCGCTGCAATGGGCATGGAGGTAAGCGTTTTCGTTACATTCTGGGGGTTAATGAATTTTACCAAGGGAGAAAAGAAAGCAATAATGCCCAAAGAGTTTGAAGCTTATGGTCCAATGATGATGGAAGGTATGAAGAGGGAGCATGTAAAATCATGGTATGAAATGCTGAAAGAGGCTAAGGAAATGGGAGCAAAAATTTATGCATGCTCTATGGCGGCGGGGGTTATGAATATCAAGAAGGAAGACCTAGATCCAATAGTAGATGATATGGTAGGGGCGGCTACATTTTTGCAGGAAGCCGAAGGTGGCCAGATACTATTCATCTGAGGTGATAAAATGGAGAAATTAGTTGATTCAAGAGGGTCAGCATGCCCAGGTCCGATTACGGATTTATCAAAAGCATACAGAAATTCTCAAGTTGGGGACATAATTGTATTATGGGCAACAGACCAGGGGGTTAAGGCGGACGCGCAAGCATGGGCCAAAAGAACAGGAAACGAGATATTGGAAATGAAAGAAGAGCCAGATAAGATAGTGATAAAAATAAGAATTAATAAGAGATAATCCATGTGATCTATATGGAAAAGGTACTTATAGTTGGGGGAGGAGCAGGGGGACTGATACTTGCTAATTCCCTGGACCTAGACCAATACGATGTGACAGTTGTGGACAAGGAGGCAGAACATTATTACCAGCCTTGGTATCTATATGTTGCATTTAAAGGCTCCAAAAGAAAAATTTCAAGGCCTATATCAAAACTCTTGAAACCAGGAATAAGGTTCGTCAGAGATACAATTAAAGAAATCGATCTGGATAATAAGAAGGCATATGGATCTTATGAAGTAATATATCCTTACGATCACATAATAGTTGCTACAGGCACTAGTCCAGATCCTAATGTAATACCTGGCCTAAGCCAGATCTATAATCAGGTGGGGGATTTTCATTCCAATTTACAAAATTCAAGAAAGCTATGGAATTCTGTAAAAAATTTTAAGGGTGGCAATATAGTCTTTGGTATGGCATCTCCTGTCTGTAAATGTCCACCATCACCAATTGAAGGAGTACTCCTATTAGAGGAATATTTGAATAAGAAAGGGCTAAGATCCAAAACAAAAATAACATATTTCACACCATACCCTAGGGCTTATCCAGCTGAACCTATGAATAGAATAGTTGAGCCAATGCTGAAGGAAAGAGGAATTGAAGTTATGCCTTTCTTCGATCTTGACATGGTTGATACTGAGAACAGGAAAATAAAATCCATCGAAGGTGATGAACTAAATTACGATCTACCCATAATAATTCCCCCATGCAAGGGCACAAAGATTAAATTTAGGCAAGATGTTAAAGATGAGGATGGTTTTATAAAGGCAGATAAATATACCATGAGAATAAAAGGTTATGATGATGCCTATGCGGTGGGGGATGTCAATAACTTGCCAACTTCTAAGACGGGAGTTACAGCCCACCTTGAGGCCAAGGTTGTAGCCAATTTAATTCAAGGTATTTATGATAAATTCACAGGAAGGATAAACTGTCCTTTTGACATGGGGTATGGGAAAGCCACATTCGTAATAGCCGATTATGAGAATCCAGTGGTTGAGTACCCTCCTTCAAGAACAAAGCATTTCATGAAAATGAGTATGGCTAGAATATACTGGTTGACTCTTAAGGGCTATATGGATCCTGTATTTGATTTTTATTTTGAATTTACAAACCCAAGGAAATTAAATGAAAAGTATAATAAGACTAATCCCCCAAAAGCATCTTCGCAGCCTCAATAGGAACAACACAAATCATTTTTAATTTTTTATCTGCTTTTATTGTGTGTTTTTTTCCTCCTGGTATAAAAATAAAGTCCCCGGCCTCAAAACTCTCCTCTTTTCCATCAATTAATGTTTTTCCAGAACCATCTATTATGAATATTTCATGTTCATAAAAATGAGAGTGGTCAGGGGTACTACCTCCAGCTTCAACCTCTATATATCTCATCGAATAATTTAGAGCGCCATTTTTATGAGTAATTCCCCATTTTATAGTAGAATTCTCTGTCAGTTTTAATTTTTCTACACTGTCGCCTTTTATAACGAAATTCATGTTTATTCATTCAATTAAGATATAATATCATTTCTTATTTTCAGGGTTAGGCCATGGAAATATCAGCTCTTTAATCCCCTGCCTTTTATTTGATACCAATGCCATCGCAAATAAAAGGGATGATAACCTGTTCATATACTGCAATATTATTTTATCCAGTTTCTCACTTTCGTTGAGTTCAACTGTGATTCTTTCTGCCCTTCTTGTAACTGTCCGGGCAAATTGAAGAAACGCAGCTTCACTGGATCCTCCAGGAAGAACAAATAATTTTATTTCACCGACCTCCTTAAAATAAAAATTTGTTCTTTCTTCAAGCCACTTAACTCCGTCCTCTCTCAATCTCCTCCCTTGCCCTCTTGTTAGCACATGTTCTCCTAGATGAAATAGGTCAAATTGAACCTGAACAAGGTCATTTTTTATGTCCTCAAATTTTATATGGCTTCTTGCCAAACCTATTACTGAGTTTAATTCATCAAGGGTTCCTTCCCATTCTATTATTGGATTGAATTTTTTTATTCTTGAACCATTTGCAGTATCGGTTTCACCCGAATCCCCTTTTCTAGTATACACTTCTAAATTAACTTCGTACATCTATTTTTATTTATTGTATCAAAAACCCCTCATTTCCTAAAAACATAAAGTGAGAATAAGTAGCCAAAGTATTTTTATAGACCATACCATCTTTTCCATCTCCAAGACCTTTACCTCTAATATTCCTGAAAACAGTGTTTTCACTATAATTTAAAACTTTAGATTTATGAAACTCGTGTCCCTTAATCTTAACATCCTTTTCTACCAGAATATTTTCAAATTCTGACATAAGTTCAGTATACCCTATGGTTAGTGAAGAATTCATGGAAACCTCTGCATTAAAGATACCTACCATATTAAATGAATTACCTCCTATTTCCAAGGTTTTAGATAGGTACATGAGCCCTCCACATTCTGCAAATATTGGTATTCCTTTTTCTGAATTGTTAATTAACCAGGATATGGTTCTTTTGTTGTCTTGAAGATACTTAGGGTAAAGTTCAGGATAGCCTCCTCCAATGTATATCAGCTCGGCATCTTCAACCACTTCGTTACGCAAAGGGCTGAAGAATTCAATGTTATAATTTCGCCTAATCAAGTCTAGGTTAGTTGAGTAATAAAATGAAAACGCATCGTCTAAAGCAATCGCGGCCTTAGGTTTGTCCGTGGAGTCAGTATTTATTTGATCTTTATCTTCTGCAATTTCAAAATTTTCCATTATTGAGATTAATGAATTGATATCAATTTGTTCCTCGACTATATCAGAAACTCTTTTAATCTTTGAAATTGTTGAGGAATCCGGAAGGTATAAGCCTAAATGCCTGCTTTTTATATTAATTTCATTATCATGCTTAATATATCCCAAATCCATTACTCCCGGAGGCAACTTAATGGCGCAATCGTGATGATGTGATCTTGAGGCTACATTATTAAATATAACTCCCCTTATATCGGCGTTTCCAAAGTATTTAAGGCCGTAAATAATTGCGCTGGCGGTTGTACTGTTAAATCCACAATCCATAACGATTATGATTGGTAATCCTAGATAACGTGATATGTGGTAAGTTGAGTAATCTCCACCAAGACCATCATAAAGTCCCATTACGCCTTCCACGATGCCATAGTCAAACCCCCTACCATATTTCAAGAAATAATCTTTTACCATTTTACCACTTATAAAATAATCTAAGTTGATTGAGGGATATCCCGTTGCTAATTCATGGAATTTTGGGTCTATAAAATCTGGTCCCACTTTATACCCCCTCACCTTACCATACTTAGATAGGATTTTCATCAGTGCCAAGGAGATTGTAGTTTTTCCCGAATTTGATTTATCTGAAGAAATAATTATGCCTTTCATTAAGGACATAATCATTCATTACAATTTCTAACTTTCTGATTGATGATAAAGATTTGCTAGGTTGTTTTTGAAATCTCTAGTACCTCTAACTTAAACTGGTAATGGAATATAACCCCTTCATAATTTTTGATTCCAATAGGTATTATATTTATGATTCTTTAATTAATGATATTAGCCAGGAATAAAGAGAAATTAAATATTTGGGTAACGACAAATCTTACCGGACTCACTTTATCTTTGTAGCACTGCAATATGAAACGAAACAGAAACATTAATTTTAAAGATTGCAAAATTTCATCTAGGCGTTAAATTTCTGAATCTATTTATTTTGATGAATGATTATTCATGTCAAATGAATATTCTTTACAGTGGTGGATTTCATTAGAATGATCACTTTAAAAACTTAAAAAATTCTAAGGCAGCTCTAAAAGCCCTCCGATCAAGGATATAAATTCCTACCTGAAAACTGGGAAATTTTAAGAACGGTTTGATTAAATGGTGCGGTTAAAACCACAATTCTGAAGATAATTGATGGTGTATTGAGACCTACCTGTAAATCTGTCTTTTGTAAATCGACAAATAAATACAAATTCTTTGAGATTGGTTCCATTGAATATAGGCTTGGCAATCTTAATCCGGTTATTGTTACCTTATTGTTCGCTATATGGAGAATAGATAAAAATTGAAATTTATAATGCCGCGGGCCGGGATCGAACCGGCGACCTCAAGATCTTCAGTCTTGCGCTCTCCCAGCTGAGCTACCGCGGCAACTCATAGTGCGAGATAATCAACGATTAAATATATTTTCCCCTCCCACCCCCTTTTTTCCATTGGAACTAATTTTAACAGATTAATGTTGAAATATGAAATATAATAATATCTAATTTGATTGTTCCTCTTCATTTGTTCAATCTTCCCTTCAAAAAACTGTAACCATAATGGGATCATATTTACCACTAATCAAAGACAAATCTTATGGGTTAGTAAGACATATCAAAATATGAGAACCCCCTTATATGAAGAACATGTAAAGTTAGGTGCAAAATTTATTGATTTTCATGGCTGGGAAATGCCAATTCAATATACTAGTATTATAGAGGAACATAAACATGTAAGGAGTTCTGTGGGATTATTTGATGTTTCTCATATGGGAGATATTTTGATCCAAGGTAGGGATGCTGCAAGTTTTATGTCCTATTTATTACCTAGTGATATTCTCAAAGCACCCACAGGCAAAGCAATTTATTCTGCATATCTCAACAGAGATGGGAAAATGATTGATGATACCATAGCCTATAAGATATCCAATGAAAGCGTTTTTGTAATTCCCAATGCAGCTACTACAGAGAAGATTCATAATTGGTTGATTGAAAATTCTAAAGGATTTGAGGTTAATATAATTAATTTTTCTGATAAGCTTTGTACCTTAGCTTTGCAGGGGCCATTGGCCAAAGAAGTCATGAATAAAATTTACCCTGATGCAAATAATCTTGAACATTTTACCTTCATGAATGCTTCTGATAGATTTGGATACAAAGGTTTAGAAAATGTTACATTCATAGCTAGAACTGGATATACTGGAGAGGATGGGTTTGAGTTTATAATACCCAATCAAAGAGTAGTAGAAGTTTGGAAATTACTTTTAAATGATCCTAGAGTTAAGCCCATAGGATTAGGTGCAAGAGATACCCTTAGAATGGAGAAGGGATTTTTATTATCTGGCCAGGATTTCAATGAAGATAGAACACCAATAGAAGCAGGAATATCTTGGATAATAGACTTTGACCACAATTTCATAGGGAAAGATAAATTATTAGAAAATAAAAACAGACTGAATCAGAGATTTAGGGGATTAATTGCACTAGACAAATCTATCCCTAGATCAGGCACTAAAGTTTATCTTAATGGAGATGAGGTAGGGATATTAACATCAGGAGGGTATTCCCCTACATTAGGCAAAGGTATAGGACTAGGTTACATTGATCAGAATGTTAAAGTAGATACTGAGGTGGAATTAGTTCTAAAAAATGGGAAGGGAAAAGGCATAATTAAAAAACCAAGGTTAGTATAATTTTCATAATCCGTTTATGAATAATTGATGTATTCTGGGATCGCCATAGATTTCAGGATGGAATGTCATTCCCAGATTTTTTCCATCCTTTACCATTACAGGTTTTCCATTGTAATATGAAAGAATGTCTCCTGAATAAACCTCCTCAATAACGGGCGCCCTTATGAATACTCCTCTAAAATTCCCGATTCCTTTTATATCTATATCAGTCTCAAAGCTTTCTCTCTGCCTGCCATATGCATTCCTTGATACTTTGATTTTGAATAATGGAATGTAGGTGTTTCCACCTATTACTTCTTTTGATGTTACAATTAGACCAGCACAGGTACCCATAATTGGAATATTCTTTTCTATTATGTATTTATCAATTCCTCTAAGTTTCATATATGGTCCAATCATGGTGCTTTCTCCACCAGGTATAATTAAACCGGAGATATCTTTCATATCATCAACTCTTCTAACTCGCTTGGGTGCCTCACCTGATGCTTTTACCATATCCATATGCTCGCTAACATCACCTTGGATGTCAAGGACACCAATAATCATAAGGGAGTATTGTAATCACATTCATTTAAATTTCCAGTTGGAACTATGCTATTACATCTAAACACAACATGTATTGATGAGCGTATCCATGAATTTTTAGCCGATGATAGAATTAAAATTATAGTAAAACATATTGTTACAATGCGAAATTACATCTCAGAATTGTTAGGATTGATAGGTAAGGATGTGAATATATACGGTTGGATTCAAAATTCGAGGATTGTTGGATCACTGATTTTTTTAGAAGTAAGGGATGTTTCAGGTGTTACTCAGGCAGTACTGTTTAGGAAATCTAATCAAGAATTATTCGATAAATTGAAAAAAATAAACAGGGAAAGTGTTGTTAGAATAAGCGGAAAAGTCGTTGAGAGTCAATCAAAGTATGGAATTGAAGTACAAATTAGTGAAGTTGAAATATTAAATGAATCCATGGCTCCTCTTCCATTAGGAATTATAGATCCTGTTGAGGCTGATCTTGAAACTCGACTTGAAAATAGGTTCCTAGATTTAAGGAAGCCATCAAAGTTGGCTATATTTAAAATACAAAGCACGATATCAAATTCCATAAGGAATTATTTCATAGAAAATGGATTCATTGAAATACACACTCCAAAGATAGTTGCAGCGGCCACCGAGGGGGGAACTGAACTTTTCCCAGTACAATATTTTGAAAGGAAAGCTTTTCTTTCCCAATCCCCGCAGTTATATAAAGAAATAATGATGTCAGCAGGATTCGACAAGGTGTTTGAAATAGCTCCAGCCTTTAGGGCGGAAGAGCATAATACTACCAGACATTTGAATGAGTTCACATCTATAGATATCGAGGTTAGTTTCGTTGATGATGAAGGAGTTATGAGAATTCTCGAAGATGTAATAAAAGTGTCAGCTGACAGTGTCAGGGATAAGAATAAAAAGGAATTGGATCTGTTAGGGAAAGAACCATTGAATACAAATTATAATTTCAAAAGGATAACATATTCAGAATACATTCATATGGCTAAAGGTAAAGGCTTTGATATAAAGGATGGGGATGACCTCTCTACTCCGATTTTAAAGGGTGTGGGGTCAGATTTAAGAGAGTTCTATTTCATTACAAGATGGCCTAGGGATTTAAAGCCTTTCTATGTTCAGCCATATGATGAGAAATATTCCAGGGGGTTTGATCTTCAATATGGGGAATTGGAAATTACTAGTGGCGCTCAGAGAGTCCATAATCCAGAGGTCCTCATAGAAAACCTGAAAAAGAAAGGCTTGAATCCAGAATCATTTTCATTTTACATAAAGGCATTCCAGTATGGTATGCCACCGCACGCTGGGTGGGCTATAGGGCTAGAAAGGTTGACTATGGTACTATTGGATTTGAACAATATCAGAGAGGCAACGCTGTTCCCAAGAGACAGAACTAGGCTTACACCATAAATGGTTCCAATGGAAAAGGAGGGGTCTCCCTGATATCTGATTACATAAATAATGAATTTATTGTTATAAAAGAACCGGTAAGCAGAATTCTCGAACCAACAAAAATTGCAATAAAATATGGGAGGAAGCCAGTATTGTTGGAGAATGTGGAAGGTAAAAAAGTAGTGGTAAATCTTTGGGCTGACAGGGAAAGAATATACAGAGAATTAGGGGTAGATCGGAGGCAATTTCTAGAAACATACATTAAGGCAATTGCTGAGCCATCTCCGTTAGTAGAGGGGCAAAAGAAATTCACCGATAAAATTGATATTAGGGAGTTACCAGTTAATTGGTATTATGAAAGGGATGCCGGTTATTATATTACATCAGGAATATACGTTGCTGAATATGGAGGTAAAAGAAACTTATCAATTCACAGGACATATGTAAGGAATGATGGAACTGGTTTAGTAAGACTTGTACCAAGGGATCTATACAAAATGTACGAAGAAGCTATAAAAAGTGGTGAAGAATTAAAGGTTTCCATAGTAATTGGATCACCCCTTGAGTTCTTATTGGCATCGGCAACATCTGTTGACTACAGTATTGACGAATCAACCATTGCATCTTCACTGTATAAATTGACGAAGGAAAAAGAACTTAAATTTGCTAAATCCAGAAACAACATTCTAGTGCCAGCGGAGTCTGACATAGTTATAAATGCAAGATTAACTTCAAAGAGAGAGAGGGAAGGTCCATTCAAGGATGTAACCGGAACATATGATATACAGGAAAATCAGCCTCAAATTGTTTTTGAAGATGTAGAGGTTTCTAAGGATTGGATATACCACTCACTAGTACCGGCAACCTATGAGCATTTCAATCTAATGGGATTGCCCAGGGAACCTACAATATTCAAGAAAGTAAAGGAAAGAAACGTGGACATAATTGATGTTAGGTTGACCGAGGGAGGGGCATCATGGCTCCATGCTGTTGTTAAAATTAGAAAGAAAAGTGAAACAGATTTTAAGGAAACTGTGGAGGGGGCATTTGAAGGACATAGATCATTGAAAAGGGTTATAGTAGTGGACGATGACATAGATATATATGATGATAGGGACATTGAATGGGCTGAAGCCACGCGTTTTCAGGCCGACAGGGGAATTATAATCAGGAGGGAAAGAGGATCATCCTTGGATCCGAGTATTGATAAAGATGGAACAACAGCAAAAATGGGAATTAATGCAACCAAACCATTGAATGCCGGCCAAAAATTTAACAGAGATTAGAAATTTCTTTTAACCATATAATGAGCTATATCTTCTAGAGTTTTTGCCCTTTCCTGATCTTTCGCAATTTTTGGAATGACTTCTAGAGATTTGTCAAGGTAGCTGTTCATAAGCCTGACGGTCCTATCATAAGCACCCGATTTCCTGACTATTTCTCTTACAAGATTCAATTCTTCCTGCGCAATTCCCTTTTTACCATGGATTTTCATCAGCTCCTTCCTTTCATCCTCGTTAGCCATTTCCAATGCAAACACAATCAGATGTGTTATTTTACCCTCTTCCAAATCACTGGTTACAGGTTTACCTAGAACCTTCTCATCCCCAAATAGACCTAAAATATCATCTTGTATTTGAAATGCTTTTCCCAATGGTATCCCATATTCATCAATTCTATCAACATCGGGGAATTCGGACAGGGCTGCTCCCATTTTTAAGGGGCCATTTATTGTATAATGGGCAGTTTTGTATTCATGAACAAGATCTACGTCGGACGCACTTTTATCTTTTTTCAAAGTTAATGTTACGTCAATCGCCTGCCCTATTCCTGTAAATTTCAATATCTCGGTTAGATAGTAGGCAGACTTATTAAGGTTCTTCTCAGGGAATTTAGAACTGAGTAATAGCTCATAGGCCAATGAATTAGCTACGTCACCCGCAACTATGGCCAGATCATGAGATATTTTAGGTGTATAATTGAACATTTTATGGTATGTGGGTCCACCTCTCCTTAAGTTGCTTTCATCCATTATATCATCATGAATCAGTAGATAAGATTGAATTAATTCTAGAGAGGATGAGGCTTTAATTACTTCATTATTTATCTCATCCGAGTTTAGCCAATATCCTAAAATCATAAAAAGCGGCCTTAACCTCTTCCCTCCTCTCATGGTGAAATCTCTTAAATTGTTTAACAGTTCCAATTCTATTCCTTCCTTGCCTTTAGTTATATCGGTAAAGTATGAGTAAAGGAACTCATCTACTCTTTCTTTATATTTAAATATGTCCACGTTTAGGTTAATGTATATTCAATCTAAAATATTGCGATTTTTAAATTGCAATTATTGATTATAGGAGAAAAAGATCAGTTAAAGTAATGAGAGTTAAGATAAAAAATATTTATGTCCGGATTTAATATAGAAAAAGTTTATGAATAAAATAAAAGTGATAAATGATATAGGCGATTTAGTTACAGTTTTTACCATATCTAACACTGATCAGAAAAAGAAAATCCTTTCCCTCCTAAATGAAAAATGGATTATGGAAGAGGATTTGAAGGCCGAATTTGGTGAAGAGGGGGTTAAATTTTTAAAATACCTTGAGAAAATAAAATTTATAGAATCTCAGTGGACAAATACACCTAAGGGACCTAAAAAGATTTATCACAATTACTATGATTCAATACAGATAGATGTAATTCTTCCTACATCGGAAACCGGTGAAGTTCTTTATGTCGCTTCCATGTCTGATGAAGAAGTTGACAATTATTCAGCAAAAATAGAAGAACTCCTTAATTCCGGGATTCAGTATGTTGGGGAAATTCAGACAAAATTGGGAGTAAGCCTGACATTTTTAAGGGGCATAATAAAGAGAAGTAAAAATTTGGTACTTAAGGGTATGAAAGTCGAAAGATTACAATGATAACAGTTTTGAGGATAGGTCATAGGCCTGAAAGGGATAAGCGAATAACAACACACGTGGCCCTGGTAGCTAGGGCTTTTGGGGCAGATAA
Organism: Methanobacteriota archaeon; assembly: GCA_017857235.1. Lineage (GTDB taxonomy): Archaea > Thermoplasmatota > Thermoplasmata > Thermoplasmatales > JAFMDN01. Next base: position 30,770 of record JAFMDN010000007.1, read on the forward strand.
GATAATTGTCGATAAAGATGATGAGAAGCTCAAGAATACTGTTGAAAGGGTTACACAAAAGTTTGGAGGAAATTTTACTATTGAGTTCAACGATTGGCGAAAATATCTTAAGGATTACAATGGAAAAGTAGTCCACCTTACTATGTATGGAATACCATATGAAAAAAAAATTAGGGAATTGAAAAAGGAGAAGGATATTTTGATCATAGTGGGGGCTGAAAAAGTACCCAGGGAAGTTTATGAAAGGGCAGATTACAATCTTGCAGTGAGGAATCAACCGCATTCAGAAGTTTCTGCTCTTGCGATATTTCTAAAGGATCTCATACCTGAGAAGAAATTTTATGGTGAATTAAGAATAATACCGCAGGAAAAGGGTAAGAAAGTTTTAAGAATCCCCAGCCGAGAAGAATGCATTTCTCTTCTAAAAAAGTACGGTGCCGATGAGAGGCTATTGAAACATAGCATAAAATGTTCAGAGGTAGCCTTAAAAATGTCTGAAAATTGTAATGTAGACAAGATGTTAATAGAGGCTGGCGCATTGCTTCATGATATAGGGAAAACCGTGGTGAAGGGAATTAGGCACGGAGTTGAGGGATACTACATCCTCAAAAACGAAGGGTATGATGAAATATTGGCCAGATTTTGCAGTACACATGTAGGGGCGGGCATAAGGAAATCAGAAGCTAAAAAACTTGGTCTCCCCGATATGGATTATATTCCCAGAACTTTGGAGGAAAAAATTGTCTGCCACGCTGATACTCTTCTTGCTGGCGATCGCATTACAGACATTGAGGAAGTAAAAAAATATTATATCGAGCAGGGACTTGAAAGGGAAGTCCCAAGACTGGAAAGGCTTCATAATTATCTTCAGAAAAAATGTAAGAAAGATTTCATGGAGCTGTTGCTACTTAACAAGTAAATATAAAGAATGTATTAGCGTGCGTGAAGATTGTACCTTTATCAAATTCGGAAGGATTAGCTAGTAAAGTATCTGAAAAGCTTGGAATTCCCTTAGAAAGGATTACAAGAAGGAGATTTGCCGACGGTGAGCTATATGTTAAATTGGAAGAGCCCATAGAAGATGCTATAATCATAGGGAACACTTACCCAGATAGTTCCATAATAGAATTGATCCTAACAGAAGATGCTATAAATAATGCCGGCGGTAAAAGGAAGATTTTAGTGGTACCATATTATGGTTATGCAAGGCAAGATGCCATGTTTCAGCAGTATGAAGCAATAAGTGCAAGAGCCCTAGCTTCTATATACAAATCACTGTTCGAGAAAATATTTGTTGTAAATATTCATTCCCCAGAGGGATTGGCTTTTCTTGGTGAAAAAGGTAAAGAGATAAGGTCAGAAGTTGAAATAGGTAAGCAAATAAAATTAGATGGGAACGATATAGTTATTTCCCCCGATGACGGATTCAGCCAGGAAGCAGGAATAATAGCACAGGTTGCAGGAATCTCATCGTCGGCATTAAATAAAAAGCGAGTAAGTGACACCAAAGTTATAATAGAATTTCCAGAAGATCTGGATGTTAACGGGAAGAGAGTAGCTTTGGTTGATGATCTCATCTCAACAGGAGGTACCATACTGGAGGCTTCTAAGTTATTAAAATCAAAAGGTGCTACCAGAGTAAATGTTTACTGTATACACGGCCTGTTCATATCAGGAACATCGAAATATTCTGGTTATGTGGATAAAATAGTAACAACTGATACTGTTGAAGGTCCCTTTAGTTCCATTACAGTCTCGGGTTTGATTGCCCAAGAATTAAAAGAATATTTAAAAATGGATCTTTAAAAAATTTATTTTTTTTTAAGAAATAACCTCTGCCAACCTCTTTATCCCTTCAACAATTTCATTATCGCCACTGTATGTAAAGTTCAGCCTCATGCTTTCATGGTTATCTCCATCAGGATAGAATGCAGAACCTACCACGTATGCAACTTTCTTTTCTAGAGCCTTCGGGAATAATGCATCCGTATTAGCCCCTTTCTTTGTTACCCAAAGGAACATTCCTCCTTCAGGCCTGGTCCATTCTACACCCTTAGGGAAATATTTATCCATAGATTCCAGCATTAGATCCCTCTTGTGCCTATATAACTCGATAATCTTGGGTAATTGCCTGTCGAGATATCCCTTGCTTAAATAAGCCTCTGCAATGTACTGGGAAATTGTACTTGATGCCAGATCAACCGCCTGTTTTGCAAGATTAAGTTTTTCTATAACTTCCTTGTTAGCTGCTACATATCCAAGCCTAAATCCAGGAGCAAGTATTTTCGAGAAGGTTCCCAGATAGATAACAAGCCCTTCCTTATCCATGGATTTAATAGATGGTACTTTCTTTCCGGAGTATCTAAGGGCCCCATATGGATCATCCTCAACTATGGGAATGGAATATTCTGAAGCAATCTCAAGTAAATGCTTCCTTCTATCAAGGCTCATAGTTATTCCAGTAGGATTCTGGAAATTTGGAATTACATATATCAGTTTTGCATTTTTCTTATTCCTGATTTCCTTTTCCAAAAGATTAGTGTCTATTCCGTCGTTATCCATATTTATGCCTATCATCTTAATGAAATTTGCTTTAAATGCAGAAATTGTTCCGGTATAAGTTGGAGCCTCAGAGAAAACATAATCATTGGGATTTGCTAATATCTTACCAATCATATATAGTGCTTCTTGAGACCCTGTGGTTTGTATAAGTTCATCTTTGGAAATTACAATGTTTTCTCTCTCTTTAAGCATCTTTGAAATGGCTAAATTCAGAGATGTCAAACCCTCAGTAGCGCCATATTGAAGCATTTTTTTACCATTTGTTTCTATTAATTCATTAAAAATTTCTTTTATTTCCTTTATGGGGAATGATTCAGGATTTGGCAATCCACCACCGAATGATATTAAATCAGGAGTTTCTGTAACCTTAAGCAGTCTTCTGATTGCAGATGGTTGCATATACATTGCAATATCAGAAAATTTCATTAGGGTTTGTTGATCTGAGGTCATATTCCAGTAATGTCTGCGTAATGTAAATATATTTTGTAATTATCTGCCAGCAATTAACTCCTGTTAAATTTTCCAATTATATCATTAACTTCTTCATCAACCTTGTTTCCATGCAATACATTCATGATAATTTCAGGTAATCTAGAGACATCCTTGGGTTTTAATCCTAAGGAAGTTACTTCGTTTAAACCAATCCTGCCTATTCTATCTATTAGAATTCTCTGTGCCTCAAGTTTTTGGGATATAAACGCATTGTTTGAATAATTCAATTGAACCATGCAGGATTTAGAAACATTGGGCTGATTATGTAATTTTAAGCCCAAGGAAAGAGATTGTGAGATGAATTCTCTAGTGTTAATGAGACAATTTTCAGCATAATTTATTCTCTCGGCAAATTCAATAGATGCACCCAGTGAAGCTATCCTCCCAGGGTGAAAGTTATCATAATACCTCCAAATAACGTCACCAGTTACTTTTTCTTCAAATTCACTTTTTCCAAATATTATACCCCCCTGTGGTCCCGGAAAATTCTTATGAGTGCTTCCATAGACAACATCTATTAGCTCCTTATCCTTCTGAAAACCATCAATAGAAAAAAGAGAGAGTACATGAGATGCATCATAAAGTATAAAAGAATCGGGAAAAATTTCTTTGATCATCTTGATATCATATGGCTCAAATATTATGGATGCCCCTAAGACTATTGCTTCATAATTTTTAGGATAAGTTTTCAATCTTTCATAATTAATAGTCCAACCTGAAAAGGGAAGCTGATCACCTCTAATACCGAGAAGATTTTGTAAATATTGGGGCTGGTAACCATCATATCCTCCGTTTTCAAGACCAACATATAGGAACCTTTCCCCTTTCTTCAATAAATTCCCTAAAACTTGCATTGCAGCAAGATGGCCAGATATAGGCCGCACATCAACAAATTGAGCGTTAAAATAATTCATTGCTAATCGCCGGACTTCCTCGATCATTAGCTCGGTTATTGATGCTCCTGCATATGCGTTGTCAATTTGTAATCCTCTGAATTCATTCATTTTCAACGAGTACCTTGTTTGAAAGTCAGATGACAAATAAGATCTAGCTTTGGAACAAATATAATTTTCTGAGGGCTGCAATGGAATGACATTCTTGATAAAACCCTCTCTCATAGTAATTATTTCATCTAATTTCATGAATATTCAATGTGGAACAATTATAAATAATTACTATAAATGAAATTCACTTACTCTAATCCCGGAATATATTATTGAATGAAACAATATTTTGGAAATTAGCGTGTAGCGTGCTTACATATAAAGGACCCAATTTATCTTACCAAATATTTGTATAGAAATAACTCCCAAGAAACGAAATATAAAATTTTCGCCATATATAATTCAAGTTTACGATATATGAATCACAATTAATAAAGGATTTAAGCGGAAATTTGGCTGTTTTAGCATATAAATTATTAGATTAATAAAACAAATAGTCCTCCATAATATTTTCTTAGACAGTTAATTTGTCGAAAATTAGGAGTTTCAAGGAATTTTTAAAATTCCTAAATATAGTGAAAAGGTACACCAATTTCCATTTCCCTCAAGAGGAATATTTACTGATAACTTTTCTATACATTTTTCAATTCTCACGAAATATTAAGGCTTTTCCCTTAGGAAGATAACGGCTGAATCTGGCAAAAATATAAATCGAATGGGTTTAGTGATATGTTCTTTGGAATGGGGAGAGATATAATGTATGATGCCATCCGTCTAACCTATGCTGTAGGGCGATATCTGAGTGGGATAATGAACAACATCCCTACTCTGGCAAAGGAGAGTCAGTTAATAGGTGTGCTTCAATGAAACTCAGCTCCCGGGTGGGGAAAAAGGCCATCTAAAACCTCCGAAGCTTTAACGAGGAGTAGTTGACTGATTTCATGCCCATATTTACTTGAAAATAATGGTTTCATACACATAATGGAATGTTGACGGTGAGTAACTTTTTACAATTCTTCTGGATGTAACCTTAAGATTATACTCTCTAAAAATTTCCGGAAGTTCGGAACCTCTCCTTTCAACGGTATGAATTAGTAAGAATGAATTGTTCTTCGCTATTTCTATGGCCTTTTCGATAAAGTTCAGGCTTTCAAAATGCCCGAGCAGAGTAATGTCTGCAAAATTTTCATACGGGAAATCTCTGCAATCCATTTGATAAGGAATAATATTAAAGGAATTGTTTAAGTATCTATTAATTAATAAATAATGGAAAGATTCTGGATTGATTTCTATGGCATGAACCTCCTTTGCTAATCTCGAAGCCGGGATGCTGTAATATCCTATTCCTGCAAACATGTCTACTACTATTTGTCCTTTTTTGACTATCTGCCCAACCCTCCATCTTTCATATTTGTTTCCTTTAGAGAACATTATTTTTGATGGATCCAAAGAATAGATTATCCCATTTTCAACATGCTGCTCGATTACTCTTTCGCCTGAAAGCAAATTTACGTTAACTATTCGTAATGGGCCTTCTATATCAATTATTTCATAAACTGCATGTAATTTGAAAACTTCCTTAAATGCATTAGCTAACCTAATTTTATCAAAAGGATAATCTTTTTTGAATTTGATTAGCATAGATTTTCCTATAATTTCGTAGTTTTTAGGTACTAATTCGTATGGAATCTCTGCCATCTTACTTACTTCAATAAAAGGATCACTAATCCTCATTTTCAATTTCACCCAGTATTATTCTTGTCACCATGCCAAGAATTATAAACGATAACATAACAACCATTAAACCCAATAATTTTAATTTTTCAATTGATACTGCTGCCAAATAAGGAGATATCAATCCACCCAAATTCCCCCAAAAGTTCATCCACCCACCTGCAATTGAAGAATTGGCACTTCCTGATATCCTGGAAGAAAGCCTCCAGAAACCAAGTAAAATGGGATTAAGTAAGGCTAAAATAATGCTGGAACTTATCAGAAATACATATGGGGCAGCAAATAAAATCATAATTACGGTACAAATGAGTATTATGAAGTAAGAAATTCCAGACAATTGTAAATCTTTATTTAGTTTGGACATGATCCTTCCAAATAGAATTGCTGACAAACCCATGAATATCCATGGTAGATAAGAAAGGTAAGAATTAGCAGTATTTACATCTTTAATTCTCTCCATCACGGGATACCAGGATAAGAAAATGTAGAAAAAAGCATCATAAGAAAGGAATGAAATTCCTAAAATCCAGTATTCAGAATATTGAACTAAATCTCTAAGCTTGCCAAATGACCTGTTATAATTGTAATTATCGCGGATCAAAACTAATGCTATGCCTGTAATTATGCCAATTGAAGCTAAAAGGAATGGCGATAGGTATGGCTCTTTCCAAATTTGGTATGTTAAAACACTTACTGTAAATATAAACGCTGGCGAGATATCTCCAAAAAAGGTCGTAATACTTGTTGCTACCGGGTATTCACTATCTACATACTTATCTCTCAGGAATTGCATCATAGATGGGTATATGGGTCCCTGGGATAGTCCCATTAAAAAACTTATGATAATACCAACTATGAAAGAATGTAATATGAAAATGAGAATAAGAAATGAGGACCATAAAATTAAACTCAGGCCCATTATTTTTGAAGGTCCAAATTTTTGAGCAAAAAGGCCTCCTGGTATCTGGGTAATAGTATAACCTAGATAAAAAACTAAAAATATGTAAGAAAAAGATACAATTGAATTTATGGAGTAAATATTCATGAGATATCTGTAAAATAAAGATATCTCATATCTATCCCCCAAAGCTAATAGTGATGAAATTCCGGCCAAAAGTAAGAAGAATCCTCTCCTCATTCTATTCCTATCTCTGCAAGCTTTTCGGGTAGGTAAGTATCAGTCACAAAATCAAGTCCGTATTTGGCAAGGGCTTGTTGTTCTGCCTTTTTTCCAATTTTCAGCATAGTTTCAATTTCCGCCCTCCAGAATGGGGTATTGAACCGTGGGTCTTCCAGTTCTGCATTTAGGGCTTCTATATCCCTCTCATTCAGTTTATCTGTGGGAAGTTCATATCTCAATATATCTGATGCAGTAATTCCGATAAAACTAGAATTGGGCGTGGCGAGGATTTCAGAAAGGTGGGCGGTCTTAATGGCTCCATAGGCAATTGAAGCGAATATTCTAAAACTCCAAGGATCTCCATCAGTAAAAACAACTATTGGAAGTCCAAGCTCTTTGTTAAGTCTATTTAATAATCTCTTAGTGGATCTGGCAGGCTGACCCTTTATGTGGACCAGCAGGGAACGCATTTTTTCATCAAAGCCATTTTCAACAAGCCTATCGAACATACCTCCAGTTTCAATGGCAAGCACAAAATCTACATCATGACCAACGAACTTTAGCTTTTCAGCTTCCACGTTGGAAGGAATGGTGTAACCTGCATCACCAACATCATCCCTACAGTTTATTCTCTTCCATTCTCCCTTCCTATTAAGCTCCTCTATCGTAATATTGCCTATGAGGGAAGCACCGTTCTCCTCCGGCCTAAGATGCATCTCTTCCCTCAGAAGTCCAGTCATAACTTCTAGATCCTCAGTCATTAAATCTGATTCATCCTGGTTTTGGAATTTACCGAGCCCCCAGCCTTCTGAAATATAATACATTTCTCTCAATGTTGACGTCTTTTTACCCCGCTCCATCTCATCTACAAAATCAATGATATAAAGCATCTTCAAAATGGAAAGTGCCGAGCTTGCTTTAGAAGCATATCTTTTAACTGCTTCATTTCCATATTTCCAAACTCCAATTAAGTTGTCGAATACTATGTTCTCCTTATTTCTGGATTTTAATTCAACCTTTGGTATCCTTCCATTTATAATATCCTGATAGATATCTTCAACAATACTTTTCAATTTGTCATTCATTTTTAAACGCCTCCGGTAGTGTATAGGCTCCTAATAGCATATTATCAGGTAATGTTGCATAAATTTCTGATATTGAAAGTACCCCTTTACCAACTTTAAGTTCCCTTCTTTCAAAAGGTTTTAGAGATCTAACTTCAAATTTCAATTTTTCCTCTCCGATTATGTGAACTTCAAAACTTTGTTCATTCTCAGTAAAGTTATCTATTATTAAAGAATCCTCTAATTGCCTGAATGCAACAACCCCCATAACTTTAGATATTATTGGCTTTATATCAGGTTCGGGGAGATTAAGAATCTTGGCTGTTTTCTGGGATATGGCAGGAAGGATCTTTTCAATTAAGGAGAACTTTTCTTCAACTTTTCCTTTATGCTCTTCTTTTGTTTTCATTGCTTTAATCTGCCTACCTAGAGCTTTTAAAGCCTGATCCAACGCATCCATAATTTCTGGTACTTGGGCTATGGCCTCTTTAGCTTCGTTAGTAAAGGGTATTTTTGAACTTGCAACGTGAACGATAATTATTACTGGACCTACAGGTAGTTGATCTTTAACCGGTTGCGATATACCATATTGATTCCAATTAATACTGGAAATGGCTTTAGTTATTGCGCAGCTTCCTGCCTGATATAATAGGGGAACTCTATTTGCAAATCTAAGTACTTTAACAGGCTCATCCTTTGGTATATTCCCCCCATATGCCGCAATGGCCTCAATTATAAAAGGGTGCCCAGAATATACATAGACTCCTTTTGTGACAGGGAGGGAAAAATATGATGGATGGTATTCTTCAAACGAGACAGTTACGCTTTTATAAAGTGCAGAACTACCAATAGGTGAAAGGCAATCCTTCCTAGGTTCCATAAATTTGAAAGATTTTATAGTTTCATAAAGAGCCTCAAAATCTCTTTCCTTAAGTTCCGATGGTTTTTTTCCTTCCAGTCCTACCTTTTGGACTATTTGTCTTGCTATATCTAGAGAGACCCTAGAAAAAGAATTCGTTAAGACCTCTTCAATTTTGGAATCGGGGAACTCTCTCATTATAGATATAAGTTCCCCCAATTCTACACCTTGAGGGTGGGGTTTTATTTCAATTGGAATGGGTGGAGGTTCATTCACACTCCTAGGGATTTCAAAATTTTTGTCCGGAAGTTTTACAATGAAATATGTCTGTGGATTTGCTATGGCAGTCTGCTTTATGTATTCTTCAATTCCTTGTTTGTTATTAACATACTTTCCCTTTAACACAAGCTTTATCCAAAGGCCGCTTTCCACGTCCCATATGAAGGGTTCTTCTGAAATTATTATGGGCTCATTTTTCTTTATATCAATTTCCATCTTCATTTTATAGGCGGTCAAATCCCTTTTAGTCTTGGTAATAACCTCAACAGGAGTTCCTGTAGTTCTTTGGGCGTAAAGAATTGCTGCGGAAATACCAATTCCCTGTTGACCCCTAGTTTGTCTCTCTGCGTGGAATCTTGAACCATAGAGAATTTTACCGAGGGAATTTCCAACTTCTATCCTAGGAATTCCTGGACCGTTATCCTTTACTTCAACTACAAATTTATCCTTTTCAAGTGGTTGAACCGAGATTTCAATCTTCGGTAATATACCAGCATCGGTACATGCATCTAGGGAGTTATCCACAGCCTCCTTTACAGTCATGAATAATGCTTTTTGAGGAGAATCAAATCCAAGCATCTGCTTGTTTTTATCAAAGAATTCTGCTATACTAATCGCTCTTGCCTTTCCCTCATATGTTTTCATATTTCAACTGTTTGAGGATATATTCCATATTTATCTACATTCTCTGAAATTTTAAGATATGTAAATTTAACCATTTCTGGTGAAAAAATCAAGAGGCTATTAAAACCCCTGGCGCAAGCCTCAAAAGCCCCCTCAACTGGAGCAAACTCATAAGGGTTTAAGTCCATTTTTTTTGCAAAGACTTTTGCGATAGTTCCAAAAACAAATATTTTCTTTACATCATTCTTTTTTATGAATTCCTCAATTTTTTCCAAATTTTTCTTTTCTCTGCAAAATTCTAAGTCTGTCTTGATCATAAAAAATTTTCCAACTTTTATTTCCATTATTCCTGATAGATTTCCGACTCTCAACGCTTCACCTGGTTTAGCATTATCCAAGGTTATTCCGGTGGAACTATTCAATTGTCTTTTTGTTGCATATAGATCTCCCGCTTCAAGATAGAGATATACCCTTTCCCCCTTATTTAATGGTTCTGCCGCTATTGCCTCACATGTTAAAACTATCCCTGAGTCCTGATAAGCTTTGGATAGAAAGCTACCCATTGATGCTAGAAATTTTTGGAGAAACTCTTTGCCTTCAACGGTAACTCTTGATGAAGAATCAATAAACCTATCCTTTTGTAACTCTTTTGCATAAAAAGAAACTGCTTGAGCAGTAAGTCCTAGGTTCTTTCCTATATCGACAAATTTTGAATTGCCCTTAGAAAGTTCAAGTAATATCAAGGCTTTAGAAAGATTCCCTTTTTCTCTCCAAAATTTTTCTAGCTGGGCATGTTCCAAAGGCATCACCATTTATTTTACCCAAGTTAATCTTTCAATCTCCCTATCCTTCTTTGTTTTCTTTTTAAATTCTTTATAATGTTCCTTGCAAAGATGCACCTTATTGGAGTTTGAAGATAAAGAAAAAATCTTTTCAGCTTCCTTTCGGCTCACCGTTTTAAATTTATCATTTTTGCAACCAGTAACATCACATGATTCATCCATATCATATTAATAGATCATGTATAGATATACTTTTCATTTTTAACAGGTAAGGAATAAAAAATAAATATATGTAATTAATCACGACATGGGAGGAGGCATATGAAATATATTGCCTTATTAGTGATATTAGGACTATTTGGCATTAGCTTAGGTAATGCCCACGCAGTAGGAATAACATCTCAGCAGGTACTAGCAACGGGAACACAGAATTCAACGATTTATCAGATTGTTCAAAGGGCTTTTGAAATAGTGGTAGGAATTAGCAGTCTTTTAATTGCGCTGCTCTGGGTTCCAATAGCTATAGGTTATTTTTCCAAGGACCTTGACAGGAAAGCGGATGCGAAGGAAAGGACTAAGGATGCGCTAATCGGGACAATAATATTCGTTATGGCAGTATCAGGTATACTTTACGGGGTTATACATTACATAATCGTTGGCTAACCATGGACATAGTGGGGATAATCTCAAGGGCCATAGTAGACGCCATAGGGCTATTACTGTCCGGTATAGTGGCACAAGGAATAATCATAGCAACAGTACTATACAATGGCTTCATAGCTGAAAACCTTTTGACACCCGGTGAAGCTTTTCCATACTTAAATTTCAATAGCTTGTCTGGAGGAGAAGGATCATTATATTATTTTGTGATGTTCAATTTTTATGATCCTATCTTAACGATAATATTAACTGCCCTAGGATTAATATATTTGCTAAATGCTTCCTTGGAACTTAAAAACAATCTTAAAAACATGTGGATAAAGGTCCTCTTAATCCTTATTTTATCAAATATTTCTTTCTTTATTTCACAGGATCTAGTGATGTTGGGAAATGCCATATACACTCAAATTTACAATTTCGGTGGAAGCAGACACAATTTCCATGATGGATCCAATTTTCTCATGAATATTAACTTGGGTCCTAATCCCAACACGACTATTGGAATATTCATTATAGTATTGGTTTTCTTTCTTGTCTTATTCTTATTAATAACACTATCAATTAGATTAGCTATTATATTTACATTCCCCATATTGATACCGATATTCACAATTTTCCTAATACTTCCTCAAACCAGAGATTTAGGAATCAAGATATGGTGGCTATATATCGATGCTGTATTTTCTCCAATCCTAATAGGAATTCCTCTAATTTTAGCTACATACTCCAATAACTCATCATTAATATTGGGCTTTTTAGCTCTATCTGATACAATTCCGTTTATATTAATGAAGGAACCATCATTCATTGGAAATCTAGGCTTCTTATTCGGTTATTCAGCTGAGTCAACAGCAGTAAAGACTATACCAATCTTAAGAAATGTTTCAAGAGATTTGAAAACTGTGGTTGCTGCTTCTGGTATTCCTATAAATATGAGTTACTCTGCAAGGAAAAATAGAAATTTACAGGTTAGGCAATCAGTTAGAAACTACAGTTCTAGAAATTCAAGACCTCCTAGTAATAAAACCTTCTTCAGGGTGAGGCCATGATAGATCTTGTAAAATTTACAAAGAACCAGATAGGTTTTATGAATATTTATGGACAGACTTTTCTAAGGCTAGTTCTCTTCGTATTAATATCCTCCATTTTCCTTCTGTCCTTTGGATTGGTAGCAATTTTGGCTATAATTCCGTTAACTGCTATAGTTATAAAATTAGGCGATGATTATGTAGATGAAATTATCTTAAAAAGTTTCAGGAAAAACAGATCTTTCAATTTAAAATTACTCGAAAATAAAGCAATCTATGAAATATTCACCTATACATATGGATTGGATGATTATACCAATGAAGAGATAATGTCCCTTTGGAATCAAATTCTTTCCATGCTGAATGTTCCCATTACGTTAATAGTATATAAATCAAAACTTAATTTAGAAGATTTTAAAGTCAATAATGCCAACTATAATAAGCTGTTTGACGAAATGGAAACTATAGTTGAGCATTATTTCTTAGTTGTGAATGAAAACGATGCTGCTCAATTGGAATCGATTCTAGATATGGTTTCATTGTCGTATTATAGATTAGACCAGAATGAGGTGGCTGAACTTGAGGAGAAGATATAATTTTTTGCAGAGAGATAATTATTACATAAAGGATGGATCAATTAAAACAACTTCGAGAATTGTGGACATACCATATTCCGTCAGTGAGGATTTCAGGTTAAGATACGTAGATGATTCAGATGGTGCAAGGATAATTATTCATATGAAACCTGTTTCTAGCGATCTTGCCTGGTCAATAGTATCAAGAGAAATATCCAAGATAATACCGGAATTAGAAACATCTGGTAATTTGATAAGCAAACAGCTAGAAAAGAAGAGGCTGGAAAAAGAAAATTTGAACCTCTTAAAGGAAGAGATAACGTCCGGTGCGGCAAAACTTTATTCTTTCAATGCCCTCGTAGGGTTTACAGATTTTCCGAGGAGAATATTGGAAAAAAAGATGAATTTAAGAAAGTTTTTTTCGAAAATTGGCGTAAAGACTGAATATAAAAAATACGGTGATTATAGATACATTTCAAGAATAGAAAACGAAGTAAGTTTTTATATAGAGGCAAAATCACTTGCGGCCATTTTACCAATCAATAGGGGCTATCTCCTGGATAGTAATGGGGTTTTCATAGGCATAGATTCAACCACAGATTCCCCCATATTCCTAAATAGATACAAGCTTCCATCTTCACATCAGCTAGTATTAGGGATGACTGGTTTTGGCAAATCCTATCTTGTGAAGTTGATGCTTTATCGTGAAAAGATTGTGAACGATCCTGATGTGATAATCATAGATCCCATGGGTGAATATGGAAAAATAAAAAATTTTACAAATAGCAAAACCTTAGATTTAGTAAATGGGGGAATAAACATATTCAAGCCAATTGAATTCATGAATCCAAAAGAAAATACAGAAAGGGTAATTTCACTTCTCTCCTTGATATTCAATCTATCTGAGAACGATAAGGGAATATTGGATGCGGAGTTAACAAGATTCTTTGAAGGAAGTATGGAAATAAATAGTTTGATGGAAGCAATAAATCTTAAAAACAAAGAAACATTCAACAAAATATCTCCGATTTTCGAGGGCAGCTTAAAAATATTTTCAAGGGGAGATAATAAAGAGCTAAGCGGAAGTCTTTGGATAAATTTGGGAGAGGTTCCAAAACAGCTTCTTCCTTTCTATATGCTATTATCCCTTGAATTTGTTATGAGGCAAAAAAGCAATAAGAAAAGAATTGTCGTGATAGATGAAGCTCATTACCTTTTAGACGAAAAAACAATTGTAACATTGGAGAGGTATGTCCGACATGCGAGACATGATGACATCTCAATGGTACTTATTTCACAATCTGCAAATGATTTCTTTAAATCCAAATTTTCCATTTCTATATTGGAAAATTGTTCAATTCATATTTTATTAAGACATCAAAATGTTTCTGATGAAATAATGGATTTCTATCATTTTGATGAAAATTTGAAGTATTTTATCAAGTATTCAGCAGGTTTCGATGGTAAAGAAACCTTGGCCTATCTGCAGATTCCAGGGTTTAGGGCAATTGTTAAAATTAAAAGTACCGAGGATGAGCATGAAGGTATCGAGGGAATTCGTTGAAGTAATTTCCTTTGGAAACGTATCCTCCAATCTGAACCAAATAAGAAATAAAATCAATCAAATCGGTTCCTTCCAGTATGCAATTATAAAGAATCAGGATAAATTTCCAAAGTTGTATATAGATATTGATGCTATGAAATCTTTATCCAGTAAAGGTTTAACATTAGGCAACAAGGCTGCGATACTTGTTACTGGTTTCAAATTTAAGTTAAAGGATAAAAATAGTGCTTTTGACTTGGGAGGCGTCGACTTATTCAAAGAAATTATTGATTTGTCTACAAAACTGGATAATGCAAGGGTTTTTGTGAAAATCGAGCGAGGTTACCATTTTAGTATTGATGAAAAGACACAAAATAGTGAAATTGGTTGGAAAATAATAATAAGGACGGACAACACTGAAATTCTAAACCTATTAAAATTTCATTTAAATCCGAAAGGCACTAGAACAGGTTATTCATTTTTTAAAAAATACCCAGTTTTAACGAAGAATAGTTTGGAATCTATCATCCCAAAAAACTACAGAAATTTCAATTATGGTAATATATCGATTGGGGTTTCAAATAAATGCGGAAAAATTAAGATAGACGATGATGAAAACCCACATACCCTTTTAGTGGGTACTACTGGCTCAGGTAAATCAACTATGGTTCTCAGAATTATAGAAGATCTCTCAAGAAAACAAGATTGGAAGATAATTTTAATTGATCCACATGGGGAGACAGGTAATAAACTTTTGAAAGTGCTGAATAATGTCTATGAAATTTCTCCATATGAGGGAAGGGGTATAAATTTGCTTTCCGGGCTCCCTAACGGAGATGTATACAGGTTGGCTGAGGACATAACCACCATAATTAAATCTTTGAGGGAAACTCAATACAATGAACAGTTCTTTGGCCCGAGGATGGAAAATATAATAATTAAAGGAATAGTGGAATTATCAAAGGAGAAAGGGAGTACTCTGTATGATTTGTATAGAATATTGGACAAAAAAACAAGTCTTGTAAATGAAAACATTAAGAATTCTGAATTCATAGAAGAGATAAATAAAATGTCTGAAGAAGAATTGTCAAGTAGTGTAAGGGCTATTGGCAGGCTTGTTTTAAATCCAGCGCTCAGGAACATTATATGCGCAAAATCTGAGAAATCTATTTTAGAATTGTCAGATGATAAAATCATTTCAATAAACATGGACAGATCAGTTCTGGGATATGAAAATTCAAGGATTTTATCAAACCTCTTTTTAGTTAGAATATGGCAAGAAATTCAATCAATAAAAATCAATAAAAAGATTCTCTTGATTTTAGAGGAATCTCAGGATTATCTTTCAAATATTCTATTTGATGTCACCTCTGCAGGTAGAAAGTATGGTTTAAGAGTTTTCTTGGTAACTACGAGCTTATTGTCTCTTGAGGAAAGGCTTAGAAATAAGATATTCTCAAACATAGGAAACATAATATTCATGAAGCTAAGCCTATGGGATAGTCAGTTCATAAAAAGGGAAATAGGGATGGAAATTCATGTAGAGTCGAGCCTTCACTTCTATTATCTGGCAAATGGGAAAGTAATAAATGGCGAAATAAACCCCGTAGAAATTCAAAATTCAATTAGGAAGCCACTGGCAATTAAAAATGCCATAGACTATGATGAGGAAATAAGAAAAGATATTGTGGAGATACTTGACCAAATGGATTCTTATAGAGAGATATTCTTCATAATGCCTGAATTTTATCTTTTTTTGAATAGAGATAAATCCCTAGTTTTAAAGATTCTAAAGGAGGAGTTAGAGAAAAGACAAAACATTGTTTACGTAAAGAGGGTTGATGTAGATTTTAAAGGCATTAAAGGAAGATATCAGTGCTTCAAGCTTTCTCCAAAAAATCCAGGGACTAGTGGGTTGGAAAAATTTTTCGTCGAATTCAGTGAATATTTGGAAAGTAACTTCAGAAAAATGTCGGTGTTTGACTCCGAAGTAAAATTCTGAAATACATATGTTAGAAATATTACCATTTTAATGGTTAATTAAATATAAAATCGAAAATAAAATTTCCAATAAACAACCCTAATTATTTTATTATTTGTAATCAAGACCATATATGCTCTCAACTAAATCATTCAAAGTTAATAAAACGCTGGCGATATGAATAAATCAATTTTTAATTACACCCAGATATCCAATAAATTCAGAAAAAAATTTACCTTGTTAACATGAAAATCTGGATACGATTAAGTTAATAAGTAAAAAATATTATGAGGGTGATGCCCCAGATCAGTGAGGAGTATTTGAGCAATACTTTGAGACTAGAACTAAGATCCAAAGACCTCACTGAAGTAGGGGATGATTTTTATAAGGATGTTAGAACCTATATATCAAACCTCAAAGAAAAAATTGAATCTGAAACACTCAAAAAAAACTTTAAGGCTGTATCAAAATTAAGCAGCGAATTAGAAACAGCAGAGGATAATTTCAGGAGAATTGTCGAAATAAGAGCTTCAAAGATACTAAAAGCAAGGGCAGAGAATTATAAGATGTCTATTGAAGGAAAAATGACACCGGAAGAAAAGATTTTCTACGAGAGCGTAAGTTCAATTTTTAAGAATCATATGGAATCATTAATAACTGGAAATATAATAATTAACGAAGTAAAACCCCTTCAAACTTCAAATCCAACACAGAACAAAGAAGCAACCGATGAGGTAAATACGGAAAAATTGAAAGTAGTATATGTTTATAAAGATACACCCACATTATTCTTGGGTGGAAAGAGCATAAAACTAAACAGAGAGGACATACTAACCATACCGGAGAAACATGCAAAAATATTGGAGGCTCAAGGTCTAGTCAAGATTATAAAGTAGCAGAATAGTAGGTCTCTCAGGGTTTTATTAAATCATTTTGGTAAGAAATCTATATATATTGGGTGAAACTATACTGATTTTGCTCATTGTGCACCCAGTGATAAAGTATATCATTGGGGAAGGACTGAGATCCTATAATCAGGATTAATGAAGGTCAGCATAGGTAGATTGGAGTGCAAACAGTACATAGGCCACTTGGGGGATGGCTCGGCTCAGGCGCTGAGGAAGACCGTGCCAAGCTGCGATATGCTCCGGGGAGGCGCAGGGAGCCTAAGATCCGGAGATCGTTGAATGGGAATTCCTTCCCCGTAAGGGGAACTCCCGAAAGGGAGAGGGAACCCCGGGAATCGAAACATCCTAGTACCGGGAGGAAAAGAAACCAATAGGGATGCCGTTAGTAAGGGCGACCGAAAGCGGCAGAGGGCAAACCGAATAACCTATCGAAAGATAGGGAAGATGTGGAGTTCGGGACCAAGCCAAAGCCCTGGAAGGGAAGTCTAAGTCCTCTGGAAAGAGGCGCCAGAGAGGGTGATAGCCCCGTTGACGTAACCTTCCGAGCGACGAGCTTGGTTACCAGAGTACCGTGCGTCGGATTTCGCGCGGGAATAAGGGTCTCACTAAGATCCAACCCTAAATACGTCCTGAGTCCGATAGCGCACTAGTACCGCGAGGGAAAGCTGAAAAGTAACCCGAAAGGGTGGTGAAAAGGGCCTGAAACCAAGTGGCTATAACCTGATAGGGCATGAAAGGAATGACGCCTTAAGGCCGATCAGTGTCCTATCGTCCGTGTTGAAGAACGGGCCAGGGAGTTCTGACTGGTGGCGAGGTTAACTCCTGTATGGAGGAAGCCGGAGCGAAAGCAACAAGCCCGCACCGAAAGGGAGGGGCGACGTGGGCTCGCGTGAAGTCACCAGTGGGAGACCCGAATCCGGTCGATCTAGTCCTGGGCAGGTCGAAGCCTAGCGAAAGCTGGGTGGAGGACCGAACCGGTTCTGATGTGCAAATCGTTCGGTTGACCTGGGACTAGGGGTTAAAGGCTAATCTAGGCCGGTAATAGCGGGTTCCCCCCGAGACTACCCGCAGGTAGACCTGGACAGAGGCGTCTGGTGGTGTAGAGAAATGACTAGGGTCAACTAGCCCGAAAGGGCTGGTCCCCTTATCAAACTCCGAAGCTGCCAGAGCCGTAGAAGTCTGGTGCTAGGGGATCGGGATAAGCTTGATCCCCGAGAGGAGAAGAATCCAGACGGAGGTTAAGGTCCCCAAGTTACGGTTAAGTGCAACCAAAAGGGTGTCCATGACCCAAGACAGTTGGGAGGTTGGCTTAGAAGCAGCCATCCTTTAAAGAGTGCGTAACAGCTCACCCACCGAGGTCATGGGCCCCGAAGATGGACGGGGCTAAACCGTACACCGATACCTCCGGACACCGCAAGGTGATTCGGTAGGGGGGCGTGCTGCTGGGGCAGAAGTATCTCCGAGAGGAGGTATGGACCCAACAGTATCGCGGATCCTGGTGAAAGTAGCAGCATAGAGCCGTGAGAATCGGCTCCGCCGAAAGGGCTAAGGGTTCCTCGGCAACGCTCGTCAGCCGAGGGTTAGCCGGTCCTAAGGTGATCCCTAATAGGAGATCATCGAAAGGGAAAACGGTTAATATTCCGTTGCCGCAACCGTTTGCCTGAATAATGACACTTCGGGATAGGCTAGGTGATGCCGTCGCATTATCATGCCGTATAAGTCCGTGGAGTACCGTAATGGTGAGAAGCGGATGAAATTGGTATGGCTCCCCTAGTGGGAGTCTAGCTGATTCCTGGAGTCCGTGAAAAGTTATTCAGGGTCATGGTTGTGACCGTACCAAGAACCGACACTGGTGCCCCTGGGTGAGAAGCCCAAGGCGTATGGGACGAATCTACGCGAGGGAACTCGGCAAACTAGCCTCGTATCTTCGGTAGAAGGGGTGCCTACTCCGCGAAGGAGTAGGTCGCAGTGGCTAGGGGACTCCGACTGTTTAACAAAAACACAGATCGCAGCTAGCCCGAAAGGGTGAGTATTGCGGTTGAAGCCTGCCCAGTGGCGGTACCTGAAAACCGGGTCCAACCGGGAGAAGGGCCGCTAAACGGCGGGGGTAACTATGACCCTCTTAAGGTAGCGTAATACCTAGCCGCTTAATTGGCGGCTTGCATGAAGGCCCAACGAGGGTCCCGCTGTCCCCGCGTTGAGTCCCGTGAAATTGATGTACTGGTGCACAATCCAGTCTCTCCCACGTGAAAGCGAAGTCCCCGTGGAGCTTTACTGCAGCCTGTCGTTGTGGTATGGTCCTGGATGTGTAGGGTAGGCGGGAGCCGTCGAAGGATGCTCGTCAGGGCATCTGGAGGCGCCGATGAAACACCGCCCTTCCGGGGTTATGCCACTAACCTGACGAAGGGACACCGATAGGTGGGCAGTTTGGGTGGGGCGCCACGCCCTCGAAAAGATAACAAGGGCCCCCAAAGGTCGGCTCAGGAGGGTCAGGAATCCTCCGTAGAGTGTAAGGGCAAAAGCCGGCTTGACTGGTTCACACACAATAAGGGAACCAGATGCGAAAGCAAGGCCTAGCGAACCACCCAACCTCATTAGTGGGGGCGGGTGATAAGAGAGAAGTTACCCCAGGGATAACTGAGTCGTCTCCGGCAAGAGTACATATCGACCCGGAGGTTTGCTACTTCGATGTCGTCTGTTCCTATCCTGGCGGTGCAGCAGCTGCCAAGGGTGGGGCTGTTCGCCCATTAAAAGGGATCCTGAGATGGGTTCACTACGTCGCGAGACAGTAGGGTTGCTTCTCCGTGGGAGTGCGTCGATGCCTGAAGGGAAGGACCCTTTAGTACGAGAGGAACGGGGGTTCGTGACCTCTAGTTTACCGGTTGTCCGACAGGGCATTCGCCGGGCAGCCACGTCATAAGCGGATAAGAGCTGAAAGCATCTAAGCTCGAAGCCGTCCCCGAAAAGAGGCATCGTCATTAGACCGCCCGTAGAAGACGGGTTTGATAGGATCGGGGTGTAAGTACCGAGCCGCAAGGCGAGGTATTCAGCCTGCGATTACTAAAGGTCGAAAACTGTGAGCACCGATCTACCTATGTCTGATCTGATTCAATATCCTGATAAATTCGCAATGAGACTTTAATTTACTATTAAAGTTCAATT
>JAFMDN010000031.1 GCA_017857235.1 Methanobacteriota archaeon
TGATAATGATTTAATGGAAGCGTTAACAATAATAATCTACGAAAATATTGTTTATTTGGAATCGAGGATATAATCAAGAGGGTAAATAGATTTTATGAATTTTTATTGTTTAGATATCTAACATTTTTAAAAAGAGTGGTATATATTGAAAACAGTTAGGCAAACTTTAATAACAAGATTTGAGTGATTATATAATGAACTTAATGAGAGAAGTTAAGGATGCATGTTTGAGATCTTGCAATAAAATTTGCTATGATGATAACTGTTATTGGAAATGCGCAGAGAGTTGCTACGAAGGAGATTTAGAGCTTAGGCACTTTAAATTAAACTAAGAATTCCAAGATGCCTGTAAAGTACCCAAAGATATGCCTTGTACATTCAATGCCAATAGGTTCTCATATGTTCGATTTCCTTATGAATAAAAGTATAGCTGAGGGAAGATACAGTTATAATAGACATTACGGAGAATATTGGGCATCGGAATGCGAATATGTAAAGAGATTTCTAAAGGAAAATGATGATTACATATATGTTGGATCGTCTGATGATTTCCTTAAGAAACCCAAAATTCCATGGGGTTTCAAAAGGATCATTATAGACTGAACCTAACCTGTCATTTAATTCATTACTTTACTTCAATAGAATGCTTTTACCTAAGAACAGACATTAATTTCCTAATAGCTATATTTAAAAAAATGGAGAGATAAAATCAAAAATTAAGGAAGGATAAATATGCCTTATAGGAACTGTAAACGTCCAATTTGCTTACCAATTCAAATGGAGAATGCATACTTATCAATCCGGGTCCCATATCTACAACCTGGAATCCATACTGTGCAAAATATTTGGCTACGGT
This sequence comes from Methanobacteriota archaeon, assembly GCA_017857235.1. Lineage (GTDB taxonomy): Archaea > Thermoplasmatota > Thermoplasmata > Thermoplasmatales > JAFMDN01. The sequence continues at coordinate 857 of JAFMDN010000031.1, forward strand.
TCCTCCCCCACCTTCATCAACTTTGCCAAGTAAACCATATTGATAAAGAACATGATTGGTGTCAAGAATCCTTTTTATTTCGCTTAAGTATTCAGCCTGAGCCTCGCTTGCTGAGTATTTCCCGCCACTTCCTGTATATTTCATAATTAAAACCCCATCACCTGATCTGCCAACATTTTTTAAATCGTGTACCTCCTTAAATAGTGGGTTCAAAGCGGCTCCAACATCCGCACTTATCACTTTTGAGTTATGCATAATTTCCAAGAGATTTCCATAAGTATATTGTGTTCCCGTAGATTCTAAAATTTTCACTATGGTGTATTCTATAAGATTGGATTGAGCACCTACATTTCCATCACTTCCAATTTCTTCCTTATCAAATAGAATTACTATCTGGTTACCTTCCATGTTAGAATCTAGAATCGCCTTAACAGTAAGGAATGCACATATCTTATCATCTTGGCCATAGGCCCCGATCATACTTTTATCAAAGCCTACCTCTCTTGCTTTTCCTGCTGGAACTACTTCCAGGTCTGCTGTGTAAAAATCTTCTTCTTCAATCCCGTATTTTTCCTTTAGAAGATTGAGGAGATACTTTTTGAATCTTCCCTCTTTTTCATCCTTTTCTGGTCTATGTGACACCACCAGTTCTAACTTTTCTCCTTCAAATCCCTCCAAAAGCTTTTTTTCTCCCTGCACCTTCCTAGCAAGATGCGGTAACAGATCTGGAATACTGAATACAGGATCTTCTTCATTCTCACCTACAGCAATTTCAATCTTTTTTCCATCTTTGGTCATTACCACGCCATGAATTGCCAGTGGTCTTGAGACCCATTGATATTTCTTTATGCCTCCATAATAATGAGTTTTGAATAACACTGTCCTTGAATCAGGGTCTTCGTCTATGGGATTAGGTTTAACATCCAATCTTGGCGAGTCCATATGTGCCGCCAATATTTTATATGGTTCAAGGGGATTTCCTCCTAGTTTGATTAGTGCCATGGCTTTCCAATTTTTAATTAAATAATAGTTACCTTTTTTAGAAATATTATTTGTTAATTCTTTAAACCCTTTAGATTCGGCCATTTCTTTGAAAAATTTAACAGCTTCTCTCTCTGTTTTAACTGTTGATATAAATCTCATATATTCCCTAGAAATCTTTTCAACTTCCAATATTTCCCCATCGTTTAATTTGTCCCATCCCACCTGATCCTTAGACATATTAGTATGAGCATTTCTTTTTATTTATCATTTATCGAAAACTGATATTTTCCTAATTATTGAAAAAAATGAATATATAATTAGCCTGAATTTTTCAATAAAATGAGTCCAATTCAACATTCGTTGTTTCCCTTAACATCAAAGTTAATAGGGCTATTATTAAAGTAAAAACTCCGAATAGATAAAAAATCCAAAGGTTTTTTGGATTCAATTCAGTACCTAATATTAACACTCCAGTTAATGCGCCTATTTTTCCTAGCATGGATGCGAATCCGTAAGAACTGGCCCTAAATTCTGTCTTGGCTAATTCTGCAGGAAACATGCCTATAGTGGTAGAAGGGAATCCATTGAAAATTTCCACGATTATCAGAAGAATTATCAACCATACCAGGTTATAATACCATGATGGCAGTAAAAAAAGTATTATACCAATTCCAAGGAATCCGATAAATTGTGTCCTTTTTCTTCCTAGCCTATCTACATTCATCATAAGTATTACACTGGCAATAAGCAGAACTAAAAGGAAAAGGGAAGCAAACATAGCATTTTCTAGATCTGTTACATTTCCACCATATATCATATTCATTAATGTTGGATTGAACAGGCTTACTCCAAAAATTACCATATCATAGAAGAACCAAATAACTGCAGTTAATATTGTATATCTTCCGGCCTTCCCCTTAAACATGCTTTTCGCAATGTGAATAATTCCATTTTTCTCCCGCTTTTCTTCCCACATTTTCGATTCAGGCATCTTCATTCTTAGATATAAGACGAATACAGCCGGAATTAATCCTGCACCTATCATAATTCTCCAACCTAGATCCGGGTTTATGGAATGTATCCCAAATACTATAATTGAAACAATCATACTAATTACAGCACCGGCAACAAAAGCTACATTTGAGAAGGATAGGTATTTCCCTCTGATCTCCTTAGGGGCCATTTCTGCTATATATGAATTGGAGACCGGATAATCGGCCCCTACTGAAACTCCCATGAGTAATCTTGAAATTATGATCAACGTTAAATTTGAGGTCAATATTGAAATTATTCCAAAAAACAGAAAAAAAGCAAGATTGTAGATATATATTTTTCTTCTTCCAAATAAGTCTGAAATATAACCAATAGAAATTGTCCCGATAATTGTTCCCAATATAACAGAACCCAGAACAAGGGATATTTGAAATTGGGACAATTTTAAATCCGGGGCCATATAAAGAACTGCCAAAGAAATAACACTTAACTGATAACCGTCTAGGAACATTCCGGCTGTTGCCATTAATAGTATGCCCAAGTCATTCTTCATTCCAGGGGACTTAAAATTTATTTCAGTTGATTCACCTTCAATATTATTTCTATCATGAACAGAAGTTGACATTCATTTAGTGTAGATTTTATGAAATATAAAAATTTCTCAATTTATCTATTTTCATGAACATACATATCAAAATTCAATAAATAAATAGAGAAAAAATTAAATAGCGGTAAAGGAATTTATTTTTGCATGAAATTTTTAATGTTGATTTTGCCTATTATTTTGCTTTTTAGTGTAGCTATGCCTCTTTCCCATGGACAAAATGCACAGTACGTAATATTGATACACGGCTACAACTTTGAGGGCACCTCATCCTGGCAGGATTGGATGAGCGGGGTTAACATATACAGCCAGTTAGTATCTGCAGGCTACATTGTAGGAGTTGTTTCTTACTATGGAGAATTTTACATAAATTTTAGCAATGGGTACTCTTATTCAGATCCTAATTTTATAGGTACAATAAACACTCCCATAGAGAACATTTCTTACGAGCTTGTTAATTCCCTAAATAATATATTCGGTGGTCAGTACCCATCAGTTTCCTTTGTAGCCTATAGCATGGGTGGCCTTGTATTGAGCTATGCAATTGAGAATTACAATATGAATTTTCAAATAAATTCCATAGTTTTCATGGCAACACCATTTGATGGTTCACCAATTGCAAATGTTGCAAATTGCTTAGGATTAAACGTAGGTTACCAGGCTTATGAAATGGAATCTGGTTCCTCTTTCATTGTGAACTTGCAGAACAATATTTACTTACTGCAGGGGAGTTATAACATAACAGTAATAGCCGGAAATTACGACCCATGGTGGGGGAATTTATTCTTCAATGGAGATAATGATGGTGCTGTTTCTGTAGCATCTGCAGAATCATGCCCTTTTAATTATTCATACATTTTCCCGGATCTGCATAGCTCTTCCATGGACCAATTTACCCTGAGCGGAATAAGTTACTTTGAAGACCAGAATGTAGCAAATGCCATAATTAACTCAATATGATTTTTAATAAATTTTTATTTTTTAAATACTTGATTTATTCCGTAACTGTAATAAACTATTTTTCATATACACCACCATGGTAAAGCTAACATGGTATGGACATGCTGCCTGGATGGTTGAATTTTCTAATAAAAAGGTTTTGATAGATCCCTTCTTAAAGGAGAATCCGAAATCTCCAATAAAGCCGGAAGAAATTTCAAAAGTAGATTATATCATAGTAACACATTCTCATCAAGACCATTTAGGAGATGCATATGAGATATCAAAGAGAACAGGTGCAAAGATAGTAAGCATATTCGAAAATATACTGGAGGCAGAGAAAAATGGAGTTCCAGAAGAGAATCTTTTAGGCATGAACATTGGATCTCAGGTAGAATTCAATGGGATAAAAATTGGTTTAACACAGGCTGTTCATAGCGCAAACTGCGCAGGTACTGTAATAACAGGTGATGGTAGAACAATATATCACGCTGGAGATACAGGACTCTTTGGGGACATGAAGTTAATTGGCGAATTATATAGGCCAGATGCAGCCCTTTTACCCATTGGAGGATTCTTTACCATGTCTCCGAAAGAAGCTGCAGTTGCTGCTAGACTTTTGGGAGCCAAATATGTATTCCCTATGCATTATGCTACCTGGCCTATAATCAATGGGGATCCTGAAGAACTGAAAAAAGCTCTCGAAGGAACCTATCATGTAATTGTACTGAAGCCTGGAGAATCTTATATAATATAAAAAATAAACAACAATAGAAATTGAAGCAACTCCAAAGTTAGGGATATTGATAAACCTCTTAGGATCAAAAATGCTTGAATAGCAATTAACAACCTTTTCAAGTCTGCATTTCCTAAAATAAAATTTGCCTAAGGTTACATAAGAAGTGAAATAACTTCAATATTTAACTCTGAAATTACATAGTATAAAGCCGCCAAGCTTTACGATGGCAATTTGAACAATTTGAGAAAAATAGTGATTAACATTTTATCCAGCAAGGCTAACAATGATTAATTTTAAGTATTTCAAAAAAGATTCCCATGAATATGATTTGAATATTCCTGTGAATCAACCGATATTTACAAAGAAAAATAGCAATTCCTAAATAGACTTGAACCCCAAAGGATTAATTAATAATAATCATTAAGAGGTGTGAGTACCAGATACTTAGGTTTCGATGTTGGTGGAACCAAGATAACTGGGATATTATCCGATTCAAATGGAAAAATATTTAAAAGGAAGCAGGTAAAAACTAGAAAATTTCTAGGTCCAGATGCGCTGGTTGATCAGATATATACATTATCAGAGCAATTTGATGGATACGAAGAAATTTCAGTTATTTTCCCAGCACCAATCTCCTTGGATGGCAGGGTTTTATCTGCGCCAAATCTGAGGGGATGGAGAAATGTCAATTTAAAAAGAAAATTAACGGAAAAGTTTGGGAGGGAAGTATATCTTGATAATGATGCTACTGCTCAGGCAATTTCAGTAAAAATATTTGATAAAGGAAAGAGTTATTCCAACTTCATTTATGTTGTAAATGGCACTGGGATTGGCGGTGGGATTTTTATAAACAACAAGATTTATAGGGGCCATAACGGTTATGCGGGTGAACTAGGACACATGGTCGTTCTTGCCAACGGCCCAGTATGTGGATGCGGGAGGAGGGGATGCATTGAAGCCTTAGCATCCGGGTCAGCAATTACTAGAAGAGTTATAGAAAATATAAAAGAGGTAAGGAATTCAACTTTTCTATCTTCAATTCCCATGAATAGGCTTACAACAGAAGACATATTCTCAGGAAAAAAGTTGGGTGATCCATTTTCAACGCTTATTATAGATGAAGCAGTATACTATTTTTCGCTATTCCTGAGCAACATAATTAACATATTTGATCCCGAAGCTATATTCCTTGGAGGGGGAGTTTTCAAAAACGGAAATGAATTCATAAATGACATAAAGCAGGCTAGTTTCCATGATATGGGTATTTACCAAAGAAAAGTACCAATATATAAGATAAACGATAAAACTATTGATTTAGCTCCTGTAGCTCTTGCCATTTATGAAAAGGAAGAGCAGAATTCCAATTGAAATATTTTCAATAATTATATTAAATGAATTGCCATAGGTAGAGCATGCCTAAAATTACAAACATAGAAATAATAGAGTTGGGCGAAGAAGGAGAGAAATCAAGTCCATGGAGTTCAACAATTTTAGTTCTTAGATTAACCACAAGCGATGGTGTAGTTGGTTATGGAGAAGCTCCCACAACTCTAATGACAAGACCTGTTTATGAACAGATGAGAGAAGTTGCGAGATTATTCATTAATAAGGATGTGGAGAATATTAACGGTAATTATTTTGAATTCTATAAAAACTCGTTTTATTTGCCTGTTTCAATGGAAAGTACCTCCGCACTTAGCGCCTTTGAAATAGCCTCTTGGGACATAGTTGGAAAGATTCATGGATTGCCTATATACGAGATTCTAGGCGGAAAGGTTAGAGATAAGATAAGAGCTTATGCAAATGGATGGTACAATGATTGTGTAACACCGGAAGATTTCCTTTCAAAGGCTAAAATTGTTGAATCGATGGGATTTACGGCTGTCAAATTCGATCCGTTTGGAAGCGATTATCATCATCTTTCTGAAGAGGGCCTGTTAAATGCCAGAGAAATTGTTTCAACTATTAAAAATGAAACAAATTTGGATATTTTGATAGAATACCATGGTAGGTTCAATGCTAACTCTGCCATTAGGGCGATAAACACTCTCCAAGAATTTGATCCTATTTTCCACGAAGAGCCGGTTCATCCTGATGAATTAGTAGGTTTAAGAAGAGTTAGGGATGCCACAGATGCTCCAATTGCTCTGGGTGAAAGAGTTTTGAATAAAAAAGAATTTTTACCCTATTTTACAGATAACCTTGTTGATATCATTCAACCTGATGTAACAAACGTTGGAGGAATAAGGGAGGCTTACGGATCTGCATTATTGGCTGAAGCCTTTGGTGCAGAAGTTGCTTATCATAATGCCTTTGGGCCCATTCAAACTGCTGCAACCTTACACCTTGATTCCGTTATAGCAAACTTCAGAATACAGGAAAGCTTCGAAGCCTTCTGGCCTGACTGGAAGAAAAATCTTCTGAAAAAGGGTTATAAATTAGATAAAGGTTACTTTACTTTAAATGATTCCCCTGGGCTGGCGATTGAAGTTAATGAGAGAATAATAGAAGAATTTAAAACCGATATCATGGAGCCATTTAACCCTTCGGAACCTCCATGGGTTGTAAAAGGGACTTTCAAAAGGTGATAAAATGAATTACGTGGATCTTACCTTTAAAATAGAACAAGGTATGCCATATTTTAAAGGGGATCCGAAACCTGAAATCAACCAATTTAAATCCATAAAGAAGGATGGGTACAACCTTAAAGAGATACATATGGGCACCCATACGGGTACACACATTGATGCCCCAGCACACTTTATTGAGGGCGGGAGAACCATAGATTCTTATGACCCTCTGTATTTCAGTGGCTTTGGGACAGCAGTGGAATACGAACCTGGTAGACTTGAACTGTCCGGTAAAAAATATGACTTCGTATATCTCTACACAGGGTATAATAGAGACTGGGAAAAGAAGGGTATTTTTAAAGATTTTACCTACATTGATAAAGATGATGCTGAGAAATTGAAAGATGCAAAAATTAAATTTGTTGGGATTGACAGCCCTTCAGCAGAAGCAGAAGGCCAACTTGATTTTCCAACACATCACATACTTTTGGGGGCCGGGATTCCAATAATAGAGAACTTAAATTCTCGTGAACTTGAAAAATTGCTTGGGAAGGTTTTCTTCACAATAGCTATCCCAATACCCATAGGAGACGGTGATGGTGCACCAGCAAGAGTTATAGCTATAGAGGTGTAATTATGAAAGCCATAGTTAAAAAAATTGGCCAAAAAGGTGTTTTTGTAAAGGATACAGATTTCATAGAAAATTTAGGAGTTACCATTAGAACCCTATATACAGGTGTATGTGGAACTGATAGGGAAATCGCAAATGACGCACTGCCATTTATAAGGGCGGAGAATGGAAATGAACTAATTATTGGTCATGAAGCCATTGGTATAGTTGAAGATCCTGGTGATTCAGATCAATTTAAAAAAGGGGATCTTGTGGTACCGATGGTAAGACGACCCGGAAAATGCCAATTATGCAAGATCGGTCATCAAGATTACTGTATTGATGGCGATTTTGTTGAAGCAGGCATAAGAGGAAAAAACGGCTTCATGAGGGAAAAATTCAGAGATGATGAAAAATTCCTGCTAAAGGTAAAGGATAAAGAAATACAAGAAATAGGGGTACTTACAGAGCCTACGAAGAACGTGATGAAAATTATGGAAACCTTCAAATTTCTATCATCCAGAGTACCCTGGTATTGCGGAGATTCAACTTTTTCCTGTAAGAATCTTTACATATATGGTACAGGGTCTGAAGCACTTCTAATATCCTTTGTTTTTAGTACTCTAGGATTTAATATATTCCTGGTAAATAGACATCCCGTCTCTGATAAAATCCAGAGTATTATTAATGGCATAGGGGCATCCTTTTTGGACAGTTCAAGCGAAGATTATGAAAACAAATTGAGCAGAAACAGACCAGATGTGATTATTGATGCTGTGGGATCTTCAGAAATACTCAGAAAGTCAGTAGAGAAAATCAACAATAACGGTATAATTATTCTCTTCGGTACTTCTGGTCAGCTCATGGAAAAAAATGAGGATATAACAGGATACATAGTTGATAAAAACATTAGCATTGCTGGATCAGTTGATGGTTCCAAGGAAAATTACAGAGAGGCTATTGAATTCATAAGCAGTAATAAAAATCGGTTTCCTTTTAAGGACCTAATTACTGGAATAGGTTCTCCTGAAAATATTGATAAGATTGCAAAAAAGGATAAAGATGAGATAAAATACATAATTAAATGGTGAAATAATTTTGAATAGGAGAGATTCAAAAATATTCAATTACTATTTTGTATATTCTTTCCTTCTTCTGAATCCGATCTGGGTACTTTACCTTCTGAAGTACGGTTTTTCCATATATAAGATAACCATTCTCGATGTAATATATTATATGACAATAACACTTCTAAGCTTCCCATCTGGATCCATTGTTGATAAAATAGGTAGAGTTTATTCACTTTCCATCTCCTCATTAGTCACAGGAATTGGAATTCTTCTGTTTGGATTATTCCCAACCTTTATAGGGGTTTCCATAAGCTATGTTTTCTGGGGATTTGGAAATGCCTTGAATTCAACTGCCATAGAGACCATATCCTATGAACATGCAACTATGAGAGGTATCCGATACCTTAGATTTTTTGGAATCGTGAATTTCATGGGATCAGTCTCAGTGGCAGTGGCATCTCTAATAGGCGGAGCAATATCAGCCATTGTAGATTTTAGATTCGTTATTATTCTAACATCAATCTTTGTTTTCATTTCCGGATACCTTGCGTTATCCATAAAGGAGGTTCATATTAAGAAGAAGAATGATTCAAAGGGAAGCGTTTTAAACTATATCTGGAATCGGAACATTCTCTCTTCCATCATCATTAGAGTGGCTCTTCTATTGGATTTTAATATACTTATACTATTCAAGCAGCCCTATTATGTAATGTTAGGTCTTGATACTGTGATAATAGGTTTGCTATTCTTCATAGATGTCCTCATAAGGGGGCTCTCATTCCTTCTTACTCAAGACATCAGGATATTTAGAAAGAATAATTTTGGAGCCATGCTTTTCCTAGGTTCTGGCATTTTCTTTACAATATACATTCCTGGGATCTATCCAGGAATATTGGCAGTAACGCTCTTAATAATCAATAGTGGATTATTTGGATTCTATACAAATTTGCTCAGCAAAGATATGAACGATAATATCCCATCACATATTAGAGGGCAAATCCTTTCCATAGTCTATTTAATTACTAGCCTCTTTACTGCAATAGCTGAACCAGAATTGGGTTATTTGGCAAGTTTGAAGGGGATAGTGTTTACCATGTTAATTTTCAGCTTTATTTTCTTCATACTTCTCGTATCTGGAATATTGGTCAAGATAGCTCACAAGAGAAAGTACGTATTCCCTTCCAAGTGGATATGAATATGCAATTTCACTTTTAATTATACCCTTTTCCTTTAATTTATTCAAGGAGGTTGAGAATAATTTTTTGAAAGATTCTTGCTTATTCATCTGATAATGTACCATCGCTGCTAAAAGTAAAATTATATTTTGAATTATTTCTCTATCTCCACCCTTTGAATTAGACCAAATTGCCTCAATTTCCTCATGGGCATACCAATACTCTTCATTCTCCACATATTTTTTGAAATTTTTTATGTTTCTATCAAGATCGTAAGGTACTTCTTCAGGAGGATCCCATTTAATGATGTCCAACCTAATATAATTTACCGGCAATTCATCTATTGTCTTTAAATCCTTAGTTTTAAAATCCAGTTCACTATAATTTGTGGCATTCCTAATTATGGGGCTAATCACCCCTTTTGGAATTTCAAATGGGACATTGTACTTTACTATAATCCTCCAGAGGCTCATCTCCAATACTTATTTTAGGGCCCATTATAATCTTTCTCAATAGGGAAATTTTAAATGTAAAAATATTCACTTTCAAAAACTTTTAAAATAACATTGTTAAACTCTATAAGCCCCTCTGGTGAAATTAAAATAACATATATCAGCTGAGAACATTAGCGGTTTTGCTTACAAATATCATGAAAGTATTGTTTATTCTAAAATGAAGAATTATTCGTAACCTGAATTTACAGTCTCATCCATCGTTTAAACTAATTGACAAATCCAAGAATAGATTGGAGCTCTTTGGAGAAGGACAATATGTATGGGCGATGGAAACTTCAAAAAGATTTTGATATGCTTGCGAATCATCCACTGCTTTTTTGTTTTTGTCTGGAATTTCAACCCCCTTCCTTTCAAAAATTCTATTTAAGGGTATTCCTTCTATTAACAATTACTTCAAATCACTTTTACTTCAGAGGAATGTCAATGGATGTGCCTATAGTCTCCCCACCTATTATGCTCACCTTTATTTACCTCTATATTCAATATTTCATGACAATATTAGATTATTCTTTTAAAAGTTTCATCAACTTGCTACATTGGGAAAATTAATATAATCAAAAAATTATTCGATTTTATGGAAGCAGGAGAAAAATTTAATTTAAATCTGAGGAATTTATTCATAAATACTCCCAAAAATTTTTCAAAAACCGAAATAAAATACAAGAATTTCAGGAAATATACTTACAGCGAATTTTTTGAAAGAATTCAGGGACTTGCTCATGGCCTTGAATCGATAGGTGTTAAGAGAGGAGATGTCGTTGCTGTCATTGATTGGGACACTGACAAGTATTTGGAAGCATATTTTGCTGTTCCTATGATGGGTGCGGTGCTTCATACGGTAAACATAAGGTATCCACCAGAGATAATTTATTACACAATGAATCATGCAGAAGATAAATATGTCATTTTAAGGGATGAATTCTTACCCATTATTGAAAAAAATGCCCAGCTATTTGATTTCATAAAGGGTTGGATAGTTTATTCTGATGAAGGCAAGGAGATTAATTCAAAACTGAAGCCACTATATTATTATGATGACATAGTCAAGAAAAATCATTATGAATTTCCTGACTTAGATGAGAATACTACAGCCACCATATTTTATACATCTGGAACAACGGGTTTTCCAAAGGGGGTAACATTCACTCATAGAAAACTGGTGATGCACACATTAGCACTATCCAATGCAGTCCAATATCCTCCTCTTAATCTTACTAGGGATCATACTTTTATGATATTGGTACCCATGTTTCATGTGCATTCATGGGGAATACCTTTCAGTGCAATTTTAAATGGGAACAAATATGTTTTACCGGGCAGATACGAGGTGGGAACAATACTAGAACTCTTGAAAAATGAAAATGTAAAGTTCTCAGCCATGGTTCCATCAATTCTTTATATGATTCTTTCTGCTCCTAATCTTGAAAGCTACAAGGAATATCTTAACGGATGGAAAATTGTTATTGGAGGGGCTGCATTGCCAAGGGGATTGGCAATGAGGGCACGTTCACTTGGCATAATCACCATCGGAGCTTATGGCCTTTCTGAAACTGCTCCACTCCTTACAATTGCAACATACAATGATGAAATACAGAATGCGGATCCTGAAATAAAATTCAATTTCTCTATAACAACTGGAATACCTGTACCAATGGTCAATTTGCGAGTCGTGGACCAGAATATGAATGATGTTCCTTCTGATGGCAAGAGTGTTGGGGAGATTATAGTTAGAGCACCCTGGTTAACAACCGGCTATTATAAAGATCCTAACAAAACAGAAGAACTATGGAAAGGAGGATGGATGCATACAGGTGATCTCGCTGTAATTAATCCTAACGGGTATATATCCATAGTTGATAGGGAAAAAGATGCGGTTAAAAGTGGTGGAGAATTCATTCCTTCGCTTGTCCTAGAAAATGCAATAAGTGAATTAAAGGGTGTGGGAGAAGTAGCAGTGGTTGGCAAATCGGATGAAAAGTGGGGGGAGAGACCTGTTGCATTCATAGTAAAAACCTCTAACATAAATGAAAAAGATGTTATTGAGCATCTTAATAAATATGTAGAAGTGGGGAGGATTCAAAAATGGTGGATACCCGATCAGATTATTTTTGTTGAAAGCATTCCGAAGACCAGCACTGGAAAATCTGATAAGAAGCAGCTTAAGGAGCATCTCCTGAGGTGATCTTGTGAAATATTTTTCATAATTTTAATTTTTCTTAAGGAATAATCATAAATAAATGAAAATTCTAACATATTGATAAAGAATATGAAAAATCACAGTAAATTTGGGTTTAAACAAATAATATTTGAGGCTAATTTTCCAACTCCATTGCCATCAAAATTTGTCAGAGAATATTACGGAAATGATTTGAATCAAAAATTTCCTTCATCCTTTTTTAGGGATGGAAATGAATGGTTCCTTTTTATAGAAAAATTCAGGAATCTATCCACTCAGGAAATAGAAAGGATAGTGGATATGATTGTAGAGGAATATGATAAATATTTTCCGGATATAAATGCTCAACGATTCATAAAGATAGATGGAAAATTCATTAGAAGAGGATTGTCGGAAATGGCAAATTCATTCTTCAATGAAATGGCATCTACGCCCGGCACCATAATCCTCCCTATGGCTCTAATTGGGTTTGATAGCATGATTTTCTCCATCATTTACCATGAAAGTAATGCTTTGAAAGTAACAGAAAATGTAACTAATTTGATGGAAAATACGCCCTATCATATTGATATAGAGGTGAGAGGTACAGATATAAACAATTTTGAACCTTTTACAAGATTTTTAAAGAGAAGTATGATTCCTCAGGACAATTTTATGTTAGTAAAAACACAATGGTTAATAGATAGCGATATTATTAAATCTGAAAATGATGGAATCTTCCAGAATTCAGCCTTATTCTATCCTAAGTTTTTCGATCATAAGGAAATGGATTCTCAAATGCACCTTATACTTGAGCTTGATAGTGAGGAATTTTTTGGAAATCAAGAAAATGTGACGTGGTTGGACAGAGAAAACAAAATTGCAGAGGTTAAAATTTCAAGCTATTGGGCTACTGATGTTATAAGATACATACTCCTAAAGCTGGGGTCAGGATTCATTTATAAGGGTAAATCCAAAGGTAATCTGATGGATAATTATTTTATTATGGAATCGAGAAATCTAAATATATTCCTAAGGGGATTACGGGAATATTTGAATGATCAGAAAAGGATTTTCCACAAAAATGTAATTGATTACATAATTAATTATGACGATTTCATTCAGATGTGAACTTAATAATCAAATTCATATTAAATCTTAAGACTTTTAAAAATTAAGACTTTTAAAAAATATGCTATCTCTTTTTGATAATAATGCGGGGGGAGGGATTTGAACCCTCGAACCCCTGCGGGACCAGACCCTGAATCTGGTGCCTTTGGCCAAGCTCGACAACCCCCGCTAACTGTTGATAATCTTATAGATTTAACATTTTCCTACTCAATTCCAAATAAAACCGTAGGTACTATAATAATGATACTGCATTTATGGTTGTGAATACTGGAATTTATCTTATTATTGACAAAATAAGTCTCATAATTTTATTAACTATGATTCAGAAGCTTATTCTTTTCTTTCATCTCCTGATTTATTATTTAATTTTGTGTAATCTCCATTTAATCCTAAAATGTCTCTCGACAATCATTTTCTCCTCATTTTTGAACCATTTAAGAATTTTTCCTTTACTGT
>JAFMDN010000055.1 GCA_017857235.1 Methanobacteriota archaeon
AGATGCAGAAATTGAAAACTTGAAGAAAACTGATAAGAGCGATACTGCTTTTTATATAAGCGCTAAAATTTGGTCAGCAACGCTAGCGTTAGAACAAGCATTAAGTTATTTTAAGGAGTATAATAGGGGTTCGATATTTGAATATATAGTCCTTGCTATAAACCAACTAAACAGCACAGCTTATTGGTTGCTTCAGCACGGGTTCTAGCCTTTTATTTTTTTATTGATGAAATGAGCGACAAACCTCGCCATTTATGGCGGGGATGAATAGGCTTTAAGCAAAAATTTATTAAATATTATGAAAAGGGAATATTAAATGAACGAAAATGGAAACCGATCTAGGGAAGTGGATAATAGAGCAAAAGCTTGATAAAGAAAAAGCATTGTTATGTCTAAAATGGATGATAATTGAGCATATTGACGGTTATTGGGGTGCTGGTGATAAACATTTATTCATGCTAAAAATATTAATGGCACTAGATCCTGATGATAAAGTCATTAAAGAACTTTATGATAGAATTGTTAAGAATAAAGCGTTAATTGAAAAGGGCAATCCTAATGTAAAACATGAAATATACGTAGAAAATCTTTATAGAGATGAAGGACAGGATGAAGCCAAGTATTACGAAAAGAAAATAAAGGAGAAATACGGGGAAGAGTTTTTTGATAAATTGTTCGATGTGTATTTCTCTTATTTCTAGCCTTTTATTTTTTTAACAATCTTTTCTTTTTCAGATTAATATAATCGTCGTAAAGCGTAGTGATTATCTTTTTGCCTGTATCCTGATCAAGGAAGCTATGGGCTATAAAGTAATCAATGAAGAATCTTATAGCTGCAGAATAATTCGGTATTCCGTTATCTGCAAATAACTTAGCTACCTCTTCTATTATTAACGATTCATACTGGCTAACTCTAAACGAATACCTTTTATGGTATTTATTCTTTGACATTCCATAATACTTTAAACTATTCAGAATTTAAAAACTTTTACACAAATGAAAGCCTCGTCCTTCAGGGCGGGGAGAAGTCAGATTAAATGAAATAGGACAGTTTAGGAGCTCCGTATCCGCTAAAGAAATTATGTGTGCTTTTAGAAGCTAACTTGTTTATAAAGTATTTTGTTCTTTCTTTCCCTGTTTCTCCCTCTATTAATCCTGTCTGAATCAACAATGCTATAAGGCCTGCCACTTGAGGAGTGCTTTGGCTTGTTCCATGAAGCCCCTCTTGACCGAGTCCTCTAATTCCATTATACAGGCCATCGAGCAATCCCCATTGTGATAAGCCATTATAGATTAATTCATCAGGTGTAAGGTTCGGCATAGCTCTTCCTCCTCCATATGCTGCGCATGTAGGCGCCCATGGGTAATCAGGCCCTCCAGCGCTAGACCAATAGGCTACATTATGCGTTTCAGGCGAAGTATCTAATTCTTCATCAGTTAAGCTTATTGAGGCGACACTAATTGCATCTGGGGCTACAGCAGGACTATCCATCGTAGATAGCTTTCCATATTCTCCTGAGTCACCACTTGCTACGACGAACATAGTTTTAGAATGCTCAACTAGGTCCTCTAACGCAAGAACGGTTGGGTCTGTTTCTACAGTTCCTTGAACAGGCCCGCCAAGAGACATTGATGCTACATCTACCTTTAAATTCATGGCTGCAAATTTCATGCCATTTATTACATCGTATGTAGTACCAGAACCATATGCGCTCAGAACTTTAATAGCATATACTTCAGTACCTGGTGCTATTCCTGCTCCAGGGCCAAATGGGAAGTATGACCAAATTCCACCTGCAGCGGTATTTGCGCACCAAGATCCATGACCATTCATATCCACGGGTCCAGGGTCAAGTGATGATAACACAATTAATTTAGGCATTCCCCCTTTTCTTATTATACCTTGTGGCTCTGTAGGGGAATAGCCTGTATCTATTACAGCAAGCTTTATCCCTGTCCCATCTAGTGTTGTTTTTTCAACATCAACCAGTCTTGGGTATATTTCATCCATAAACTTATATTGAACAGGTCCAAATACACTATTGTACTCACTTGGTAAGTATCTCCCTTTGAACTGCGTAAATATTTGTGGATTGAATCTAAATGGGTTTATTGGAACTGGCAATGTCTGGTCAAAGGTTATTGGTGGCAATATTGATTTTCCATCTTTCTTTTCTTGCATGCTTAATTCAATATGCACAGTTGCTTTTTTTAATTCATTTACATGAACTGATACGCCAGGCAATTCTGATATTTTATCGACCAGCGTTGCAGGAACTACGGCTTGCAGAAATGCATAGCGGCCTGTGATTATAGGAGAGGCAAATTGTATATTATTATTTTTAAGGAAATTCTGGACAGTAGATAGCTCTTCTGTAGGTACCTGAATAATAATATCTACTGTGCTAGGTTTAACGGCATCGAGATATTGACTCAAAAATGGATTTATCATTAATAAATTAATGTATTTTAAATATTTAATAATAAACGATGAGAATCCATGTTCATACACACGGCGCTATAAAGAATAATCTGCTAATTAACATAGTAAGAGCCTTAAGTCTAGGTATTAGCTATGGAATCATTGAAACTTATGTGCCAATTGAACAAATTCCAATTTACAGAATAATATACTTAGCAATGCTTTCGCTACCTTTTATTTCGGTAAATTATTTTGTTTGGCTTGGGGATGCAGCGTTATGCATGCTTGTTCAAGATATGTCATATTGGGCATATTTGCATGAAATTCCTGGTCAGTGGGCTTGGTATTATCCAGTTTATCACGGAATACCTTTGCTCTATCCAACAGGTATTATAATAATAATTTTATCTTATTTGAAAGCTAAGAAATATAATGTAGAATATGAGCGAAAAAATAAAAAAAGCTTATGAGCTATTGATTGAAGCAGCCAAAGACCAATCATGTG
>JAFMDN010000056.1 GCA_017857235.1 Methanobacteriota archaeon
TTCATCGAGATCTTGAGAGCCGTATGTTTCATTGAATACCTCCTTGGCTTCATTTATTATCGGGGCAACATCGTTATATCTAGGGCTGAAGTGAATAAGAATGAGCTTTTTTACATTGGAAAGTTTAGCTATTTCTGCTGCCTCTTTACCGGTCGAATGACCGTACTGCGTAACCTTCTCCTGAATGCTCGAATCCCCCGTAGCTTCATGTATCAGAACTGTTGAATCCTTAAACAGTTCTACCAATGTAGGATCCTTGCGGGTATCCCCTGAATATGAAATTTTTCTTCCAATTCTAATGGAAGACGACAGATCTTCAATCCTTACGTTTTCACCGTTATACTCTATTGATCCATACTTCCTTATCTTTTCCAGTAATCTTTTAGGTATATTTTTAGCTAATATCTTGTTTTCATCAAATCTGAAATTATCCTTTTCCTTTATTGCATAGGATAATGATGGAATTACATGTGATGATTTCTTGTAAAGAACCTTGTACTCACCAAAATCTAACTCTCCACCTGTTCCAAGCTCCCTTATTCTAACCTCGAATGACAGGTCGTAGTAGCCTATAGACAGCAGGGATGAAATAATAGCATCCGCCCCGATTGGCCCATATATTTCCAACGGCTCCTTTCTTCCGAACAAACTCATGGTCTGGATTAGTCCAGGTAGCCCCAGAAAATGGTCACCGTGAAAATGAGTAATAAATATTTTCTTTATTTTCATCAAGGATAGGGTACTTTTCATCAATCTAACCTGCGTGTATTCTCCGCAGTCAAATAAGACCGCCTCATCATCAAGCCTAACTGCCACTCCAGCAGTGCCTCTAAAGGGAGTTGGCCATGACCCTCCTGTGCCAAGCAAGTAAATTCTAATCGATGTTATCATGAGTTTCACCTATTATTTTAGCCTCTAACTCCAAGAATTCACTGGAATCGCTTCTTGTTTTTGGCCTAGGTGGTAGGAAGAAACAATCACAGGATGAAGCTACCGAAATAAAAATGTCAAATGCACCAATTTTTTCGGATATTCTTTCTATCTCTAATTTATCAAATCCTATTAAAGGTCTGAAAATTGGAAAATGGAAATCAGATTCAATGGTTGCAAGGTTATCAAGTGTTTGACTTGCAACTTGCCCAAGATTTTCTCCGGTAACAATTGCTCTAGCTCCAATCTCCTTTGCATATTTTTCTGCCTCCTTGTACATAAGATTCTTGCAAAATAGGCATGTCCATCTTTCTTTACCTTCCTTCCTTAGTTTCAGCACTGTTGGGCCTAAAAGTTTCCTATGATCCACTATCTTTATTTCTATCGGGTATGGGCTGTATTCTTCTAATAATTCTTTATTCCTGAAAACCTTTTCAAGTAATCTGGAACTTTGGAAATAGTGGATAAGCGATATCTCCATACCCCTTTTTAGCATAAGATAGGCAGCGACAGGAGAATCTATCCCCCCTGATATCAAAACAACCCCCTTTCCTTGTGATCTGACAGGAATACCTCCGGGGCCATCATAAATGTTATCATAAAAATAAGACCAATCATCGCCTATATCCAGTCCTAAATTTATATCATAATTTTCCAAATCAACTTTTGCTTGAGGGTTATTTTTTAGAACTATTTCTCCAAGGATTCCGGCAAACTCTTGGCTTGAATATGGGAAATTTTTAGACCTTCTATTGACGCTGACTCTGAACTTCTTATCTACTTTCAGATTTGAAAAAAAAGATTTTATTTCATCTGGATTTGTGTTAATTTTTTTAACTATTGAAAATGAAGCAATACCAAATGTTTTCTTCAATATATCATTAATATTTGTCTCAGTATTAACAACCAATCTTGCTTGCTCTATTTTTATGTCACCAGAGATACCTTTTTCGTTCATCTTGGCTTTTATATTTCTTGCCAGCAAACCTTCAAAGAAGGATCTATTATCTCCTTTTGTACCTATCTCTGAGTATCTTATCAAATAGAGCATCAAAGGATTAAATAAATTCATTATTTAACATTATTTTCATCAAATCATTAAACATCTAATATAATTGAAAAGATATTTCACCAACAGTAGGCTGATAGGTTATCACCATAGTGCTCCCTTGTAAATTAGAGGATGAAACTATAATAATCTGGGCAAGATTAGCAACATAATTGGAATTCCCAGGATGAATAAACTTCGGTAAGATAAGATTTCCAAACTCTTTAGATGATTGGTTGCCGGGATTTATAATGATATATGAATATCCATTATATTTAGACGAGCTCGGAGGAGCTCCATTAATCAGAATATGAAACTCATTAATAAAGGACATATTTCGAGGGCTCCAATAATTTATTGTTAGATTGTATATATAAAACTCTATGATATTGGAACCGTTATTAATGTAAATAGGTCCGCCATTCAATTCTTTAATTGTACCTTCGATCGGAACTTTACTTATCCCTTGCAATAGGCTGTTGGAATAAATTAGCAGCATTGCGGAAAGTATAACAGTTATCACTACCATTAATATAATCCCTATAATTGATGAAACGGACTTTTCTCTGTAATAAATTTTTTGCATATACAATAATCAAATTAAATCTAATATTTAATTTTAATTCCAATTCCTGACGATACAGGAATAAATTTAAAGCCCTTCAAAATTAAAATTTTAAACTATAAGACAATGTATTTAATACACATTTGATTTAGATTCTTATGTCTCAAAATCTTGAAGATTTCGAAATAGATAATAAAATACTTGAATTCAAGGATGAATTCAA
>JAFMDN010000057.1 GCA_017857235.1 Methanobacteriota archaeon
ATACTTGCCCTAAATATAAATCTTTCGCTTGCTTTCCTAAAATCTCCTGGCCTTAGGGAAACAAAAATGAATATACAGGCTTGCAATAAAGGAAGGAAAAAATTTATTTTATGTTTATGTTTACCTTATTGGTTTTATTCGTCATTTTGCCGATATATCATTACAAATCTTTCCGCTAATTCTTTATGCCAGTCATTAGGCAAAAAAGCGGCTAACATTGCAATGAAATCAACCATTTCCCTAGGTGTCTCCGGGTCTTTGTTATATTTCTCCTGAAAAACCTTTTTTGCTCTTTCCCATGGTTCAAGACCATAATACCGTAAAAAATCGGAAATTAAAGTAACCATTTCCAATATTGAAATTGACATTTTAATATCAACGCGTTCCTTTTCCTTTTGTGTTCTTTTTGTAGTCATATCGGTCGGAAAACTATAATACTTACAGATTTATAAATTTTACGCTTTTTATCATTTTTAAATAAAAAATAGAATTAGATATAACTAATAGAAAGAAATACAGGCAAAAAGAAAAAGAGAAAATGGAAAAAAGAAAAAGAGAATTGAATTAATATAGTTCATTGCATAATATCAGTCTCACACTGCGCAAACTTACTTATTTCATTAATGTTATTAACATAATATGTACCTAAAACCTTATAATCAACCCGCCTTTGTTTAGAGTCTACTTTAAGACAATAAACAAATAATTCATATTTTGGATATTGGCCCATTATTTTTTCACCGTATAGCGAGGCCCTGCGTATTAGCCATATCGGGCTACTCACATCAATAACCACATATACGCCGCTATATAAAGCCCATTTTTCCGCTCCGCTCAATTGTGTCGGTAATACAGGCTTACCATTAGCATAAACAAATGTTTTAACAAATTCTTCCACTTTGTTTATAACCTGTTTGCTAAACGTATATGGTTTTTCCATTGTTATATCTTCCATTGTTATACCCTCCGTTTTCATATCGGTCAGATACCCTATACACTTACAGATTTATAAATTTTACGCTTTTTATCATTTTTAAATAAAAAATGGAATTACTCATATTATACCATATAGAAATTTGGAACCATTATTATTATACTATATAGAAATTATCTTAAATCCGGGAAACCTAAATAAAAACACCAAAATCAATATTACTTAATAGGGAAACCATTAGAAAAAATACTTATCTCTATCTTTATCCTTATCTCTATTTATAACCTTAAGGATAGAAAGGAAAAAGATTTAGTTTTAGTGGTTTTTATGCAATGCAATATTTTTTAACGTATTCACCTAACTTTCCCGAAAATATTGGCCGTGGCCTTGCATTATCCTCAGTCCATTCATATCTATATGCCTTTATCCCCAATTCGGTAAGGGGTATATCTACCCCATTGCCTATGGCCGATAATGACGGTATATAAGCTAATTCGCCTGGCGTCATATTCGCCAGCTTAGCTAATTCGCCTGGCGCCATATTTGACAACTCATATAGCCTATTTTTTGGTTGGTATATCCTGTAGATGTATCTAACGTCTAAATCGCGTAACTTAACGTTAATGGGGTATATATAAACATAGCCTGCAGCTATATCGCCACCATCATAGCCCAATCTTTTCATCAATGTTGCATGGCCGTTTTTCAAATATGTGATTATCTGAGCGGCTAAGTCATCCATTCCATTCACTTGCATAAATATTTTTTTCGGCTCATAGCCGCTTGCTAACGTTTTATTGCTCAAAAATTTGAAAACGTCGCACATAACCCCATCTTTTGGATACATATCCCCATGTACGTATATATTAGTCAATAACCCATGTTTATCTCCGTTTTTCTCACGTTCATATATTTGGATTAAGCCCCGCGTAGTCATTCGGGTCAAAAAACTATAACACTTACAGGTTTATAAATTTTATGCTTTTCACCATTTTCAAATATTAAATGGAATTATTATTATATTAATCCGTGATTATTTTATTTATCTAAAAATTTCAAAGAGAGACATGAAAAATGACATGGATTAATTAACCGTGCTCGGTCACCGAGTGACACATTATTTTTCATTATATAACTATTTTTCTATTTTGTCTTGGGAAATCTCCTCACCCCTCAAGGTCTCCAGGGCATTTTTAAAGGGATTGAAATCATCATTATTGGGAGGCATGCGATCGTATGCCTCCGCCGCATTTTGTAATGCCTCCTCCTCATCCGATCCCACCCCCCAAACCACCTCCGTGGATGTATCATCCAGACTCACCATATAAAAGTCATCCAAGGGGGTCTCATCACTAGATATTTTATAAACAAAGACCATGAGATCCTCGTATTCGTACGTTTTTATTACCTCTCCCTTGAGAGAGATCGTCTCCGTTTGTTTATTTTGGTTTTGCATGCGGGTCGAGTACCCCTACTACTCACAGATTTATAAATTTTACGCTTTTTGAAAATTCAAAATAAAAAATGAAAAAGAAAGAAATACGGGCATAACGGAAATAAGAATAATAAAATATATGAGTAATAAAATAATAGAGAAAATGGATTTATTTTATTAATGAGGCTGGCCTGGGCAG
>JAFMDN010000058.1 GCA_017857235.1 Methanobacteriota archaeon
GCCTTTAACCGTAATTTTTATTGTATTATAAATAGAGTAAGAAAATATAATACGTATAACTCATTATTTTAAATACTGTAAATGCAGGAGTTTAAATTATGCTTTGTCAATTATGCAACATGGGTAATTCTGAGTTCTTGAAAAAAATAGATAGAATTGATCCAACGAGATACCATTATTTTATAACCCTGCTATCAGATATGGGTTATTTTCTGGATGGTTATGATCTCTTGGTAATAGGACCCGCTCTGATATTTATTGGAGTGCTGTTCCACCTCAGCGTCTTTCTCTCAGCTCTTGTGGGAGTTGCAACAATAGTTGGACAGCTTATTGGTGGTGCGGTATTTGGAGTTGTGGCAGATTTCAAGGGAAGAAAGGTAATTTATCAATGGGATATGTTATTGTTTGCGGTTTTTGCTATTCTTTCCGCGGTCTCCACCAATGCCTATGAATTAATAATATTCAGGGCTTTGCTTGGTTTAGCAATAGGAGCTGACTACGCTTTGACATTATCTATAATAGGGGAATATTCTCCTGTTAAGAAAAGAGGAAAATTCCTAGGAACAGGTTTAATGTCCTGGTGGATTGGCGGAACAGTAGCAGTTGCATTGGGATTAATCCTTCTCCCTTATGGGAACATAGCTTGGAGGTATATGCTAGCTGCAGGAGCTATCCCAGCAATTGTGGTTTTAATACTTAGAAGGAAAGTCGAGGAGACACCAAGATTTGCAGTTGAACATAACATAAAGGAAGAAATTGATGATATAAAAAATAAATTGGGAATTAAAGATGATGAATTAGTTAATGATTCTAGCAACGAAACTGTGGAGAACGCAAACTATTTGAAGAGAGCAATTTTTACTTTCACTGCATGGTTTCTTAATGACCTCATTTTCTATGGTATAGGTATATACACTTCTGTTTTGCTTCTCGAGTTAGGTTATTCCGGGCACGCAGGATCACTTGAACTGACACTCATTCTGTATTTAATAGGTGTAATAGGTACATTATCATTCGTATTTACTGCTGATAGATTTGGAAGAAAGGGCTGGCAGGCATATACTTTCCTCGCACAGGGGCTGGCATTGGGTATACTGGGAACATATTATCTTCTATTGAAACATTCACCTCCATTACTTTTGCTATTCCCAATGTTTGCAATATTTTATTTTGCTAACGCTGGAGGGACCGGCGAAACAACAGGTATATTTGTAAGCGAGTTGTTCCCAACTAGAATGAGAACTACTGCTATGGGTGCAGGAACGGCAATCAGCAGAGTTGGAGCTATAATTTCTGCAGTTCTGTTTCCTATCATGCTCAAGATATATGGAATTGCACCTATGGAGTTCATACTGTTTGCGGTAGGGCTTGCTGGATTTATAATAACTGTTGTACTTGGAGAGGAGACGAAGAATAAATCTCTAGAAACTCTTGCCAGATAGATTTAAAATTAATTTTTCAATCTTTTTATTAACCATTTTTATATCCTAATAGAATGATAGACTCTGAAATCCGTATATCTGCATTTGCAGACGTATTGCCGAAGGGTGCATTATATTCATTTTCTCCTGAAAATATTGGTATTGGCTTATCCAGTGGATCCTTAAATGATAATATAATTTATTATGATCAGACCGCTCGAAAATATAATTTTTTAGATGCCAATTTCTATTTAAAAGGGAGAATGAGCCATATAATTTTTATAAACAGGGGGTATTAATATTATTAAGACACAAGAATTTAAAGATATAAGAGGTAAGCCTTTGGAATATCATAAGGAAGTAATTTTCCTCAACAGAGTTCATTTTATAAATGAAAGGTACTATCACTTTCTATTTTTTTCTGATAAAGAGAGGGAGAGCGTAGCAAGAAGATTACTGGAAATGAATACCTACTACAATGAAAAATATGGATATGACTCATTTAGAATTGATGAAATAAATGATTCTGTTGATTTTGATGATATTAATAAGTCTTATAATATCCTAGAGGAAAAATTTGCTGTTAAAATAGAATTACCATATTCTGGCCCCAAGTTGATATTCCTTCCAAAAGGCTATAATAAGAAATTGGAAGAATACGGCTGCATTTTATATATGGATTACTCAATTAATTCTTCTGGGTTAGATTTAATAATTCCTAATTTTATTTTAGATGGAAAAAATTCTCAGAAACCCTTAATAATATATTAATTATGTCACCTCCACGAGAATTATTCAGTGGATTTTGTGATTCCGATAAATGTATACTGAGAATAGTCTTCTCCGGTTTATTCAAAAAAATTTTACCTATTCTCATAATTTTTTGGCAATTTATACTAAAAAATTTATATGCACCTCATGCTTATTTTTAATTATAGTTGATGATGAGAATTTGAATCTTGTCAAAATTATTTCAAAAGTGCTGGATAAAGTATCCGATCCTGAAAGATTTTAGATATAGTGTCCACATTTTTGTGTAAAGGCCAAGGATACCTCATATCAAAGGTCCTCATTATATCATCCTTACATATATTGAATC
>JAFMDN010000032.1 GCA_017857235.1 Methanobacteriota archaeon
GGAATCAAATAATATTGATGAGGCCTCTGTTTTAGGAATAGATGATGATTCATACTTTGCTTATGAGAACATTGAAGATTTCAAACAATGGATTCTTTTATTGAAACCTAAGGATGTCAGGGATAAGGGAATATCGGAAAGAGGTCTTAGAAATTTCAAACAAAAGGTTAAGAATGGCAAGGAATTGAAAAATAGGTCAAAGATTGCAAGGATACTTTTTGAATACTATAAATCTAAGTTAAGTGAACAATAATTAATATTCTATAGATTAAATAAATAAAGCGGCACGTTTTAACGTCTTATCTATATCCCCTTAATAATGATGGGCTCGGCCGGATTTGAACCGGCGACCTTCGCTGTGTGAGAGCGATGTCATAACCACTAGACCACGAGCCCCCGTGGGGTATTAAGGAGAATCACTTAAACTTTTCATTATTGAAGAAAATTAATTTAAACATTAGATCATAAACCTGAGCATGAATAAAGAAGACATGAATAATTCCTTTTTAAGATACAGATTAGAAAATTATAAATTCGAATTACCAAAGAATCTCATAAGGCAGGAGCCACCTAAAGAAAGAACAAGCGGAAGATTAATGAAGATTTTTGGAGATGAAATTGAACATTTAAAAATAATGGATATTCTAAACATTTTATCGAAACATGATGTCATTATATTTAATAAGACAAGGGTCAGAAAGGCTAAGGTATTCGGAAATAAAATTACTGGTGGAAAGTTAGAAATAACTGTTTTGGGGAAGGGTGATGAGGGGTTTGTATGCTTCATAAAGGGCAAAGTAAGGGATGGAGAACGAATCTTGATAGGCGAGAGGGAAGTTAAGGTCAGCAGTTCAAATGATGGAAAGCGTGTACTAATAGGAAATTTGGATTGGAACTATATTGAATCGATCGGCCATCTTCCATTGCCACCTTATATTAAGAAAAAGGAAGATTTTGAGTATTACCAAAATGAAATAGGCGAAGTTTCAGGGTCAATAGCTGCACCTACTGCCTCTTTGCATTTTTCCAATGAATTACTAAAGAAGATGGAAAACAAAGGGATCATTATCAAATACATACTGCTTACAGTGGGATATGGCACATTTAAATCGATAACCCATGAAGATATTAGATATCATATTGTTGATGAAGAAGACATTGTGGTAGATAATACAGTAGTGGAATCCATAGAAAACGCAAAAGGGAAGGTAGTTGCAGTTGGAACAACAGTTATGAGGGCCCTGGAAACTGCTGCTTATCCAGGAAGATTAAAACCATATTCAGGTGAAACCAGGATATATATCTATCCAGGTTTCAAATTCAATTCTGAAGTAACCCACCTCTTTACTAATTTCCACATTCCCGAATCCTCATTACTATCACTGGTTTATGCATTTGGTTGTGAACAGAGGTTGAAGAGAGCCTACAAAGAAGCTATTGAAAAGGGATATTATTTTTACTCCCTGGGAGATTCCATGATAATGGACAGGAAATACTGTTAAATTTTATTTTTTTAGAATTCGAAAAAATTTCAATTAAATTTCAATTTATTGAATGTTTAGGACCTTAAGCATTCTTTTGGTTTCCTTTCTGATAGAGCTTATTTATCTCTTCAGAGATCTCCTTAAGTCTGGAATTTATCTGATCTATTTGATTTTTTATACCCTTTAACCTCATTTCAGTAAGTTCTACGTCTTCCTCAATTTCTTTCTTTAAACCTTCTATATCATTCACTTTTGTTAATATTGTCCCTACTGCTCTAAATATTTCAGTATTTTCGTTTGTACTTGAAAGATATTCAAGGGTTTTCTTATTTTCTCTGAGTTTAATTTCCAGTTGATATTGTTGATTTATCAGAGACTCTAGCTGTTTTTGAAGCTTATCTGCTTCCTGAATCTGATTTTGAATATAAGGACCAAGGTTAACGTCTACCATTACAAGTTAATGGATAACCCGTTAATAAGGGTAATGCAAAATTTATGTCTTAACTTTTTATAGGGAATCTATGAAATACAATATTAATAAGGTTGGAAACTGCAAATTTGAAATTCCTCAAGATAAATCAAAAGGTATGAGAGTTCCTGGAATAATATATGCAAGAGAAGATATGATTAATGATATAATTGAAGATGAGAGCATACAGCAGGTTATTAACGTAGCCAATCTTCCAGGTATAGTGAAGGCTTCTATGGCGATGCCGGATATTCACCTTGGATACGGTTTTCCGATTGGAGGTGTGGCGGCATTTGACTGGGATGAAGGTGTAATAAGCCCAGGTGGGGTAGGGTATGACATAAATTGTGGTGTTAGATTAATAAGAACTAATTACTCAGAAAAAGAGATTAAACCAAAAATCAAAGAACTGGTTGATGCAATATTTGATAATGTGCCTTCAGGAGTAGGGCGTGAAGGAAAATTAAACATCGAGAAATCAAAACTAGAAAATGTGCTTTCAGAGGGTGTAAAGTACGCTGTAGAACTCGGATATGGTTGGGAAAAGGACTTAGAGAGTATAGAAGAATCAGGGCAGATAAAATTTGCGGACAGAAGTAAAGTATCTCATAAGGCCCGGGAAAGAGGTTTCCCACAGCTTGGGTCATTAGGGGCCGGAAATCATTTCTTAGAGGTTCAGGTTGTTGATAAAATATTTGACCATGAAACAGCAAAAAAATTCGGAATAAATTTCGAAGGACAGGTCACTGTAATGATACATACAGGTTCAAGAGGATTTGGGCATCAAGTTGCTACAGATTATATTGAAATAATGGAACAGGCTATGAGAAAATATAACTTAAGTATACCCGATAGGCAGCTCGCCTCGGCGCCGCTCAGCAGCAAGGAAGCCCAAGATTATATAGGTGCTATGGGTGCCGCGGCTAATTTTGGTTTTACAAACAGGGAAATAATTACTCACTGGGTTAGGGAAAGCTTCCAAAGGGTAATGGGAGTCAATCCTGAAGATGCAGGGATAAATATTGTGTATGACGTTGCCCATAACATAGCCAAGATTGAAGAGCATAATTATAACGGCCAAAGGAAAAAGTTAGTGGTACATAGGAAGGGAGCCACAAGGGCATTTCCTGCAGGAAGGTCAGAAATACAAATGAAGTACAGGGATACAGGTCATCCAGTGATCATTCCTGGAACTATGGGTACAGCCTCCTATGTATTGGTAGGTACAGAAGGGAGTTTAAAAGAAACATTCGGGTCCACATGCCATGGATCTGGACGAGTCTTATCTAGAAGTAAAGCTGTAAAGATGTATAGTGACCAGTGGGTAAGGAATGAACTTCAGAAAAAGGAAATTTATGTAAGAGCAGCTACAAAATACGTACTGCAGGAAGAAGTTCCTAATGCCTATAAGGATGTGGATAAAGTTGTTCAGTCGGTGGAGTGTGCAGGTTTGTCCAAGATTGTAGCTAGACTTAGACCAATTGGGGTAATGAAAGGATAAGGAAAACTAGATATCCAAGCCAAAGATGGAAAACTAAAGGAATTTTATCGAAATCCTCTTTCTTTGTCTTAATAAAACTTCCCTTGTATAGGGGATAAGCTATTAATCCACTTAGGCTCGCAATTAGAAAAATAATGAATACAGGAGGTAAAAATAGCGGAAATCCCGTGTATTTATATATAAAAGCAGTAGATAAAGCAAGAGAATCCATTACTTTAATGTCACCTCTTCCGAACCCACTTATTAAATGAATAAAGCCAATCACGAAGAAACTGTATGATAGAATGATAGTTTGTTGGTCATGAGATAATAATAGCAGCAGAGGGGTTAAAAAATACAGGTATCCTAAATTGAAAATCTTTAATTCTTTCCAACTCCAAAGAAATTCCAGATAGCTAATAATAAAGAAGAAAGTTGATGCATAATAACCAATCGCAAGAAAAATTATGTTGAGGATTATATCAAATATAAATAAGGGAAACACAAAAATTTTCCTCTCTTTTAAATCCTGAATTCCAAGAAATGCAAGAAGAAAAAGTAAAGCTAATTGGATAGCTAAATAAAATTCATTGAAGGAATTATAAAGAATCATTTGAGGAAAATCCTCCTCCCAGATTCCGCCCTCCTTACGGTTCCGAATTCATCCATAATATTCAACTGTTCATGGTCAAAAACTGTTCCATCTCTGCATACCCTGAAACCGTTGATACTGCAGCTGTCACATATTCCTACTCCACACTTCATTAGCCTTTCGAGTGAATAGTATATATTTCCATATTCATTTCTATTTATTTTATCATGAAAATATTTCATCATGGGTTCCGGGCCGCAGACAAAAACCGTATCATATTTTCTTTTTTCTCTTATGAATAGATCAACCACATTCCCCTTGAATCCCATGCTACCATCATCAGTTGAGACGAAATTAACCAGATTTTTATATACGATATCCTCGGCAGTCCTCATTCCGTAATAGACATCACCTGGATATGCACTTATCAAGGGTAAAAGGCTAGCTATTCCAGTTCCTCCGGCCACGTAGGCAGTTTTCCCTTTTGGATCCGGGTAGGTATTCCCATATGGACCTCTGTAAAATATTCTGTCCCCCGGCCTCATAGCAGAGAGTCTTTTTGTAGTTTCCCCTATCGCTTTGAAAGATATGGTTATGGGATTCTTGAGATTTGAAACAGACATAGGTATTTCCTTTACACCTGGAACCCATACCATCAGAAACTGTCCTGCTCTAACTTCAGAATCAATATTAAAAGATATTTCAAAGAAATCTCTTCCAATTTTTTTAACCGAAACAATATTGGAGAATTTCATTTTACCATCAACCCTATAATTTCTTGAAGACTTCCAAAACCTTCCATTTCCAAGTAATTCATAATTCCTTGGGAGATTTCATTGAATATCTTGAAATCCTTATAGTAAATTGCAGTACCTACCTGGATTGCCTTAGCTCCCAATAACATAAATTCAATTGCATCCTCGTAAGTAGTTATACCTCCAACACCGATTAACTCCTTACCGGTTTCTTTGTATACATCATAAACTGCCCTGAGTGCTATGGGTTTTATTCCTGGTCCGGAATAGCCACCGATCCCATTAGTAAGGGAAAATTTTCTAGCCCATATATTAACTCCTATTGCCTTTACTGTATTTATCAAAACAAGGGCATCTGCCCTTTCAGCTGCTTTTGCTATGTCTACTATGTGTGTCACATTTGGGGTTAACTTCGCCCATACTTTTAAATTGGTTTTACTCTTCAGCTCTTTAATAATCTCTTCAACCAATTCTGGATCCTCCCCTACTTCAGATCCATATCCTTTAACATGGGGGCATGACAGATTTAATTCTATTGTTGTGAAGCCGGCATCCTGAACTTTTTTAGCCAGCTCAAGAAATTCTTCAGAATCTTTTCCGAAGATGGAAACTACAATTTTTTCCTTTAGGGATGAGGTTTTAAATTCATCAATAAAATCATCTATACCCGGATTAGCTAATCCAACAGCATTTAACATGCCAGTTGGTAATTCTGAGATTATAGGTGGTACGTATCCTGCCCTTTCATCTTTACCTATGGATTTTGTCACTGCGGCGCCAGCACCACTTTTTATTGCCCTCTCTACTGACTTAAGCGTCTCATCTACTATTCCACTCGCGAGAAAGACAGGATTATCGAATCGTGTACCTGCAATCACTGTGGATATGTCCATTTTGTACCTTATCTTCTATTTATTAATTAATTTATCCAGGGTTATCCTGGATGATTTTCTTCTTCTGTGAATGGTACATTTCTAAAATCTCATCTTCAGTAGTGGCATCTTCAGGAGATTTGTCTTCTCTCCATCTGCCAGTGAAACGGGGGAACCTGATAGCAAGGCCAGATCCTTCCTTAATTAGTCCATAACAACAGGTATGTATGGGTGAAAGCGTTATTTCAGCACCCTTGACTTCCAGAACAAAATGTGGTTCAATCCAGAAGTCTGGTATCATCTGGCTTTCAACTCTAGGATCCCTTTCCTTAAGTATGTACTTCTGGAAAAGCCTTGGTAAGTTATCAAGCTGTTCATCTGTGAACCCTGAACCTAGTTTGCAAACAGTCTTGAAAGTTCCATCTTGTCTTGAGTAAACCGCCATTAGAAGTGCACCGTATGACCCTGCCCTTCTACCCTGCCCACTAAAAGCACCTACTACTACAAGATCAACGGTATCCTGCATTTCTAATTGATAATCTCTCTTGTATTTAATCCAAAGGTATTCCCTGGCCCCTGCCCTATAGATTGAATTCTCATTGATATTCTTTGCAACTATTCCTTCACAGCCAGCTTCAAGAGCTTCATTAAAAAATTTTTCCGCATCATCGGTACGTGAAACTATTAGGTTCTTTGCAAGTCTTATCCTCAGAGATCCTTCCTTTATTGAATTTTTAAGCTCAACTTTCCTGTCTGGATAAGGTCGCATGGTAAGGTCAATACCGTTCTTATAAATTATATCGAAAAAGAATACAACCACAGGTATCCTTTCAGCCATCTCATAAACATCATATTTTCTACCCCTTCTCTGGGAGACGGCTTGAAATGGTAACATTTCCCCCGTATCAAGATTATAAGGGACGGCCTCTCCATCAAGAATTGCGGTTTCAGCTTTAACGAATTCCCTAATCTCGTTTGCAATTTCAGGAAATTGTTCAGTTACATCTTCCAATCTCCTAGAAAATAATTTAATTTTATCTCCAATTTTATGTGCTTGAAGTCTTAAACCATCGTATTTGTATTCCATGGAACAAACCCCTCCCATTTTTTGCAATATCTCTTCCAGGGAAGGAAGCCTCTCTGCAAGCATAGATCTAACAGGTATCCCCGGAGTTATCTTTATGCTTTTAATACCATCTATGCCTCTAGTATAAGCAATATAGGCGATCTCTGCTAGGTCAGGGTGAATGTTGTATGCCCTTTCAACTATGTCCGCATCCTCTTTCTTTCCAAAGGCAATAGCTATAGCATCTACGATAGTCATATCTGCTAATCCAATCCTTAATCTTTCCAATACAATCCTCACAATATATTTAGCTTCGAGAGGATCTGCATTTTGGAGCAGATCCTGGAGTAGCTGCTGCTTTCTTAACTGTGAGCCGGAACCCGATTTATTAGCCAGTTCAAGAAGATTATTATAGACCTTAGTTATGGTCAACTCCTCGCTGAATAAGGATACTTGCTTCTTCTCTTTTAATAAATCTTCAGCAATTTGGCCGAGGTCTCCAACTTTTATTAAAAGCTGATTTATGAAATCCTCTTTTTTCCCAGTAATTACTGAAAGAACCTTAATTACTTGTTTTTCAGCTATTCCCAATTCAATTCCCTCATAATCTGGCGCAACCTTACCTTGCAATAAATAAACAGTGTATTTTATCTCATCACCAACTGTTTTGAAAAATTTTGAAATTAAATCCACTATTTCGAGGCGTTTAGTAGTCGATTCTATTTCTGAGAGTATCTCAGCTAGTTTTTTGAATTCCATGAAATAATATTCAAAACTACAATTTTCATTTTTCCATTACCAAATGTTTTATTGAAAAAGGTAATATGGAATTGATGTCCCTACTTAAGGACCTCAATTTCAATATAATTTTTATTTGGAGGGGGAAATATGAATGATGTTTATATCGTAGGAGGAAAGAGAACTCCAATTGGAAAATATGGGAAATCGCTCAGGCCATATAGTGCAGTAGATCTTGGGAAAATAGCGATAGAAGCAGCAGTAAGAGATTCTGGATTAACTCCCGATAAAGTGGAAGAGGTAGTAATGGGAAATGTGATATGTGCAGGTCTAGGACAGGATCCTGGAAGGCAGGCTGCAATACTTGCCGGAATACCAGTGGAATCATCAGGTTCCACGGTTAATATGGTATGCGCCTCCGGTATGCTTGCTGTGGCCAATGCATACAGGTCTATAAAATTGGGAGAAAGGGATATCATGGTTGCAGGGGGCATGGAAAGTATGAGCAATTCCCCATTTCTACTTGATTCTAGTTTCAGGTGGGGAGATAAGAGGTTATTGCCATCTAGGCCCGTCCTGGATGCCATGATATCAGACGGACTTTGGGATTTCAAATACAATAAACACATGGGTATGATTGCCGATGAATGGGCTAGAAAGCACAATATAACAAGGGAAATGGCAGATGAATATTCCTATGAGAGCTACAGAAGGGCCATGGAGGCCACAAGAAAGGGATTATTTAAGAAAGAAATTGTTCCAGTAGGTACCTTAGATTATGATGAAGGTATAAGGGAAACATCAAAAGAAGCTTTGGGAAAATTGGAACCCGCTTTTTATAAAGATGGAATTCTAACCGCAGGAAATTCGTCACAGCTGTCAGATGGGGCAGCTGCTTTAGTTCTAGCAAGTGAAAATGCTGTCAAGAAATATAATTTGGAAAAGAGAGCCAGAATTATTGGTGTTGATACTACGAGTATGGATCCTTTTGATTTTCCATACTCTCCAGTACCATCATCAAAGAGATTAATGCAAAAGCTGGGGCTTACAATTAAAGATTTTGATTTGGTAGAGCACAATGAGGCATTCTCCATAGCTTCAATCGCAGTAAGAGATGCGCTTAATGTAGAATGGGATAAATTTAATGTAAGGGGTGGTGCAGTAGCCATGGGTCATCCACTGGGTGCATCTGGTGCAAGGATTACTCTCACGCTCCTCCGGGCATTAGAGGACAATTCTGGAAGGCTAGGATTGGCAACCATATGCCATGGAACCGGAGGTGCATATTCTTTAGCACTGGAGGTGTTGTAAATGAAAATAGGAGTTATAGGTATGGGAATTATGGGTAGCGGTATTGCAGAGGTTACCGCTATAGCGAAGCATGAGGTATACGCAACAGAAGTAAGCCAGCAACTTTACCAGAAAGGAATTGAATCTATATCCAAGAGTTTAGATAAACTAATTGAAAAAAAAGTAGTTAAAGAGGACAAAGGAACAATACTTTCAAGAATAAAATATATAGACGACTATTCCGAATTTCGAGAATGCGATATTATAATTGAAGCAATAGTTGAAAACCTAAATGCAAAGAAGGAACTATACAAAAAGCTTGAACCACACTTAAAAAAGGATACAATTCTCGGTTCAAACACATCTTCAATTAGCATTACAAGTCTTGCATCGGGCCTTAAGAACCCTGAAAAATTCTTGGGAATTCACTTTTTCAACCCGGTGCCACTGATGAACCTTGTGGAAATCATAAAGGGAATAAGAACTGAGCAATACGCCATAGATAAGACCATCGAATATGTAAAGTCCATAAACAAAGAATTCGTGGTGGTAAATGATTCACCGGGCTTTGTTACTACAAGAATTATAGTTACCATGGTGAACGAAGGTGCATTTATTTTGCAGGAGGGATTAGCATCAAAAGAAGATATTGACAAGGCATTAAAACTGGGTGGAAATTTTCCAATGGGGCCATTAACACTTGGAGATCTTATTGGTCTTGATACTGTTTTGAACATTATGGATACACTATACGAAAGCTTCAAGGATCCAAAGTACAGGGCTGCACCAATATTGAGAAAAATGGTAGAAGCAGGAAAATTAGGTAAAAAAAGTGGAGAGGGATTTTACAAATATTGATTATTCATCAGGCTCAGCCCATATGTCTGAAGCCCTCCATTCTAAATCCCTCGCTATCTTTAATTTAATTTTCATTCCTATTTTTAATTTTTCAGGTTCCTTGGTCTTTATTCTAGTCAACAGTAACGTATCAACGCCTTCAAGTTCCACATAAGCCAGATAAAATGGCACATCTTTGAGGAACTTTTCACCAGCAAAGTACATGGTAGAAAATGTATGAATTTTCCCTTTACCGGAAATTTCAACCCATTTTGTTTCTCTTAGACAGTAAGGACAGTCTGCTCTTGGAGGCATGAAGGTTTTGTTGCAATGTTCACACTTCGTAGCCATTATCTTCCCTTTTGATAGATTTTCAAAGAACGGACTTGTTTTCCCATAGGAATGTCTGTATTCAATATAATACTCATTTTTTATTATCAATGGGTCTATTCCAAAAACTTCTGTCATTTTATCTACCTCCTCAAAACACTAACAGTTACATAAGTACCAGTCCCAGCATGAGAATGAATTAAACCTGTTTCAGCCCCCCTAACCTGTGTCTTATCAGAACCATGGAACTTTCCTGCCACACCTTGCAGCTGCCAGAAAACCTCAACAGCTTGCATTATCCCAGTAGCCCCAACAGCATGCATATTGCCAATTAAACCACCAGAAGGGTTCACGGCAACCTCTCCATCTACAAGAGTCTGACCTTCCTGTATAAGCTTTCCTCCCTCTCCATATTTGGCAAGTCCTAAATCTTCATATGTTTGTATCTCGGATGAGGTATATGCATCGTGTAACTCTATAACATCCAGTTGCTTTAACGGGTTATCTATGCCAGCCATTTTATATGCCTGCCTGGCAGCCTCTCTCCCTGCCCTAAATGAGTGCACGCCAGGATATTCAAGATTTTTATACCATTCTGGCTTTTCATGTGGTAATAAAGGGAGACTTTTATTATCCCTGGGCCTATCACCTGCTCTCATAGCGTCAGAACCAGCACCTGTACCCGCTATCCAAACTGGTGTATCGGTTATTTTTTTGGCTTTTTCCTCAGATGCTAATATTGCCACGGATGCCCCATCTGACATGAGACATATATCCAAGCGTTTTAGTGGGTATGCTATATATGGAGATTTTAAAACATCCTCAACTTTAATGAATCCTCCATCTCTCATTCCGAATGGATTCATTTTAGGATTGGTTTGTGCAAACCTGTTATATTGTGCATTATTTCTATTTTTTACCGCAACCATTGCCATCTGTTCTTCAGTTGTCCCGAATTCTTCCATATGTCTTCTGGCCATCAGGGCATAATATCCGCTGTAATAACCACCAATAGGGAAGTCCCAATCGGTATCTGAAGCCAGCGCTATGAATTCATTGCCCTTGGCTGTGTTGACTTCTGACATCTTTTCAAAGCCGATTACCGCAACGACATCCAATAGTCCTGACGCTACTTGGGCATAGCCTTCTCTAATTGCCAATCCACCGGTTGCTCCTCCTCCTTCAATTCTGACGTTGCTTTTTGGATTAAGACCTAAATAGTCCTGAATTATTGCTCCAAATTTTAGTTGATTCTCGAAATGATCAGAGAAGTATCCAATAACTGAACCCTCAATGTCATCTTTGGTCATATTTATGTCATTCTCATATAAGGCCATCCTCATTGCTTCTGCAACCAATTCCTCTTGCGTTTTGTCTTTCCTAGCTTTAGAAAAATAGGTTACTCCTCCTGCAACTATGGCAACTTTTCTGGTCAAAATATTCACCCGTAGACTAAACTATTTGATTGTTTATAAAATTTTGGAATACCGCTTATTTTACCGAAATATCTTCATGGGATTGCATGTTAAGGAAGATTTTTTAAGAATTAGTGGATGAAATCTTAAACCGAGTTGTTCTGATATCTATAAAAAAATAAAGATTTCTGGATCCTTTAATTTATTGACGGTATCAAATAAAATAAATTTACAGATAAATTCTCCTATCTGCAAATTGGTTAATATCCATTTTAATGCAGTAAAGCTGGCTCATCACCAATATTTTCAATGCCTTAAATCAAGCTATATGAGATCTATAACTGAATAATGAAGTTGTAATATGAAAAAAATTAAAGCTATAGTTGATATGAATTGCTAAATGTTTGCAGCTACATTAAGTGAGGTTTATCCATCTTTAAATTCGGAAAAGCCTTATTTAATAAACGACTTAGGTTGTGAGACTTAGGTTATGATTTGGTTGATTCTAATCATTTTTTAATTTAATTTCCTGGAATCAAATTAGAATTATCCGTAACATTCGTTCCTGCTTCAACAACATATATTTTTTATTAAATTTAAGAAAGAATTTTTATAAATAGATTAGAAACATTTATTTCTTGTAATT
>JAFMDN010000033.1 GCA_017857235.1 Methanobacteriota archaeon
TAATACTGGTAATATGTCGGAATGCATATTCTGTAGCATCATTAAAAAAGAAGCCGAATCAACAACGATAATAGAGAATAATGGATTTATTGCTATTATGGATATAAATCCAATTGCACCAGGACACACCCTAATTATATCCAAAGAGCATTACAAGGATATATTGGAACTTCCGGATAACTTAGCACCCGATCTTGTCGATATGATTAAAAAATTATCTCAATTGATGATTAACAATTTAGGTTGTGACGGAATAAACTTGATAAACTCCACAGGGCGGTCTGCAGGCCAAACTATTTTCCATTTCCACGTTCATGTAATTCCTAGATTCACAGGAAAAAGCATAGGATTCCAGGAATGGTGGTTTTCCAGAGCAGGGCATTGGGATAGAGAAAGTCTCAATAAGATAGCTAATAAGATACTCGGAAATCCAAATTATAAATATTGAAAATAACTATGGATAATTATGGTTAGGCTTGAAAAAGATTCCTTGGGGACCGTTGAGGTTCCGGATGATGTTTACTATGGTCCAGAGACAGCAAGGGCATTGGCTAATTTTCCATATGATAGATTTATTGATAGAAGGATCATAGAGCATCTAATTGTAATAAAAAGATCATATGTCAAGGCATTTGCAGATGCTAATAAATTAGATAAAGAAAAAGCAGATTATATAATAAAGGCTGCTGATGAACTCCTTAGAAATAGAAGAGATGTAGATTTTCCACTAAAATATATTCAAGCTGGTGCAGGAACTTCTACTAATATGAATGTTAATGAAGTTATCGCAAATAAAGCATTGGAGTTAATGGGAAAACCAAAGGGTTCCTATGAAATTATATCACCCCATACCCATGTAAACATAGGCCAATCTAGTAATGATGTCTTTCCAGCTGCAATGAGATTAACATTCTATAGAGAATTGAAGAAATTCTCTGATGAAATAGATAAAACCATATCCAAGTTTCTAGAACTTTATAATGAACATAAGGAACATATAAAAACTGGAAGAACGCATCTTATGGATGCCTCCGCGGTAACATTTGGGGATGAGTTTAAAGCTCATGCCGATGAATTAAATTCACTAAAAGCTGATATAGATTTCATTCTCTCAAGATTAAGAAGATTAAACCTGGGCGGAACAGCAGTAGGGACAGGAGCAAACCTCCCAAAAAACATAAGAGATCTGGTTTATAAAAATATCAATGCTTATTATCATGAGGATTTTGTGCCGGCTGAAAATTTAATGACAGTAGAACAATTCACATCTGATTTTAATAGACTTGCACAATGGATAGCAAATTTTAGCGCATCTTTGATTAAAATTGGGAGAGATCTAAGATTGATGAACTCTGGACCGGTTGCAGGCTTTAATGAAATAGTCTTACCGGCCGTTCAACCTGGATCATCAATAATGCCCGGCAAAGTAAATCCTAGTATAATTGAAGCAGTTACTATGGCATCTTTCCTTGCAAGGGGATATGCAAATACAGTAAACGAAGCATCAATGAATGGTGAGATGGAAATTAACGTCTTTACACCAATAATTTATACTTCCATAATGGGTGCATTTGATATATTAACGGTATCTCTGCACATTCTTAGAGAAAAGGCATTAACAGGATTAAAGGTAAATCATGAATATGCCTGGGAAGTATTAATAAATTCACCAGGAACTGCTCTACTACTAAATCCTATAATAGGTTATGAGAAGACAGCTGAAATAGTTAAAGAGGCCAAAGAAAGGAAGATTCCATTTATCCAAGTATTAAGGGAAAAGAAAATACTTACTGAAGAAGAAATACAGAGAATTTTCAGCAAAGAGAATATGTTGAATAGGTAAATAACAAGGAAAAAATAATTAACGTGTTAAAAATATCGCAAGGATTAGTGATCAATGATGTATTTGATAGTCGAATCAGAAGAAGTCATAAGGATTCCTCCAAATAAAATAGGAGAGAAATACGAGGAAACCGCTAAAATAGAAGCCATAAAGAAAATGGAATCTAGAGTTGGAATCCTTGATAGATCTTTAGTTAGGGACTCTAACGATAGAAAATACATCGTTCTAATGGTGCTTGATGCTTCATTGAATGGAGAAGGATATCTAGTTCATGGAGATGGAGGGGTATACCAACCAGTTAAAGTTAAGGCACTCGCCTATCAGCCAAATTTACAAGAAGTTGTTGAAGGAGAAGTTACCGATATTACTAAAATTGGCGCCTTTGTAAGAATTGGACCAGTGGAAGCACTTTTACATATTAGCCAGATAATGGACGATAGATTGGATATTGATCTTGAAAACAAGAAGTTGATAGGAAGGGAAACGAAAAGAGATCTAAAAGTTGGAGATGTTGTTAGAGCCAGAATAGTTAGCATTTCCATAGCAGACTCCATATCTAAGGGCGTTAAAATAGGATTAACCTTGAGGCAAAATTTCCTTGGAAAACTTTCTTGGTTGAAAGGTGAAAATCAATGATAAAGTTAAGGGCATGCAGGGTTTGCAAGAGGGTGACTGAGGAGCAGAAGTGCCATGGTGATACCGTATTAGAATGGAAGGGATACATTTACATATTAAACCCAGAAAAATCAATAATAGCAAAAAAGGCCGGAATAAATCAAGTAGGTGAGTATGCCATTAAGGTTAGATAGAGATATAATCGTAAGCCAAAAGTTTCGAAACATATTCTCAAAGAAACCTGATGTTATAATTAAAAAAGAAACGCAAATTCTACTTTTATCTTCAAAGAACATAATAACAGTCGGAGATGTAGTTACAGATACCGCGCTTAAACTGGGTATAGTTCCAAAATTAGCAGTTATTGACCTCAAAACTAAAAGAGAAATTCCAAAAGAAGTTCAACAAGATAAGTTTGATAAGGTGATAAGGGTAAATAATCCTCCCGGTACAATTACAAAAGAACTCTGGGAAAGCGTTGAGGATGCCATAAAATCTAATGGAAATGTTCTAATCATTGTAGAGGGTGAGGAGGATTTGGCTTCACTACCGGCTATATATTTCTCCCCTAAAGGTTCTATAATACTATACGGAATTCCAGACGAGGGAATCGCAGTAATTGAATCCGGGGACTCTGTAAAAACCGAAATAGAAAAATATATCAAAGAAATGGGGGGAGGAGCTTCATGAATATTGAGATAATAGAAAAGAAGGAAAATCCATTGCTAGGAAGGGTTCAAATTAAATTTCAAATTACACATAACATGGAACCCACACCATCAAGAGAAAAAATGAGGAATCTTATAGCCGCCAATCTCCAGGCATCTCCATCTAACGTTGTAATTAACTATGCGAAGCCCATGTTTGGTGTAAATAAAACTATAGGATATGCTAAGATATACAATTCTAAGGAACAGGCTCTTAAAATTGAGTTGAAACATTATCTTAAAAGAAATGGTCTTTTAGAAGAAAAGAAACAGGAGTGAATTAAATGCAAAAGAGAGAATTATACTCAGTTGAGAATGGAAAACTGGTTAGAAAGAGAAAATTCTGTCCAAAATGTGGTCCTGGGGTATTTCTGGCTGAACATGAAAACAGACTTTCATGTGGAAGATGTGGATACACAGAAATAAAGGTAAAATAAATATTCTAAAACCATTTTAAGTTTTGATTAAAATGGTGGAATTTAAGATCGATGCCAGATCATTGAGAGAATTTGCTGATATAGTGGTAAGCCTTAACCAGGAAGCAAAAATAGACTTTACAAACAAGGGTCTTTCTACGAAAATCATAGATCCTGCACATATAGCAATGGTACTTTTAGAAATCGATAAGGATACATTTCAGGATTTCAAGGTTGAAGATGAAGAATCCATTGGGATTGATATAGAAAGACTACGAAATGCCATGAAGCTGGCTTCTTCTACGGATATAATAAATTTCAAGGCAGATGGTAAGAGGATATCAATTAAGTACGGTAATTTAAGTTATAACATACCTATTATTGATCCGAGTTCCATATCAACTCCAAAAATGCTCAATTTAGAGATTCCCAATAAAATAATCACTGATTTCAACCTGGTTTTAACCGGAATTAAAGCTGCTGAGAACTTTGCAGATGTCGTAACCTTCCATATGAAAACTGATGAACTTAAAATATTGGCAAAAGGAGAAAGTGATTTAGAAAATGCCGAACTTTCGATACCTAAGAGTCTAGCGAAAGAATATGTTTTTAGTGAGGAGGCCAAAAGTTCCTATTCGTTGGACTATCTTTCAAATTTTGTTAGGTCTCTCGAATCTGTGACAGATATTTCCATTATGTTAAAGACTGATTATCCCCTGAAAATAGAAGCACCGGTATTTAATGGTAAAGGGAAAGTTACGTTTATCTTAGCTCCTAGAATTGAGAGTATTTAACCACATTTTCTATTCTTCATCTTTATATTTCCCTTTATTCTCAATTTGAATAAAAATATCATATTCCTGATTCCATCTCTCCACGGACGCAATTTCTTTTCTCCCATCCTTCTCTTGTATTGAATAGGTATTTCAATATAACAATAAGCTGATGCGGCTCTAATTTTTATTTCCTCCGAGAATTCCATCCCCCCACTTGATGGGAGTATGTCTTCTAATATCTCTCTTTTAAAAACCCACATACCACTTTGGCTATCAGTTATTTTGACCATGAATAGTATCCTTGTCAATAAAGTAAGGATAAAATTTCCAATCATATGCATAGTTGGCATAGCTTCCTTGGTCGAATTTGATAAGCGTTCCCCGTTTATGAAATCATATTTACCAATCAGTTCTACTAGACGCCTGGCTTCTGAAGGTGGATATGTACCATCGGCATCAAGTGTAACTATTATATCACCATTAACATTTTCAAATCCTTTCATATAAGCGTATCCATAACCTCTTATACTTTGATTGATAACTTTTGCCCCCTTAGATTTGGCTATTTCTGGAGTACCGTCTGTTGAATCTGAATCCACAATTATAATTTCTGAACCTGGAAAATTTCTTTTTACTTCGTCAATAACATGCCCTATACTCTCTGCTTCGTTCAAAGCTGGTATAACTATGCTAATCATGAAAATCACCTAATAAGTATCCTACTATTCCAGCAGATAATCTTAAAAACTCTATAATAGGGTGAGCCTTTAAATTGTTTACATTGAATTTTGATTTTAGTTTATATTTCTTATTGATATATTTTCTCCCTATACCATCGCTATACGCCTGCTTTAGCAATGATTTTAAATTCTCCCTAGGATAGTGATATATTACTACATCTTCGGCATAGAAAATATCATAGCCCTTCATTATGGCTCTTATATTTAGGTCAATATCTTCGGCCGTATGCATTCGAACATCAAATTTGCCGATTTCGTCTATTACGGCCTTTGAATATTTTAAATTATTACTTGGGAAGGTTACATCTTTTCCTTGAAATAACATCGGTACTCTTCCAAGATCGTTCCATTTAACGTTCCCTTTTTGGATGATCCTCCCTGCAACTATGGGTTTCTCAAAATGCTTCTTGAATTCTTCAAACCACCCTGGGGTTA
The DNA here is from genome assembly GCA_017857235.1 of Methanobacteriota archaeon. Classification (GTDB taxonomy): domain Archaea; phylum Thermoplasmatota; class Thermoplasmata; order Thermoplasmatales; genus JAFMDN01. The sequence goes on from JAFMDN010000033.1 coordinate 5,533, forward strand.
CCTCAGTATCTGAATCAAGGAAGATAAAGTTTTCACCCGTTGCCAATTCTATGCACCTGTTTCTTCCGATAGCCCTATTTCCCCTTACTCTATCCACCTTTAAAATAAGCTTATCTTCATAATTTTTTAAAATCTCGTAAGTACCATCAGTGGAGAAGGCATCCACTATAACAACTTCAGCGTTCTTACCCACCTCATTGGATAATGAATTTAATAGCCTTATCATATTTGTTCTATCGTTTTTAACTGTTATTAGAATGGATACCTCCATCGTGGATAATGAAAATCAATCATTAAAATTTAATCGTATTTTTGCATTATTTAGAACATGTCTCATGAGCCCTATGAGTTAGATGATGAATTTGTAATGCAGATGGAAGACTCTCCACCATTTCAATGGCTGATAAGCTACACCGAGCGTTTTATTTCATGCTCTACAAGGACTAAGGAAGGTAGACCTGAGATACATTCAGTTGGAAATCCTTTTACAATTTCAAGGATCTTTACTGATACTTTCCTAAACAAATCATTCGACACCTCATTAAAATTATTCGGAGTATTCATAACAGTTTCAGGAGAGAATCAGGAAATAATCTCAAAAATGAAAGATTATCTGGGTGAAGCAATAGTAATATCCCAAGGAGGCAATGCCAAGAGAATAGCAAGGGAGAAGGGGTTTGATTTCTACTCATTGCCCAGAGGTATACCTTCCAGATTCCTATTTCCAGAAATATTAGGTTGTTTAGCTTCAATATTTTCTATAAAGATTTCATTAGATAAGCTTAAAAGAACAATACAAAGTCTTACTCCATCAACGCCTACTGAAAATAATATTTCAAAGATATTAGCATATGCCATATCTAGAGATTTCATAATTTCAGTTAATAGAAATTTAATTGGAGTAGGAAGGAGGATCCAGGATATGATGCTTCAAACCGTTAACAGAGTTCAAAATATTTACTGGGATGATCAGCTAGAACTTTTCCTTAGAGATTCTAAAAGAAATGGGAAAATAATTATAACTGAGTCATCAATCGTAATAGAAGATCCGCTAAACCAATTAAGCCATAAATTGCAAGATTTAGATCTGATCTCTGTTTTAACCATCATTGATTTCGCTATTAACTATTATGCGATCATTTCCAAAAAAGACATTTCATTCTTGGATGCTTTCAAGGATTAAATCGATTAAAAGCAATATTTTCCATTTGATTTATTAGCTCATAAAAATCATAAAATGATGTTTACAAATTATGGAGAAAATATTTATTTATTTACTTATACACTTATAAGATAATGAGAGAAGATATTGTGTCAAGTTCAATTTCCGACTTCAGGAAAAGAGAATATATAGAGTCTATAATGCTTATTTCGAAAACTGGCGTTCCAATTATGGGAAATCCTCCTCAAACAAACCAATCAGATTTATTTCCAATTTTAACAGGGGTAATATTTGGAGGAGCAGAAGAATTGTTTGGAAAATCAACAGGGAATGTGAAAGAAATTTTTATAGAATCTGATCAACCTAGATTCATCAAGATTAATCCCATGGGTGATAAATACATTATTGTTACTGTATTTAGAAGACATGACCAAAACATAATGAATGAATATAATGAGTTTCTAAAAAGACTTGAAACTGCATTTAAATAACTTAGATCCTCTTAAATCCTCTTAAAGCATATTCTGAACCCATCTTCCAATATAGAAGCACCCTATTTTTAAGTGTTAAATCTTCCCCCATTGGCCTACCTATTCCTTTTATGATGGCTTTCCTTATGCTCTCCATATCACCATCAGGCACTTCCAGGTATACCCTTCCGACCTCATTGATGAAATGAGCGTCACTCCCTGCTGTCTTTCCTACATTCAGTGAATTAGACAAATTATTAGCTCTATTATTGCATCCTTTTCCGCATCTAGAATTTTTAACTTCAACGGCATCAAAGGATTTTACGTATTTTTTGCCTATCCCATTAACAATTCTATAGGGATGTGCAAGTACCGCTATTCCCCCAGCATCGTGTATTTTCTCTATTGTTTCTATCTGTGTTAGACCCTTTGGTATTTCATGTTCAATAAAAAGTGCCAGTATATGACCATCAATGGAACTTACCTCTTCACCGGATATGGTAATGATGGATTCAGACTTATATATATTGAATTTATTGTGATCAGAAATGCATATAAAATCCAAACCTAACTTGACTGAATATTTAATTATCTCCTCCGGGTCTGATCTTGAGTCTGGGCTATATTTAGAATGAATGTGGAGGTCTCCCTTCATTTTATCTTCAATCCTTCAGGTACCTTATCATCAACCACAATATTCTCATCGTTTACCTTCAAAGGGATTTTCCTGCCCTTATGATATAGAACTGCAATGGTTTGGTTTCCTTCTCTCTGGGTTTGCAGTGAAAATTTTTTAAATTCTTCTATACTAATTTCTTGGTTTATAATTTCGAGATCATCCAAGGTAACCTTGTCACCAGGTTTCGACTTTTCAGGTGGTGTTAAAAGATAAGTTTTTCCTTCATATTCAGTAGCTAAGAGCATTCCGTTGCTTGTTATACTTCTGATATTTGCAGGCTTAAGATTTCTGATGATTACAATTTTTCTACCAACAAGTTCTGTCTCAGTATAACTATCCCGTATTCCAGATACGATTGTCCTATTTTCATTTCCAATATTTAGGTCTAGCACATACAGTTTATCAGCATTAGGATGTGGTTTAGCATTAATTATTTCAGCAACAACTAAGTCTAGAGGGATAGCTTCCTTGCTCTGTATTTTTTCATACAGTTTTTCAGGTTTTGTTACAACCTTAAACACAGGTATTTGTGGATCTGTATTTATCCTGAGTGGAGTTGTAAATCCCATCCAATTCAATACTTTTTCAGATGATTTAGGCAAGAAGACTTGGGCGTCCATAGCCAAAATATAACTAAGGAAACCCAAGGTATATAAAGAAGCACTGCAGTTCGGGCCCCTTGTTTTACATGCATCCCATGGTTTCCTGTTGGTAATATATACATTAGCATATCTTGCTAATTCCATCCATTCCCTGAAGGCATCCCTTATCCTTACCTTTTCCATATTTTCAATAAATGAGTTGTGCTTTTGTCTTGCTATTTTCATGGCTTCAATATCTATTTCATTAAATAATGATTCATCAAATGAGACGGGCCCATTTTTAAATAGCAATATAAGTGCCCTGTTAATGAAATTTCCATATTTATCTATAAGTTCAGTGTTAACTTTATTTTCAAATTCTTCGATAGAAAAATCAGAATCGTGTCCTTCCGGGAGGTTATAATATATTCCAAATCTGAGATATTCTGGATCATATTTATCTAAAAGCTCAGGCATAAAAAACCCTACATTTGCACTCTTTGAAAATTTTGAACCCTGAAAATTTAGGTATTCATTTGCCGCGATGAAATAAGGCAATTGATAATTTCCATGGGCAATCAACATGGCCGGCCATATTATGCTGTGGAAAGGTATGTTATCCTTACCCATGAAGTAATACTGCTTTACCTCTGGATCAGACCACCAATTTTCTGCATCCTTAAAAGAATTTAATGTAACCCTGGTCCCTGTGAGGTATCCTATTAACGCTTCGAACCAAACATAGATCTTTTTACCTTTCATTTCGGGAAATGGAGCATCGACACCCCATTCCAAATCCCTCGTTATGGGTCTATCTTTAAGACCCGACGATATAAAATTTTTTGAAAAAAATATCACATTTTCTCTCCAATGTTCATTGGAATTTATGTAAGATTCCATCTCTTTCTGTAGAGCAGAAAGCTTAAAGAACAGGTGATCTGTTTCTTTGAAAACAGGTGGATTTTTACAAATGATGCAGACTGGATCTATCAATTCTGATGGCTCTAGAGTAGCTCCACAGTTTTCACATTGATCACCCCTAGCTTTTTCATATCCACATCTGGGGCACTTGCCTGTTATATACCTATCAGGCAGGAACATTTTATCGTGTTCGCAATATGGTTGTACCATCTTACCTTTGTATATGTAACCATTTTCCATCAATCTCTTTATAAAATTAAATACTGTTTCCTTATGTATTTCCCATGATGTCTCAATATAAGTTGAGAATTCAATATACATCTTTTCAAATATTTCCTTGTTTATTTTATGATAATATTTCGCGATTTCTTCGGGTGTTTTGTTTTCCTTCATTGCCCTTACCGTAATTGGAGTCCCGTGTTCATCACTACCAGAAACTGAAATAACTTCTCTATCCATTAATATATTGAATCTTCTAAACGCGTCATAAGGAACGTACGCTCCCGCCATATGCCCCAAGTGAAGTGGTCCGTTTGCGTACGGTAATGCTGAAAATATAAGCCTTCTCTCTTTCATCAGGGTATAATTTAAAATATTAATTAAATATTGCTAAAAAAAGAATAAATTAATGGGCTCTTACTCCAGTTCTTCTTGGAGCTCCAGTTGTAAGGCCATATGATGCAGCTAAGTATACTAATCCTGCTATCAGTGCTGTGAATATTGCTAGATATAGGAACGTGTTCTTTCCGCCGGATAGCATTACTTCTGCATACATCATGGAAAGCCCGGTTATTAGATATGTCAGTTGGAAATACTTAAGATTGCTGCTCGATGTTACAAATCCTACAATATAGGATACCAGGGCAAAAGCAAGCAATGTTATTCCAATGTATAGTACTGCCGATGTTATCCCTTTAGATATCTGGAACACATATACCAGCAGGAATACGCTAGCTAAGAAAGCCAATACCCCGCTCACAACTTTTATGTTACTATTTTTTTCCATCTTTTTTCACCTCCTTTTTACATTATCTGGTCTATTTCAGAGTCTAAACCCTTCACGCCTATTTTTGAAACTGATTTACTTGAATCCAAGAAGTACGGGGAATTTACTCCTGTCAGTACTACAAGTACCTTAAACTCCCCTTTCAATGTTGGATCTATTGAAGCACCCCATACTATTCTGGCCATGGGGTTCACTTTCTCCTGAACCATCCTTACTGCGGTTTCTGCCTGTGAAATAGTCATATCTTCCCCACCAACTACCCTTACTAATGCACCCTTTGCGGTGGAAATATCTGCTTCTATTAATGGTGATGTAATAGCTTCATTTACAGCTTCTTCAACAGTTGCTTTGCCACCAGTGCTTTCACCTATACCTATCATAGCAACTCCACCCTCTTTCATTACTGTGAGTATATCAGCATAATCCAAGTTGACTAGTCCTGGCTTTGTTATTATTTCAGTAAGTCCTTTGAGTGCTTCCATCAAAAGTTCATCAGCCACCTTAAACGCTTGATCCAAAGGTAACCTTGGAACTAGTTGAAGTAGCTTGTCATTCGGTATAACTATGGTGGTATCTGAATACCTTCTAATTTTATCCACGCCATATAGAGCATTCTCCAACCTTACCTTACCTTCAGCCGAGAAAGGCAGAGTAACTATGGATATAACTAGGGCTTTCTGTTTCTTGGCTATTTCAGCAACAACAGGTGCTACACCGGTTCCGGTACCTCCACCCATCCCTGCGGTTACAAATACAATATGAGAATTTCCTATTACTGAAACTATATCGTCCCAGCTTTCCCTTGCTGCTTCCTCGCCAACCTGGGGTAAAGCACCTGCTCCCAACCCACCTGTTGTCCTCTTTCCGACAAGCACTTTTCTATGAGCTTGCACCATTAACAAGTGGTGTGCATCCGTATTAAGTGCTATTAATTCAGCCCCATATATACCTTCTCTTGCGCACCTTGTTATGGTATTGGTTCCTCCCCCTCCACAGCCAATAATTTTTATGTTTACCTTGAGCTGCTCAACTATTTTGGCCAGCTCTTCATCATCTGGACTGGTATAATTGTTTACCATAGATGTATGTATGTCAGACGTAATATAAATATTTTTCTTATCAATATCTGACAATTGTCATCTATCTTTCCTCCAGGTCTTCACCGCCTGAAAAAATCATGCTTAGGAATTCATATATATCTTCCATCCCCTCGTCACTCTGACTTGATACAAATTTACTTTTTCCCAAAATATCAAAAGAATTTATGCCTTCCATCATCTTTTCTGCTAACAATGCACTCATTCCGCCCTTCTCTTTCTTCAATGCTTCCAACAGTTC
>JAFMDN010000034.1 GCA_017857235.1 Methanobacteriota archaeon
TATATTGTATTGGCACAGTTCTAAATTTTTAGAGGTGCAAATTTAAATATTAAATAGACAATACTCTCCTGATAGCTATGACAAATTCCGATAATGAATCTAACTGGTTCCAGAAGCTAGAAAAAGAGCTTCAGAAAAAGGAAGAAGAGGTTTTGAAGGATAATTCCATGACAACTGGAAAGAAGGCTGAAATTAACAAGAAATTATTGACATATCTGTGGGTTACTTGGGTAAGGTTCAATAAACAGGATATTCATTTCACCATTGATCCTGCACCCAATAAATGGTTAGAATTTACAGCATATCCTGATAAGTTCCAATTAAGGAATGATTTCTTTTTTGAAAATATAAACAATATTATTTTCAGGGATACTGCAAAGGATATAGAAAGGTTGGGGGATTCTCTGAAAATAATTTACAAGAAGGACGATCAGGAGAGAATAAGCCTAATATTTGAGTTCTCTGAAGGGGAGAAATATGACAGATATACCGGTTGGCACAGATATTTTACGCAGTACATCCTCTACGATAAACCCATAAGGGAAGCGAAGCTGGAAGAAATCGAGAACATACTCCTAGATGTAATAGCTAAATGGTATGAGAGCCAACTTAGAAGGGACAGAGATGTAATTTTGAAATACATAAAGGAGAACTACAAAAAAGGTGAAACTTTCATTGAATGAAGAGACTGTTGCTCTCTATCTCAAGAGCATAGAAGACTGCTATTTGAAAGAGCTACCTGTGAATATAATATCCATTGAAGAGGATGGATACGTTCTGGATAGGACCATAATGCATTACGAAGGTGGAGGGCAACCAGGAGATAGGGGGCAACTTCTAATAGGGGATAATGAAGTACAAATATTTAATGTAATAAAGAGAAAGAATAGGATTGTGCATTTAGCAAAGGAGATTGTCGAAGGGAAAGAGGGCATTCTAAGGCTTGACTGGGAAAGAAGATACGAAATCATGAAAATGCATACACTTCAACATGCAATATCTGCATTGCTTTATGATAAGCATGGAATAAGAACAATAAAATCCGAAGTTTACAAAGGGTATGGTGAAATATTTCTCGATAAAGAAATTTATAACTTAGAGGATGATTTTTATAGAATAAATGAAATGGCTAGGGATGTTAAAAGGTACTCAATTCAGAAAGAAAATCTCAATGCTAGCCTGTTAAAGAGGTGCAACTTGGAAAGATTGCCTAAATCTTTAACTAAAGTTTCCATAGTTGAGATAGATGGAATAGATAAATGCGCATGTGCAGGTACCCATGTAAAAAACACTAGCGAGATAGGGAAATATTGGTTAAGGGCAATGGGCAAAAAATTAGAGTTCGGTAAATTTTAGAAGTAAACATCTGACCTCGAAAGAACTTCCATCCCCCTTTCGCTTATTAAATATGGATGAGCTTTTCTATCATGGTTCATAAGCCTCATTTTCAATATCCTTATTATAGATGTGGTAGTCCCTTTCTCATCATCGTACCTGTTCTGTAGGGATATTACCCCATCACCTACAAATTCCGAAAATCCGTCCCTGGAAGAATAAGGGCTCTCAACCTTTGATTCTGCTAGAAAATAAGTTGTAACATTAAGGTCTTTCAATGAATCTGAGAGATTCAGAAGTACTGATCTCATCTCTGATTCGCTTTCAGCAGCCATAAGGATTATGGAAACACTATCCACAATAAGCCTGGAAGGCATAATATCTTGAATATCAGATTTAATGTTCTCCTTATTTTTCAACCTTTCAAGGAAATCTAAAATTCCAGGGCTCATGAGTATAAAATTCTCATTATCGAGGTTCATTCCATATTGTTTTGAGGCCCTTAATATGCTTTCCTTCCTTTCTTCCAATGACAAATATAGAACCTTTTCACCAAGTTCCAGGCCCCTATTTGCAAAATGGAGTGCCATAGTGGTTTTTCCCGTACCATAACCACCAAGCACCACAACTGTATGTCCTTTAGGAATTCCTCCTCCAAGCATTTCATTGAGCCCAACTATCCCGGTGTCCACTAATTCCATTATCTCACCCTTGTAATATTTAATATTACCATTCCTGTATTATAATCAAACTGCGTATCAAATTTCTCTATCCTCTCTTTTTCAATAAACTGTAGAACGCCGATAAACTTTGGCATATACATATATCTGAACCTTTTACTGATGTTTTCTGATTCGCTCCATCTGAAAACCATTGCACCGTCGAAAATCTCAATTAAAATGTTTTCATTTTTAGGGTCTGTGATGTTTCTTGTCATGAGAGTATATGCAACAGAATCCCATTCTTTAACAACTCTTGTTACACCCCTGGAAAGATCTAAGATTTTATTGAAATCAAAATCTCTCCAGGTAAATAAGTCTGTCAATGAATCTATTATTATCAGCTTCCCTCTCCCCTTTTCTTCCAACGACTTAAAAAGTACAGTAATGAAATCCTCCTTATCTTTCAGGGTACTCTTACCTATCCATGATGCGGGAATTTGGCTCCTTGAATAATAAATGCCCGAAAGATCAACATAGCTAATATGTGATTCAAGTGCCCTTACCAATGCCTCATCCATTATGAGACGGAAAGATCTCTGAATCTCTTTCTGAGGCTTTGAAATTGTTACGTAAAGGATTCCATTTAAAGGTTTAACGTCCCTCCCTTCAAGTTCCAGTGGGAGTTTTCCTTCAATAGCGAGAGCGTGCTTGGAAGCTGAAGTGATGGCAAATTCAAAGTTTCCAGCACCTGGATCTCCCATGAGAAGTGCAGAAGTTCCTATGGGCATTCCGCCCTTAATTATTGAATCAAGGGATGAAACAAAAGTTGGTATCTTCATATTACCGTTAGCTCCTCCAAGGCTTTCTTAACAGCCTCGGTACTTTCATACCTGTACTTCCATCCGTAGGATAGTGCTTTTTTGATATCAAGGTGCATTACCTTTATATCGCCCTTCCACCCCCCTCCTCCAGGACCGCCCATTATTTTTATCTTTGCACCGGGAGATACTCTGGATATGACCATTTTAGCGATTTCTAAAACTGAAGTCCTTGTTGCAGTACCAATATTGAATAAACCATCACCCTTACCATGAAGTTCAATCATGGCATCCATGGTATCATCTATGTGAATATAGGATTTTGATTGTGTTCCGTCCCCCAGAACTTCGAGGGTATCTGGACTTTTCTTGAGTTTATTTATGAAATCATAAATTACACCGTGAGTCCCTCTTCTTCCAACCACGTTCGCAAATCTGAATATAGAAGATTTAAAACCGTATATGTTTGAAAATGAAAATATAAAACCTTCCGCTGCTAATTTTGAAGCTCCATAATGTGATACGGGCTTCAAAGGGCCATAATTTTCAGGGGTTGGCATTAAATCAGGGATGCCATAAACTGTGGATGATGAGGCAAATATTATTTCGTTTACATCCGATTTCCTCATGGCCTCCAAAACTGAATATGTTGCTAGGGCATTTTCATTGAAATCTATCTGGGAGTCTTCTGCACTTTTTCTTACATCTGGGTTGGCACTCAAATGTATTATTATGTCCTTTCCTTCAATTTCTCTGGCTAGTTGCTCGGTATTTTTAACATCCATGTTAATGAATTTAAAATTCTGGTTTTTAAACAAACTTTCTAAATTTTCTTTTTTACCCCAAGAAAGATTGTCAATTCCATAAACTCTATTTTCCATAACAAGTTTTTCTGCCATATTGCTGCCAATGAATCCTGCAACCCCGGTGATAACAACTTCCCTATTTTTCATTCTTACTTAAATATCGAATTTGGTTAAATATTTAGTTATTCTGGCTTTCAACTTGTTTATTTTTGAATTCCCCCTCTTTCCTGATTATTACAATAGCCTCGCCAACAAGAAGACCTGTGGTGAATGATAGCAGTACATCCAAGAGTTCAGCCAGTATCATTACATTGGGTAAATATAGAAATATTACCAATCTTCCTATATAAGAAATGAGCCATAGACTTAATATAGCCTGAGATCTCTTATAAAATAGCTGATTATCCTTGTAGAAAAACTCAGCGGTCTCTCCAAATTTCAACCCAACTAATACTCCCAGAACTATTAAGAAAATCAAAAATATTACGTAATAAAACCCATATAATTTATAATCTGCAAACATATATATAAAAGTTAATAATAAATATATTACCGGGGGCATCAAAATCCTTGATCTTTTGTATTTTCTCCCTCGTATTCCCCTGATTATTCTCCTAACCACAAATAAAATAATCAGTGCGATATAAACTAGAAAGACATAGGAGCTTGAACCGGAAGTATTTTGGGAAATTTCCAACATATTCCATTGTATCATTTCAGTGCCCTAAACCGTAGGACATATTTAATTTTGACATTGATGAGATAATTTTATCTAAATATTTTTCCTCTATAGTCATGAATAACGAATTAACTAAAAAAACAGCACTTGTAATAATCGATGTTCAGAAGGCTTGGATTCTTAACAATTGGGGGAAAAGAAATAATCCACAATTTGAAAGGAATTTGAAGGCAATTATTGAATTTTCAAGAGAAAATGGAATAGAAGTAATACATGTGCGGCACCTTTCTTACAACGAGAACTCCCCTTTCAGGGAAGGCAAAGAAAGTTTTGAATTTCAAGATATTGCTATTCCAATCGGAAATGAAAAAATTGTAACTAAGAGGGTTAATAGTGCCTTTATAGGAACAGACCTTGATGTTTACTGCAGAATGAAGGGAATAAAAACGCTTTTTCTAGCTGGTATTACAACAGATCATTGTGTATCTACATCCGCAAGAATGGCTGGCAATCTTGGATTTGAAAATTATGTTATTGAGGATGCGTGTTATACTTTTGACAGAATAGGAAAATCTGGAAAAATCATACCAGCTCAAACAGTTCATGATGTAAATATTGCATCTCTTAGAGAAGAGTTCTCAAAAATAATTGGAACTGATGAGTTCTTAAAATTGTTTTAATAAAAACAAATAAATTATTCTATTTTTAATTGATTTTTGAACTTATCCACAGCATCTTTAATTTCAGATACAGATGCTTCGCTCTCAAGTGTTGTAAGGTCCCCCGGTACCTGATCTAGATAAACAGCCTTTATTACTCTCCTCATTATTTTTCCACTTCTTGTCTTTGGAAGCATTTCAACAACATGTATTTCGTCTGGAACAATTATGGGGCCAAATTTTTCCCTAACCATCTGTTTTAATCTTTCTTCCAGGCCCTCTCTCTGAATCCCTGACTTTGGAACTACAAAGGCCACAATGCTTTCCCCTTTGACTTGATGAGGTTTACCGAATACGCCCGCTTCAGAAACTAGTTCTGTGGATAGCAATGCGTCTTCAACTTCTATCGTCCCAATTCTATGACCTGAAACCTTAAGCACCTCATCAGCCCTTCCTAAAAGCCATATATAACCATCATTATCCATGATTGCATAATCCCCAGTAAAGTAATACCCCTTTACCTTGGAAAAGTATGTACTCACATATCTGTTTGGATCCTTATTTACCGTAAGCATAAGGCCCGGCCATGGTTTCTTTATGAATAGATATCCCTTCTCCTCTACTTTAGCTTTCTCTCCGTTATCCTTTATTATTTCTATTTCAATTCCTGGATGTGGATACGTTGCAGACCCAGGTTTTAATGGCCAATTGGCCAATCCAAGTTGTGGTGATATGACGAAACCTCCAGTTTCAGTCTGCCAGTAAGTATCCACTATGGGGCATCGGGAATTGCCAACGTTTTTGTAATACCACTCCCATGCTGCTGGATTTATGGGCTCACCAACACTTCCGAGAACTCTTAATGAAGAGAGATCGTGTTTTCTTGGGTATATATCCCCGTATTTCATAAGCATCCTTATAGCCGTTGGAGATGTATATAATATATTCACGCCGTACAGCTCTATTATTCTCCAAATTTGATCTGGAAATGGGTAATCAAAACTACCCTCATACAGTATGGATGTTAACCCCAGGATCAATGGGGCAAAAACGATATAACTGTGGCCTGTAATCCAGCCTATATCAGCAGCACACCACCACCTGTCTGTTTCCTGCGGATCAAAAGCCCATTTTAATGTATTGGAAACCCAAACAGCGTAACCTCCAGTACTGTGAACAATTCCTTTTGGCTTCCCAGTAGTACCAGAGGTATACAGTATGAACAATGGATCATTTGAATCCATCTGTTCAGGCTCCACATATACATTTTCTCCGGTGATATGATGGTACCAGTAATCCCTTCCTTCGACCATATTGACATCAGTATTGGTGTGCTTTACAACTATCACTGTTTCAACATTGCTTGTATACTCTAAGGCCTTATCTACAATATCTTTCAATTGTATTATTTTTCCCCGCCTGTATCCACCATCCGCGGTCACTATTAACTTTGCTCCGGAATCATTTATCCTCTCAGCTAGGGCTTCAGCTCCAAAACCAGAAAAAACTAGAGTAAAGGTTGCTCCTATTCTGGCTGCTGCAAGCATAGCAACCGGTGCCTCTATGATCATTGGTAGATATATGGCAATTGTATCCCCCTTTTTTATACCCATATCTTTTAATGCCTGAGCAAATGAATTGACTCTCTTGTACAATCCATGATAAGTAACGATCTTCTCTTCTCCCCTTTCATTGGTATATATAAAGGCCGCCTTGTTCCTCCGGAAATTATTAACGTGCCTATCCACAGCATTATATGAAATATTTAGCTTACCGTTAATGAACCACCTGTAAAAAGGTGCATTGGAATCATCTAAAACCTTGTCCCATTTTCTGTACCAATTTAGTATCCATGCATGTTCGTCCCAGAACTTTTCAGGATTTTCAATAGATTCCTTATATATCTCCCTGTACCTTTCAATACTAGGGTTATGTAGAGATTGGAATGGCAAAGAGTTACTTATCTCTTGCATATTTAATTAATAAGAAATTCCATTAAATATTTTAATGTCCATCAAATTTCAATTTAATTTTCCAGCATTCTCATAAACGTATCCAAAATTCTTGCCGACATGCCCCAGATTATACCTTCCCTTATATTAAATACAATTTCACCATCCATTTCCTTTCTACCTTTCTTAAGTTCATCCAATGTTACCCAACCGAGGTAGCTGGTTTCTGAGGACTGCTTCAATTCTGGATTTCCATTATTTTTATCTAACATATAGACAAAGACGTAAACGAGTAGATCCAACTTATTCCGGGGGGAGAATGGTCCGAAGTATCCCATACTTTTTATAGATTTTAAATCAATTCCAGTTTCCTCTTGAACTTCTCTGGTTATTGTATTCAGCAGATCAATATCTTCTTTCTTGAAATGTCCACCTGGCAATGCAAATTGTCCTGCCCAGGGATCGTCTAACCTCTCATTCCTTTTTTCAATCAGAAGCCCCTTTTCTTTGTCTATAATTATTGCAACAGCAGCGTATGAATAAACCTCCAAAAAAAGGATTTTGTCATTTTTCAGCTTATCTTGAATTAGTGAAAAATCCACAATTATTAAAAAGAAAATTGTTTATAAAATTTACTTATGCAATTTCAATAACATTAAATGTGATTTTTTATTTTGAGGTTGTGTACCTTGCATTGGAAATTATAGTATTGATACTGCTTTTGCTTGGTATAGGTTACTTGTTCAATAAGCTCAGAAACAACGCCATATAAAAAAGTTCTAAATAGGATAAATGTATTATCCATTGAATTTTATGCCATGGGAACATACTAGAAGAATGAGAAAAGAGGCGAATCTTGATCCAGAATTCATAGCTTCATTCCTTGATATTAAGGAGGGAGAAAAAATAATAGACATCGGTGGAGGAGACGGTTTCTTTTCATTAGCATTTAAGAAATTCACACCCAATGTTTACTTATTGGATGTTGAAAACTGGTCAGGTCAGGACTTTAAAGCAGTTGGAATTAACTACATTGAAAGCAATTTTTGCAACTATTCCAAAGATGATACCTTTCACATAGGCTTCATGGCAAATGTTTACCACGACTTCAGGCTTGAATGCAAAGAAAATACTCTTAAAAATTTGAAAAGGATGATAATCAGAAGGATAGGTATATTGGATTTTATACCAGGGAAGGCTTTCTTTGGGCCTCCTTTTAAATTAGAAGAGAACGTTGTTATCAATGATTTACAGGAGATAGGATTCAAATTAACTAAAAAGAACTATTTTCCCTATCATTATTATCTCGTATTTGATAAGGAATAAACAGGTCGTTGATCTTAATTATAATGCTTCCCTAATTTTCTTCGTGCGGGGTCGGGACTGCCCTTAGGGCCTGTGGACAGGAAACATATGCTATAAATTCCCTTCTCAGAGGGTTATATAGTAAGTTTCCTGAAAGAAGCAGGAAATCCTCACTGCGAGGTGTTGATACCCCGTCTGTGAGGGCGGGGTAGTTCACGCTCAATCTCCCTACTAGTGTCAAATGGAGCTTATCCATAAAGAACAATCGCACCTTTAATTTAATATGCAAATTCCCCCTCCGGAGATATAACAGCTGACGGAAACAACGGAACTCAATATATCCCCCTAAAATCTTATAAAGTAATCCTTACATTTTGAGGACTTCCATAAATTTATCGTAGTAGGTAAATTAGGTTGGAGATATGAAATTAGCAACCTTTATTTTAATCACATTAGACTTCTTTTCAGGCACTTACAATTATTCTTTAAACATATCAAGGCGGATTTAAATCAAAAAATCTCTATAACATAATTAATGGGAATAGCTCGAATGTCTTAGTTAATATAACAGCAGAAAAATTTTCATGGTTATCACGAGAATCTAGCTCAAATGAAACTGGAATCTTAGCTGGCTCCTTTATATTGGTTATAGCAGTTGCCATTCCCCCTATCTTAGAAATGTATTTGGAAGAATAAAAAGATAAAATTTTAAAATTTATTATTCTGTTTGAAAGATATGGGTTTAGCTTCCTTTGAAAATTGAATTATACCAGTCCTTCCTAACCTTTCCAGTTATATCGAAATAAACGTGCTTTATATATGTAAATTCTTCCAGTGAGTATGCAGAAAGAGATGCGCCATGTCCGCTCTGCTTATAGCCTGCCCATGGCATCTCAGATGGAACGACTACATGCTCGTTAATCCATACTGTCCCAAATCTTAAATCCCTTGTGGCTCTAACAGCCCTGATAACATCTTTAGTCCAAACAGAAGCCCCTAATCCATAAATAACATCATTTGCTCTCCGAATTACATCCTCATAATCCTTGAATTTTAAAACAGTGAATACAGGTCCAAAAATCTCTTCTTTAACTATGGACGATTCTTCATTTTCCGTTTCAATAACCGCAGGGGATAAATAGAATCCGTTTTCATGCCCTTGTATTTTTGGTATAGTCCCTCCTGTTAAAAGCCTGCCACCTTCATTTATACCCTGATCTATATATCTTTTTACCCTTTCTAAATGACTTTTTGAAATTAAAGGCCCTAAATCAGTATTTTCATCAAATGGGGAACCCACTTTTACCTTTGCAAGCCTTTCATTCAGCCTGTTAATAAATTTTTCATAAATTGTCTCATGAACATAGTATCTTGTTGAATTGGCACAGTCTTCTCCGTTGTTTATCAATCCACCAACTATAGCAGCTTCAACCGCCCCTTCAACATTGCCATCTTCAAATACGATAAATGGCGCTTTCCCTCCTAATTCGAGCGAAACTTTTTTCAAATTGGAAGAGGATAGTTCTGAAAGTCTCTTTCCAACTTCTGTACTTCCGGTAAAGGCTATCATATCTACTTTCTTGCTCCTGGCAATCTCTTCTCCTATCTTGCTTCCAGGACCCGTTACGACATTGAATACTCCTTTTGGCACTCCCACCTTATGTACTACCTCAGCCAGCATTAAAGTCGTAAGGGGGGTCCAACTTGCTGGTTTTATGATAACGGTATTTCCCATGGCAATTGCAGGGAAGGCCCTCCAAACTACCATCATTAGAGGATAATTCCATGGTGTTATTACGCCCACCACCCCAATAGGCTCCCTTCTTATGGCACTTGTTCCGTCTGAGACGTACTCACCCATGGATTTGCCCTCTATTATTCTTGCAGCTCCAGCAATGAATCTAATGTTATCAATTGTATACGGAACATCATAACTTTTAACCTGTTTGATAGGCTTTCCCGTTATTAAAGTTTCCATTTTTACAAAATCATCGAACCTCTTTTCTATTTCCTCAGCTATTCTCAGTAGATACATGCTTCTATCTGCTGGTGTAAGGTAACTCCACCTTCCATCATCAAACGCATTTCTAGCTGACTCAATAGCATAATTCAAATCCTCAATATCACCTTCCGGCACTGTTGCAATTGGTTCCCCTTTAGATGGGTCTAATACTTGCATTACCTTCCCAGTTTTTGAATCTACCCACTCACCATCTATATACATTTTCCAGTTCATTTGCATCGCCTTTCTTATCTACAATAAAATAAAAGAATAGGATATAACTAAATTTTTTGCTGAACATTTTTTGAAACATAGCTATCTCCTAGTGTTCCATTGTAATGTTTAATCGTCACTATGATTGCAGCTATTATTGCTATAATAAACACTGCAATCAGTCCACCAAAGTACGGTTCTGTTAAGCTGCTATAACCTTCATAAAATGCATATACGAATAAAACAACGCCTCCAGCAGGTGCAACAACTGAAATCAAAAAGTTTCTAGGTGTAGTAACTTTCTTACCTGATTTATGCAGATAGAAAGCCAAAGCCATTTCGGGTATTATATGGTGTATAAACCACAGTGCTACAACCATGCTTCCTGCTAGGAAAAGTGCAAAGAAAGGACCTTGGGTTACACCATAAAAATGTATCATCAGGAGCTCGATTATTACAGTTACCAGAGATCCGGCTATTGCGTTAAATAAGGCTGCATTGGTTGGAGAACCCTTGCTGTTCACCTTTGTTAGGAATTTGGACCCAACGAATTTGTCCCTTCCCATGGCATATAACAACCTTGTAAAAGACATCCCTGGAACAAAGCCTCCGAACGCCTGGCCCAATAATGCAACAATAAAGAATAGCCAGCCTGCTGCCAATCCCAGATATGGAATGTATGCAGCCAATCCCGGGCTTAGCTCTGATGAAAGGTTAGATGCATGGGAAAGCCCTATAGCAGCCACTTCAGAATACATTGCGTATATTCCTATTGCTGTGGAGATAAGTACTCCTGCTATAATTGCTTTCCAGACATTCTTGAAAGATGCCTTTCCCTCCTCAGAAAAGAAGAGTGGAACGCCGTATCCAGTGTAAAAAAGGAAGCCAGCCAATATTACCCCTAGGAATAATCCTGAGAAACCTCCCGGGGCCACATTGGGGTTGAAAGCCTGTAAACTGTTGTAAGGGGTTTTAATTATGACGTAAGCTCCATAAACAAGTAAAATTAAAATCTGGATAACACCTGAGAATATGATCCACTTAGCTGCCACTTTCAAATCTATTACCGATACAATGTACATGGCGATGAAGAATAGTACTGAAATCAATACGTATATCCATGAGGGTAAAATGTAACCGTTAATCAGATAA
>JAFMDN010000008.1 GCA_017857235.1 Methanobacteriota archaeon
CACGTAGACGGGAATGCTTGAAAAGGGAGCACTGATACCCCAAGAGGGGCAACTCCGAGGACGACGGAGACCCCAGAACCTACGAAGCTTCAGCGAGGAGAGTATGTCAGCTGTACCATTTACCAATAACAACTTTTCTATCTGTGAAGAAATCTACATGCTCAAATCCTCCCTGTGGGTGTATTTCGCCGAAGAATGAATTTTTCATGCCGGCAAATGGATAGAATGCAATAGGGGCAGCAACACCAATAT
The DNA here is from genome assembly GCA_017857235.1 of Methanobacteriota archaeon. Classification (GTDB taxonomy): domain Archaea; phylum Thermoplasmatota; class Thermoplasmata; order Thermoplasmatales; genus JAFMDN01. The sequence continues at coordinate 253 of JAFMDN010000008.1, forward strand.
TGATTCCTATATTTCCGGCATTCACTCTTTTCACATACTCTCTAGCATAATAACCCGATCTGGTGTATATTGATGAAGCATTACCATACTGGCTAGAATTAACCAACTCTATTGCATGTTCAAAGTTTTCAGCTTTAATTATGGAGGCAACAGGACCAAAGATTTCCTCTTTTGCAATTTTCATATCAATAGAGACATCATCAAAAATTGTGGGTCCTAAGAAAAACCCATTTGGATACTTTTCAACCTTGATCTTTCTCCCGTCCAATAGGAGTCTTGCCCCTTCAGATTCTCCTGACTCGATGTAACTTATGACCCTCATAAGATGTTCTTTTCTGATTAGGGGCCCCATATCTACATCTTTTTCCATGCCATATCCAACTTTTAACCCCCTGGCCTCTTTTAAGAATTTATCAACAACTTCATCGTGGTTTTCTTCAAATGTTACAAGTACGGAACCTGCAAGACACCTTTCTCCAGCATTTCCAAAGAAAGAACCTATTATGTTTTTAATGCTACCATCTAAGTCTGCGTCAGGCATTACAACAATGAAATTTTTGGCTGAGGCACCTGCTTGAACCCTTTTTCCATTGGATGTACCCTTATTATAGACGTATTTAGCAACAGGAGTACTCCCCACAAATGAAACACCTACGATTTTTTTGTTTTCAAGTATTAAATCAACGGTTTCTTTTCCGCCATTTAGAAGCTGAACTACATTCTTTGGGATCCCAGCTTTACTGATAAGACCCATGATGTACTCCATGGTCATAGGAGTCCTTTCTGAAGGTTTAATGATTACTGTATTCCCCAATGCTATTGCGTAAGGCATAAACCAGAAAGGAATCATGGAAGGGAAGTTAAATGGGGAAATTATAGCAAAGACACCTAGCGGGACTTTTATCAATTCTTCATCTATCCCATTTGCAATGTTTTTGTTGCTAACTCCCATGGAATGATATGTTGCTGCCGACGCACTTTCAACGTTTTGTATAGCCCTTATTAAATCACCTTTTGATTCCTCAAAGGTTTTTCCGTGTTCATTCGTAGTTATTTCTGCTATTTCATCCATGTGATCATACAGAAGATTTTGCAGCTTAAACAGCAATTTAATCCTATCGGGCACTGGAGTTTCCGACCATTTGAAGAAGGCTTCTTGAGCTAGGTCTATTGCATTATCTACTTCTTCTTTAGTAGATTCAGAAACTTTTGCAATCACCTCTCCAAACGCGGGATTGAAAACTTCGTATTTGCCTTCATTTCTTGGTTCAACATATTCATTGCCTATAAAATTCCTAATTTTCCTAACCATTTAGAACACCTCCCTGTCTGAAATCAATAATGCCTGATCTATCACATCTAATCCTCTATTAAGCTCCTCTTCATTTATTATGAGAGGAGGTGCAATAATAAAATGTGATATCCAGGTACTTATATAAACTCCATTGTCCATGCAATATTTTGCAATCTTATCAGTCATCATCGGGTTTCCTTTAACCTTATCCTCGTAGGTATTGAAAGGTGTTTTTCTCTCTCTATTTTTAACTATTTCAACTGCACCAAATAGCCCGATACTTCTCACATCCCCCACACTAATGTGCTTTTCCTTTATTTCCTCCAGTCTCTTCTTTAAAATTTTCCCCAGTTCTTTTGACCTAGGGATTAAATCCCTCTCTTTGTATTCTCTTATGGCCGCATATGCAGCCGCCAAAGGAACGGGATGCGCTTCATAGGTATGCCCATGAGCAAAGTAATTTTCTTCAAAATATTCTGCTATCTCACTATTGGTCGCAGTGAGAGATAGGGGTACATGTGCACCAGTTATACCCTTAGCTGTGGTTAATATATCCGGTTTTATATTCCAATTATTAACTGCGAACCATTCACCAGTTCTTCCCCAACCTGACATAACTTCATCTGCGACTAAGAAAACATTGTTCTCCTTTGTTATCTCCCTGACCCTTTCAATGTATCCGTCAGGTGGAATGACAACCCCATTTGTACCTGTTACCGGTTCTATCAGAACACCTCCTACATTACCCTCATTTTTTATAATATATTCCATATAATTGGCACATGCCAGGTCGCATTCAGGATATTTCAATTTAAAGGGGCAGCGGTAGCAGTATGGTGGTGGTCCATGAATTATGTGATTTGCAGTATATTCTGTATCAACCATAATTCTTCTAAAATCACCAGTTAAATTAACACTCCCCATGGTTGAGCCGTGATAAGAATTGTAATTGGAAATTATTTTAATTCTTCTATCATTCTTATGAAATAATCGTATCATTTTGATTGCGGCCTCATTTGCCTCTGTCCCTGAAGAGCCAAAAAAGTACTTGACAAGATTTTCGGGCAGTATTTCCCTCAATTCCAATGCAACTTTAGCTCTAATCTCAGTAGCATAGCCCGGTTGCACATATTCCAAGGTCTGCATCTGTTTGGTCACAGCTTCGATAATCCTTTTATTGGAATGTCCGAGATTGGAGCACATTAATTGAGAAGAGAAATCTAAATATTTCTTTCCATTAGCATCTTCAAAGTATGAGTCATAAGCTTTTGTAACTAAAAGTGGCTTCCATCCTCCCTGTTTTCTCCATGTTCCATATGTATATTTTGAAGAAATTTCTGCTGGATCCATACTCTTAAGTTCTGTCATAAATATAAATTGAAAATAAGTATTTTAATTCTTCCAAAGATTGGAAAATAACCAACAATTCAATTCAAAAATGGAAAAAATAACTCAAAAATCGAGTATATTAAAAATTAATTTTCCCTATTATATTCCTTAATGGAATCCTCTAATGCTATTATGAAATTATCCACATCTTCTTCGGTATGAGCAACCGACGGAGGTATTCTTTCTGCACTGTCCGGGTGATAGTAGAATCCCCTTTGCAACATTTTTCCCTGAATTACCTTGTACTTATTCCAGTCGATATTTATACTATCCCTATAATTGGAAATTTTTCTCAAATCTGTAAATACGAATGATAAAACTCCAGTTTCATAGTTAACATAGATGTTTTCGTTTAGCGTTTCGGCTACTTCTTCTATGCCTCTCCCGAGACGCCTTGTGATTCTTGCTAAATGCGAATAAGCTTGGAAATCGTTTGCCCCTAAGAGTCTAAGATTTTCGTATGCCGCAACTAAAGATATTGGATTCCCAAAGTAAGTACCACCGTAACCTACCCCATTTCCAATAAGTTCCATATATTCCTTCTTTCCTGCTATTGCAGAAATTGGATATCCATTGCCCAATGCTTTTGCCCAAGTTGAAAGATCTGGAGTAACTCCATAAAGTTTCTGTGCTCCACCTTCGCTCACTCTGAAACCAGTAATGACTTCATCAAATATTAGCAATATATTATATTCATCGGCGAGCTCTCTGACACCTTTCAGGTAATCATCTTCAGGAGTGATAACTGTTGAATTTGCCATTATAGGTTCCATTATTATGGCTCCTATTTCATTTCCTCTTATTTTGAGAATTCTGCTCAGAGATTCTAGGTCATTCCATGATGCAACTACGACTGTATCCATAACCTCCGATGGTATTCCGGCTGAATATGGGAGAGACTTGGGGAACCACCTCAGTCCAGCTACGGGTGGTGGAGCTTCTACAGATACTGCTGCATAATCATGTAGTCCATGGTAGTGCCCTTCAAATTTAAGAACCATGTCCTTTCCAGTTGCGGCTCTTGCAATCCTCAAGGCGTTGAAAGTGGCGTCACTACCACTTAAAGCGAATATAACCATATCCTGCGTTTTTACAAATTTCTTAAATTCTTTAGCTAATTTTATTTCGTATTCGTTAGGGGCCCCAAATAAGCTACCGTTTTTTAAATATCTTTTGACAGCTCCGTTAATTTTATCGTTAGCATGTCCGTTTATTATGGGCCCGAAAGCCATAAGGAAATCAATATATTGATTTCCATCCACATCCCATATTCTTGTTCCTTTTCCTCCTTTGATATATATGGGATATGGATCCCAAGAGCTAGTCCTCATTAAGGAACTGGCTCCTGTAGGGATCAGTTTCTTAGCTTTCTTAAACAGGTTCATTGATCTCTTCGTGCTATAATTTTTTATTTTTTCAGACATATTTACAATATTATTGGAATCATTATTTGATTCCTCCATAATCTCACATCCAATTTTTATACTCGTTAACATTATCTTAATTAGGTATATTACCTTTTCCTCATTTCCTATAATATTTATGGAAAATATACCAAATTAAATGTGATTATTAAAATATTTTTCACAATAAGGACGTAAATCTTATATTAAATGATTTTAATATAGTAATATGAAGGTTGCAGTTTTGGGCGGCACTGGTATGACTGGCAGGTGTTCAGTCTATGACCTTCTGGAGAACCCATCGATAGATGAAATAAAGGTTTTAGATATTAATAAAAATATAGAATTCAATAATCCAAAAGTCAAGTTTGTACAGGTTGATGCCAGGGAAACATCATCACTGATAAAGGCTATTAAGGGAGTTGATGTACTTATTAATGCAGTGCAATATTATTACAATGTGGAAATTATGAAAGCAGCATTGGAAGCTCGGGTTAATTATATTGACTTAGGAGGCTTATATTATACAACATTGGAGCAACTAAAGTTAGATCAGGAATTTAAAAATCAAAATATACTTGCCATTGTTGGTATGGGAGCTCAACCTGGAATTTCCAACGTCATGGCTAGTTATGGTGCATCAAAGCTGGATAAAATAGATACAATTAAGATCAGGGATGCCTGGGTTGACAAGACCAATTATCCAAAGTTATTTTTCACATGGTCTCCGATGACTTTATTTGACGAATTTACACTGCAAGCAGTTTATTATGATAATGGTATTAAAACGGCACCGCCATTCTCTAACAGCGAAGAATTTGATTTCGGATGGGAAGTTGGAAAAGTTAGAGTTTTCAGAACGGTACATTCAGAATTGGCCACGATACCTGAAAGTTTCGCGGAAAAAGGGGTGAAATATGTTGAATGGTTGGAAGGGAGCCCAGAAATTGAAAAACTTAAATTCCTCAGTGATATTGGATTTGGTAAAAAAGAAAAAGTGAATTTTAAAGGTACAGAAATATCCCCCAGGGAATTTTTATTTGAGTTCCTAAAGGAGCAAGGGATGCTATATCCTCCACCGGATCTACAGATAAGAGACTATGAAGTCACCGTGGTAGAATTAACCGGTGTTGATGCAGGTAAGAAAAAAACTATCAGAGTTTATGCGTATTTCAAATACGATGAGAAATGGAAAGTTTCTGCATCGCAAAAAGAAGTAGGAGTTCCTGCAAGCATTGCGGCTCAAATGATATTGAATGGAACCATTAAGGGAAAGGGTGTGAAACCTCCTGAGCAAATTGTCCCCACAAAACAGTTCTTCCAAGAATTGGCAAAGAGGGATATTAAAATTTCAATTGAGGAAATTTACGATGTAAATTAAAAATGGAGGATCCATATGATTAATTTACCAAGAGATATTTCACATGAGAAAAATTTGAGTGAGATCATACTGGAGGTCGAAAATTTAAGGGTCTCAATTGAAACCATAGACAAGAGAGTGGAAGTGCTACGAGGTGTTAATTTAAAGTTGAAAAGAGGTGAAGTAACTGCAATAGTTGGTGAAAGTGGATCGGGTAAAACAACTTTAGCACAGGCCATAATTGGTGTTTTAGATACCCCTCCTGTGTTCATAGAATCGGGAGAAATTTTCTTTGATGGGATCAAAATTTTTCCATCTAATGAAAAAATCAATTTCAGAGGGCAAGGAATTAATATGGTATTCCAGGAACCATTGGTATCACTGAATCCAGTATATACAATAAGGAAACAACTCGAGGAATCAATAGAAGTCCAAGGACTTCATATGAAAAAGAAAGAAATTGAGGAGGAATTAAGCAAAATCCTATCAGACCTCATGATAAGAGATGTTGATAGAGTTTTGAACAGTTATCCGCATCAGCTTAGTGGTGGAATGAGACAAAGGGTTGCCATAGCCATGGCCATGATTCAGAGGCCAAAATTACTGATTTTAGATGAACCTACAACAGGATTGGATTTAATAGTTCAGAGGAAAATTATCCAGCTTTTGCTGAAACTCAAGAAGGAATTTGGAACCACGCTCTTGATAATTACACATGATTTAGCAGTTGCTGCCAACATGGCGGATAGAATGTACGTTATGTATGCAGGAAAAATCGTTGAATCCGGCACAAAGGATCAGGTTATAAAGGATCCATTGCACCCTTATTCTAAAATGCTTAGGGATTCTGTACCTTCAGGTTACAAGGATTCTGGTCCTCTCAGGGTAACTGAAGGTAACCCTCCAGACATTTCTCATCTCCCATCTGGGTGTGCTTTCCACCCTAGATGCCCACTGGCTATGGAAATATGCAGAAAAGAGGAACCCACTAAAAAAGTTATAGAAGACAGGGAGGTGCTTTGCTGGCTATATGATGGGAAACAAAATACTTGAAGTGAAGGATCTTGAGGTCAAATTTCCTGTAAGAAGCAAACTTTTAGCATCTAAAGAAGAAAAGTTCAAAATAGTTATTGAAAAGGTATCATTTTCAATAATGGAAGGCGAAACATTTGGGGTAGTAGGCGAAACTGGATCTGGGAAGTCAACTATCGCCAAAACACTCGTGGGTATAAACTATCCATCAGCCGGGGAAATCTACCTTATGGGGAGGAAAATCAACTTTAATAAAAAGTCTGATCTAATATTTTTAAGAAGGAATGTAGGGATAATATTTCAGGATCCTGTTGGATCGTTAAATCCAAAGCTAAGAATATTTGATATTATACTGGAAGGGCTAAATTTTGAGGAGAAGTATACCAAAGAAGAAAAAAGAGATAAGGTATATGCTGTAGCAAAAAAAGTCGGATTGAATGAATCTAAATTATTTTCATACCCTAGTGAATTGAGTGGTGGAGAAAAGCAAAGAGTAAGTCTTGCAAGAGCTATAATATCCCCTAAGAAAATCCTCATATTGGATGAACCAACAAGTTCCCTAGATGTTTCAATTCAAGCCCAAATATTAAATCTCCTGCAAAATTTGAAAGAGGAACTAAACTTAACTTACATTTTCATCACTCACGATTTCAATGTTATAAAATACATGTGCGATCGCCTTGGGGTACTCTATTATGGAAGAATGCTCGAAATCAGTGAGGTGAAGGATGCTTATGAAAATCCTTTGCACCCGTATACGAAAGACCTAATGAATGCTAACATAACAATAGAAGGGAATTCTGGGTTTGAATCAGAAACAGAATTGGGAGAGCCAGCTAGAAATGGATGCATATACCTCAATTCGTGCAGGTTCAAAATGGATATATGCAATAGAGACCCGCCTATGATCGAATTGAATTCCAGATTAGTCAAATGTTGGCTATATGATAAATCTCAGAAGGAAGATTATATAAAAGTAAAGGGTAGCAATTAGAAATAATTTTTCAATTATTTGCAATAAGCAGAAATTTTTTTTCCTAACTTATGATTTTGGATTATAACCGTTACTCTTATAAATGTTTTAAGAGTATTCAATTATGTCTAAGGAACTCAAAGAATGGGGTTTGTTCATAAATAATGAATGGGTAAAATCAGATAGTAATGAAAGGGAGCCTGTAATAAACCCTGCAGACGGGAAGCCCATAGCCTATATACAAAAGGCCACAATAGATGATACTAAGAAAGCTATCGAAGCTGCCAGGGAAGCTTTTGATAAAGGGGAATGGCCTAGATTACCACCAGGTGTTAGAGCTGAGTATATTTTTAAACTTGCCAAGGCCTTGGAGGAAAGGATGCAAGAGTTTTCAATAGCTGAAACTGAAAACACAGGGAAACCGGTAAAACAGGTCTATGATTATGATATTGCATATACGGTGGACAATTTCAAATTTTATGCAGGGGCATCAAGGATAATTGAGGGAATAGCAGCTAATGAATATATATCAGAAGGTACAAGTATTCTTAGGAGAGAACCTGTAGGTGTAGTGGGTGCCATTACGCCATGGAATTATCCAATTATGATGGCAGGTTGGCGTGCAATTTCAGCACTTGCTGCTGGTAACACCGTTGTTATAAAACCAGCATCATATACACCTTTGACAACATTAATGTTAGCAGATCTGATTAAACAGGTAGGATTTCCAAAGGGAGTATTTAATGTTGTAACAGGTCCAGGGAGAACCGTGGGAGAAGAGTTAGCAAGAAATGATAAGGTAGATATGATTGCATTTACAGGTTCTAACGAGGTTGGTAAAAGAATCAGCGAGGTAGCATCAGGCTCGGTGAAGAGATTATCACTAGAATTGGGAGGCAAGGCACCATTCATAGTTTTCGATGATGCGGACTTAGATGCAGCAACTGAAGGGGCTGTAGTGGGAAGCTTAATAAATAATGGACAAGATTGTTCTGCTGCAACAAGGATTTATGTTCATGAAAAAGTTTTTGATAAATTCAAGGAACTTTTAATCAAGAAATTGAATAAAGTTGTAGTGGGCGATCCCAAGGATCCAAAAACGGACATAGGCCCTATGATATCAAAGGAACAGTTGAAAAAGGTCAAGGAATATATAGAAATAGGTAAAAAAGACGGAGAAATTCTCATGGACGGATCTTCATTCTCAATGGGAGAAGGATTTTTCATAAGACCGACATTGATTTATACAGACAACAATAAATCTAAAATAGTTCAGGAAGAGATTTTCGGACCGGTACCTGTGATACTAAAGTTTAACACATATGAAGAGGTAATAGAAAAAGCAAACGATGTCATTTATGGTCTAGGGTCTTCAGTCTGGACTAAGGATGTAAAGAAAGCCATGAACGTTGCAAAAGACTTAAGATTTGGTACAGTATGGATTAACGACCATGCACCAATACCATCAGAATTACCCTGGTCACCTATGAGGAAATCGGGATATGGAGCTTCAACATCAAAATATGCATTGGAAGAGTTTACCGTGCTGAAGCATGTTTATGTGGATCTAACTGGGAAAGTTAGAAAGAGTTGGTACTATCAGATATACGGTCAAAAGGATTAATTTTATTCTTTTTTAAAATTTAATATGGTAAAATATAATAAAATAATTAAATTTTTATTTTAGCTGGGGGCTCCTTCAGATGAAGATTTTTGGTTTTCTTCCGTTATATCCTCTAGAGATGCATTTTTAGTTTCCTTAAGTCCGAAGGACAGTAAACCTCCGATCAAAGACACAATTGCTAATCCCATAAGTACTTCTTTCAGTCCGTACCGGAGAAGTAAGTAGGTAAAATAGAACGTTGTTAACGCCGCTCCTGCTTTTCCAGCAGCAGCTGAAATTCCGTGACCTGTAGTTCTGAATTTAACAGGATATATTTCAGCAGGAATAATGAATGTAGTGGTATTCGGTCCGAAATCTATGAAGAAGAAAGTTAATGCATAAAGCAGGAACATTAAGTTCACAGGTAGCATAAATCCAGTTATTTTGGTGCCTTTAGTAATCATTTCAGATGATACAACGAAGTATAATATGGCCATTCCAAAGAATCCTGAGATTTGGAGTGTCTTTCTGCCTATTTTATCGATAAATGCCACTGCGGAGAAATACCCAAAGAAACCTACCATGAACGGAACTCTGGCGAGTACTATCTTTTGCTCCAGAGAGTGAGGTGGAATAATCTGGGAAGTAATTGGGCCAGAGAATATACCAGTACCATAGAATGCTATATCCCAAAGGAACCATGAACCGGCAGTTACTATTAACATTTTCCAATAATTTGATATGAAAGCCCTGAAATTATTAACCCTTGTATCATTAATAGAACTGATGTTTGCGTCGGATTTAACAAATTTTGCAGCTTTTTCTGCCATTACCTTATCCTTTAGAACATATGCTGAATATCTGGGTGTTTCAGGTAATTTTCTTCTTAAATAGATCACAGCTAATGCAGGAATTGCACCAAAGCCGAGCATGAGTCTCCATGCCAATTCAGGAGGTAGTGCAGCTACACTTCCTAAACCCACTGCTACTGCAGTTAACGAGCCTATACCCTGGTTGGCAAAAACCAAAGCAATAAGCTTTCCTCTATCTTTTACGTTGGCATATTCACTCATAATTGTTGCACTTACCGGATAGTCCCCTCCGATTCCTATACCAAGAATAAACCTAAATGCGAAAAGAGACCAATAATTCCATGCAAATGCGCTTAATATTGCACCGACAGCGAGAACCGTTGCTTCTATTCCATATATGGATTTCCTACCAAATTTATCAGCGAGTGTTCTCCACATCAGCTGACCAATTACAGCTGCTATTATGGCAGATGAACCTATTAAACCAGCGCCTGCTAATGCATTTCCTGCTGATATATGTATACTCGTACCTTAGTTACCTTCCAACAATATTAATACTATACCTATTATAAAGAGATCATAGGCATCTGTAAAAAACCCCATACCAGAGGTGAACTATATCTTTAGGTGTTGGAGTCCTAAAGGGACATTATCTATGTCCTTGAATGCGCTTTGACCCAAAATGGTAAATATCGAAGTTTGAGTTAAGAAATAGCAATATATTGAAAGTGGCTGGAAATATATTATGTTCCGGTAGTTTCTCTATTTAGGAAGGATTATTATACAAAATTAGAGGAACTTTCATCCATAAGATTGATGGAAGAAAAATCCATTTCCTTATGAATTTCCAATATGGTCCTAGTATCAGATCTTTCAATCTCTGGTATAGACGATAATTTGTCAAGAATCTTGGTATATTCATCTTTATTTTTTGTGATGGTATAAATGATAAAGTCCACGTCTCCCAATAAAAAATATATTGAAACAACCCCTGGGATTTCCTTGAGCTTGGATGCAATTATGTCCTTGTAGTTGGGCCCGTACTTTCCCCTTATCATGGTTAATGTCTGGAATCCGAATCCTAACTTTGTGTAATCAATTTCTGCTCTAATTCTCTTAATATACCCCTGATCTTGCAAATTTTTAATTCTTTTGCTTACGGCAGAAGGTGAAAATAATCCAACCTTTAAACCAATTTCCTTAAGAGAAAGAGTAGCATCTTCCTGCAGTATTTTCAATATACGGAAATCAAATACATCCATATTTAAAAATAGAAGAATCGAATATAAAATTTTTTAATAATTTTAGATATTCAATAATATAATATTCCGGTTTCACCATCAAGACAAACATTTTTTCCATTTTCTGGAACAAATCTAAAATTAAAATTTGTACAAATACCGATGCCGCTTTTAAGGAGTTTATCTCTTAACTTATTGGGAGGATCAATTTGGAATAAAATTATTTTGGCACCAGAAGGTATATTTCCAGAATAATTGATGATATCTTTTCCGAATTCACCACATACGGTTTTACCATTATATTGGCCCCTTCCTATGAATTCACCGTTTATGTGTATCTTAACATCATTAGTTCCTCCAAAGATAAAATAATCCTCCCCTGATACAACTATAAATTTTCTGCCCTTCTCAAAACCGATATTTTCTGATACTTCTCTGATGTAATCAGTGACATCATAATTTTCCCGGAATTTTATAAGAATAGGGCTTATATTATGATAAGCAAGCATCTGCCGATACAACTTTTCATTGTAGGTCAGACCAAAAATATTGTTCCTTGGTCTCATGGATGATATTATCTTAATTGTTGAACCGTTCTTTGTAAATGCAATGATATCAAATCCCAGATTATCACTTATAAGAGATGCAGATTCTCCCATGGAGAATGATATGGGGTTGTAATCATAATTTTCCACATCTGCTTTGAAACTCTGAAATTTCTCAGAATAATTAATAGTATCTATCAGGAATTTAACGGCCTCAATGGGATATTTCCCAATTGCTGTTTCATCCGTGAGTAAAAATGAATCAACTCCATCGTATACTGCATTGGTTATATCTGATATCTCAGCCCTCGTTGGCTCATCCATAAGAACCATAGATTCAAGAATCTGTGTAGCAAGTATAACTTGCCTCCCTATATTTTTAACTTCTCGGGTTATTCTCTTTTGTGCTACGGCCACTTCACTTAATGGCAATTCTACACCTAGATCGCCTCTCGCCACCATCACAAAGTCACTATACATGGCAATCTTGGATGAATTTTTAACACCAATAGCGGTTTCGATTTTTGCTATAACTAATTGATTACCCCCCATTTCACTTATTGTATCTTTTAATGACTTAGCATCCTCCTCATCCTGAGTAAATGATAATGCAAAAAAGTCTACTTCCTGTTTGATTCCCTCCTCTAAAAATTTTCTATCTCTTTCTGTTAATGACCCTAGGTCTAGTTTTATACCCGGTATATTAACTCTTGCTTTTGACCTTAAAATTCCATTGTCCAGAGACTCTGTAATTATGAAGTTGCTCTCATTGGTTAAAACCTTAAGTCTTATCTTTCCATCGTTTAGATAAATAATATTGCCGGAATTGAGTTGTTTCAATATATCGTTATTGTTTAATTGTATCTCTCCTTTCTCACCTATTTTATACTTATTACCCTTAAAAATTTGGAACTGGCCTGTTGGAAAATCATTTGTCCTTAGCTCTGGTCCCTTTAAATCAATCATTACGGCAAAATCATTTCTTGATCCATATGAGTTCTTTATTAATCCTATGTACTTTTTAATATCAGAAATTTCCATATGTGCACTGTTAAATCTAAAAACTCTGACACCCATATTTTTTAACTGGCGAAGTTTTTTGGAATCCATAATGGATGGGCCTAATGTTACTATTATCTTTGATTTCATCAAATGACATAATTTAATCTTAAGTTTATCTTTTTGGGGGAACTTCAATATTTTTAAAATATAAGTATTTAGAAATAATGCGGAAATACGAACACTACAGAACTTACCTTGAACGCTATTAAATGCCCGTTGTGCAATTTCCTACATAATTACAAGGTTACGGTTAAATATGATTCTAATCCTCCTGAGGATGGTAAGCCTTATTTCAATATGGCAAAAACAATTGAGAAGGTTAATGGGGAGTTAAAGGAAATAACTGTTTATGAAATTGAAGCAAGATGCCCTTACAGGGGTATTCCATTCAGAATCCTAGTAGATCCAAAAATACCAGAAGGAACTTATCCGGTTGAATTTATTGTTGAGGCAGTTTTTCCATAATATTATAGCTTTTTAAAATCTCTTCCAATTCATTAATTGATATAACACGGGTACCGTAGACTTTTCGAAAATAATTCTCCCAGTCTTTATCTATGTAAGAAGCCACTGCCTCCTTAATTACGAAGGTATTGTACCCCCTAAAAAATGCATCAGCAACAGTGTGCCTAACACATATGTCTGCATCAAGTCCTATAAAGAATAATGAGTCAGCTTTCAATGCTCTCAGATAATTGTCTAATATCGTTCCATAAAAACCACTATATGTGTGTTTATAGATGACTATGTCATCTGGCTTTGGCTTCAATTCATCAATTATATCAGACGAAGGGTCATTCTCCATAGAATGGTTACCCCAAACATTAAGCTCAAAATCTAGAGGATTGTGAGAATCCTTAAGATAAATTATTTTCCCCCCGATTTTTCTGAAGTAATTAACAACATAAATTGATGGTTCTATCAAAGACTTTGATTGGTCTGTACTCAATCTACCATGTACGAATTCGTTAACCATATCAACAACTATTAAAACTGGCTTCATGTATAATGTATTGAAATTCGGATCATATATGTTTCGAACACGTGTTCAATCATAATATGGACGGCTGTATAACTGCCAATAATTTAGGTTCTCCAAGAATTTCTATATAGATAAAACCAGCGGGTTCAAGATCTATTTCGCACAAATCCAATCTCTGAAGAATCATTTCAATCTGAGGTCTGTGAGTGATTAATATGGAGTTCACATTTTTGATCAATAAATTATCAATGAATGAATCTATTTCAACATAACTACTCTTCTCATCCAATGATTCAGAAATTTTAACCTTATCAGTATCTTCGATATAGCCTGCTGTCTGAATACACCTCTTTGATGGACTTGAAAATACATCATAATGCTGACCGTATAGAACATTCTTTAAGACATCTATTGACTTTAATAATTTTGGAATTCCATAACTTGATAATGATTTATCCGGAAGGTTCTTATCATATTCTCCATGTCTCATTACTATTAATTTCATAACACGGGAAACGTTTCATTGAATTTGTAGTAATTTATGACGGGTAAATCATTTATATATATTTTTGATAAATGCTTCATGTATTTGAATTATAAAAACACTCCAGCCAGAAAAGGAATGATTTCGAAGGATGGAATTTTTCTGGTATTAAACGAATCCTCAATATATGAATTTTGGAAAAGCCTTGTGAAAAGAGCCAGATCCAAATTTTTTCAAAGTCCAGGCGTATCAAGTTTTTATATGATTATCGAAGGTGGAAATAAATCTTCCGAAAGAAGCATATCCAAATTACCCGTGAAAATAATTTTAAAGGAACCAATTAAAATAATTCGAATGTTAAGCGGAAAATTTAAATTAATATATTCCCTCGAAATGGAGGTGAACTAAATGTATTCCGTTGAAACTTATAATCTCACTAAAATATATTCCAATGGAGTTAAAGCAGTTGATAAAATAAATTTGCAGATAAACGAAGGGGAAATATATGGGCTCTTAGGGCCTAATGGGGCAGGGAAGACAACCACAATCAAAATGTTAACAACAGCATTGAAACCTACTGAAGGTAGTGCTAAGGTGGCAGGCTATGACATTGTAAAGGAATCCATGAAGGTGAGAATGAACGTAGGAATAGTCCCTCAAGATCTTACTGCCGACGAGGATCTTACTGGTATGGAGAATCTATTGATGGTTTCAAAATTCTATAATGTGCCATATGGAAAGGCTAAGGAAAATATAGATAAACTTGTTAAATTGGTTGATTTAAGAGATTCTATCAATAAACTTGTAGGGCAATATTCAGGGGGTATGAGGAGAAGGCTTGAATTAATTATGGGACTGGTACATAATCCAAGGGTACTTTTCTTGGATGAACCGACTCTGGGGCTAGATGTTCAAACACGTTCACTTATGTGGGAATATATTAGGAATATACAGCAGATTGAGAACATAACAATAATTCTTACAAGTCATTATTTGGAGGAAGTAGATGCTTTATCGAATAGACTATCTATTATAAACAAGGGGAAAATTGTTGTTACAGGAACTCCCGAAGAATTAAAGAAAAGCATTGGGGGTGATATAGTTGTTCTGACATTCAAAAATGGGAAAGAGGCATTGCAAGCGACTGATATTCTTAAGACATATAAAGCTTCAAGAATTACAGAACTGAGCATTAAAATAAAATCATCTGATTTTTCAAAAGACTCCCAAACTATTCTTGGTATTTTGAAAGAGTCAAATCTTGAACCATTAAGAATACAGGTGGAAAAGCCATCTCTGGACACAGTCTTTCTGGAATATGTGGGCAGAAGTCTGCCAGATGAAGAAGGGGATTCAGACTCCAGAAAGATGATGCTAATGATGAGGAGGTTGAGAAAGTGAGTGGCCTAATACCTTTGACAATGAGAGAAATTAAAAAATGGTATAGAAATCCCACATTCTTTATAGTAGGACTTTTACAGCCACTATTCTGGATAGCGTTGTTTGGTAGCGCTTTTGATATAACCAGAACTGCTCCACAGTACTCATATTATATATTGCAAGGGGCGCCTAACTATATAACTTTTATAATTGGTGGAATTGCCACGACCACAGCTCTATTTACAGGAATGTTTGCAGGTATGAATATTATTTGGGACAGAAGGTTGGGACCTCTAGGCAGGTTTTTAGCTTCACCAATTAGGAGGAGTTCTATTGTTATGTCTAAGGTTTTAGGGGCTACCGTCAGAATAATCGTACAGATTTTTATATTATTCTTGGCAGCACTGTTAATTCCGTCGGGTCTAATACTGCCTAAAAATTTCAACATTCTTGATGTTTTAATAATCGCAGTAACAGTATTGTTAATCGGTATATTCTTTGCATCTTTATTCTCTGCTATAGCTATAAGAATAACCAGACAGGAAACAATAATGGGAATTGTTAATTTAGTAAATCTGCCACTGATGTTTGCAAGTTATGCTCTATTTCCGAAAAACCTGATGGCGCCATGGATAGGAAATATTGCACAATATAATCCGGTTTCTTGGTCCGCTATTATAATCAGAACTATAATAATAAATGGCAAATTATCACAAGCACAATGGAATACGGTTTTAAACAATTTTGTTTATTTGCTATTAACTACATTATTTGTTGTAGTCATAACCATAATTCTAGCGGAGAAGGAAATTAGAAATTAAACTATATTTTTTTTAATTTGTTAATTGCTTGGAATAATTACAAATACGTATAACATTGATCACTATTTATATATGTCATTAAAATAACTATCAAATGGACATACTTACCATTATCCTATTGTTCTTCGGCGGTCTATTCCTCGGGCTAGCAATAAAGAAGGGAGTAGTATCCATAATACTCTTTATAATTGCGATTCTCATTTTATCATATGCCGGTATTCATTTTGCAAATATTTCCTATTATAGTTTCCTGCATATAATGTTCTATGAATTCAATAAACACTTTTCAATTTTTTATTCAGATATACCTTCACTGGGAACTGGTTTCATTGTATTTATAATAGGTTTAGCAATAGGGTTGTGGAAGGGTTAATACTTAATATAGAATTTTAAAAAAAAGTTTAAAAATATAATGGGCGAGAAAATTTTAGTTTTCAGTTACTGTGTTTTTCTTAGAAAATGGCAATGCTATAAGGGAGATGATCAGGACTACAACTAAGTTGGCAAGCAACGCAATGAATCCAATAAACAGTGGATAATTAAACGGCGGCATGGTTATCAAGGTAGTGGTCCAAGGTTTGAAGTGGTTAGCTACCTCCATCAGATATAAACCGTACCCAATACCAACAATTAGTCCAGTCATGAGTCCATACTTATTGAGTTTATTGGTTATTAATCCTAAAAATACTGAAGGTAGGGTTTGCAGTATCAAAATTCCACCCAGTAGTTGTAACTGAACTGAATAGGACAGAGGGAACAGGAAGACGAACCCCAAAGCAATGAACAGGAATATTATAGTGCCCACTTTCGCCACTAGAGACTCTCCTTTTGATGTTAAATTTGGTTTTATCTCCTTTATTATGTTTCTTGTAAGAAGGTTGCTTTGAGAGATAGCCATTATGGATGCAGGCACTAATCCGCCAATGAATATACCCAAGAACGCCACACCTGTTAACCAGGAAGGCAATGTATAGAATATCAAGGCAGGGACTACATAGGTTCCCCTTGAAGCCGCAGGAATTTGGATCAAAAATGCATGGGTGGATGAGCTACCATATGCAAGTATTCCAAAAAGTGCTAAAAGAGCTAGACCAACCCCATAAAGAGGTAGAAGGGATTGACTGATCCTTAGGGATTTTGGATCCTTGGCACTAAGTGATCCAGTGATTGCATGAGGGTATAGATAAAGAGCCAAAGCACTCATTAGGAATAGACTCCAGTATGCATTGACTTGCAACGGAAGCAGATGGTAATATTTAACTGGTAAGCTTTGGAATGATTTTGTGAATCCGATATTGACCACAGCCACAATTATGACCAGTGCTACCGTAAAGAGTATAATGGCATCCTTGAAAATTGCTGTAAGTGTTGCCCCCCTTAGCCCACTGAAATATGTAAAAATTGCAAGTATTACAAATGAGAGTATGAGTGCTAGATCTGATACAAGTTTAATACTACCCAAACCATAAAGCATTACAAACATTACAGAAAGCATGCCAACTATCTGTAATGCGATGTATGGAAGCTCAGCTACTATTCCTACAAGTGCTACCAAGATGGCGAGTGATCTGCTGTTAAAATGTTTCCTAACAAAATCAGCACCTGTGACATGACCTTCTTTCTTTGATACCTTCCAAAGTTTAGGCATGGCCCACATAGCTATTCCGAAAGTTACAGCAACATAGGGTACGGCAAAGAAATATATTGCGCCTATGCTGAATACAGATGATGGTATAGCTATAAATGTATAAGCAGTATAGAGGTCGGCACCAACCAAGAACCAAACTATGAATGCCCCGAACCTTCTACCCCCAAGTGCCCACTCATCTAATTTTGATAGGTCTCCTTTTCTCCAATATCTTCCATAAAAACCCAGTATGAGGAACACTGCAAACAATATTGTAAAAGCAGCCGTACCATCTATTTGTAGCATTTATTCACCTCCGTATCTGTTATATATTATGCCAGCCGTGGCAAATAAGGCAGCAGCCACAAATAGCCACAATATTTGGTACCAATAGAAAAATGGCAACCCGCCTAATTCTGGATTGGTTCGATTGTAGAAGGGTATGTCGATAAGAGCAAAAAATGGTATGATGGTTAGGATGGCAGAAATCACGATTATCAAACCTTTTGACTTATTTACATTTGCAGAATTGCTAGACATCATAAATAGATAATTGTTTATTATATTAAGATTTCTAGTACTAAATTTTAAATTTTTCTGTGGTAAAGTTAATTATGTCTAAACAATTTTTAGTTCAATGATACAAATTCCAATATACTTTTTTATATTTGGATACTTATTTGGGTTATCGCTTGCTGTCCCTCCAGGTCCAGTAAATGCCATAATAGCCAATGAATCATTAAAGTCAAAATTACATGGAACATCCGTAGGGGCCGGTGCTATGACCGCTGATTTGATTTTTTTCATTATAATATTTCAAGTTAAGAGGTATATTACATTACCAGTTTTACATATACTCTATTTCATTGGCGGATTCTACTTACTGTACCTATCAGTAAGTATATTAAGGTCTAAGATGCCGTCGAAGAAAATTTCTGGAAATTTTTTCGTGGGGCTCACTATGGGTCTGTCTAATCCCTTTCAGATAACATGGTGGATAACCGTTGGCTTATTCATGTTAAATCAATTTTCCTATATATCAGCAATAGGTTTTTTCCTCGGGATTATAACATGGATAACTATATTTCCTCTGGGAATAAACAAGTTCCTTTCTGGTAAATTCAATGAACTGGTGAAAGTATTCTCCTTTTTAACCGTCCTGATATTTGCTGTTATAATATTGTTTTATGCAGTACATTCTGTCTTATGAATGGTACTTAGCCATAAAGGTAAACTATTTATTGGCATTACTTGATCGTGAAAAGGAAGCACAGGGGTTTAATATTTATAATGGGTTTCATCTTCTTTTCCACATCTTCAGTATATCTTCTCTCAAATTATCCGAGATTTGACTATCTCGTCTTTGTTGCAGGTGCGATAAGTCTTTTCTTCGCAGAGCTAGCATTCAAATCGAGGATGAATATGGAAAGGCTAGCTGGCACCATAATCTTAGTATTGTTAGGCTTATTTCTCCTATATTACTCTGCACTGAAATTCATTGATTTAATAGAAATGAACACAACCAATCAAATTTTAGGAGTAATTTATTTCTTGGGTTGGATCTTGATGTTTTACTCTGGTAAAGTTTTAAAATTGAGTAAAATATTCTGAAAAATAAAATATAAAATTAATAAATTTATTTATATTTGACTTTCTGGGATGCACTGAAGTACAGTTTATTCTTGGCCGGTACCTTTATTGGTTGCTTTGTCCTGGGGTTTTTGGCTGTTCTGGCCTTGGTCATCTTTCTTGAGAATATACCAAAACCAGCAATCCTAACCTTTTCTCCCTTGTCAACGTGGGCAATAATCTTCTGGAATGCCTTCCTTATGACCTCTTCAGCACTCTTTACAGAAACATTTGCATCTTTCGCAACTTCCCTTGCGAGGTCGTTTATTCCAACCATATTGATAATATATTATTTTAATATATAAGTTTATCGCTATTTTTGATAATTAGATCTAATGCCAATTTTTAAATTTAATCTAAAATATGTTATGAAAAATCGTCAATAAAATAAGGAATTAGCTCAATTTTTCTAGGTCTGGGACAAAAAATTCTTCATTTTTCTCCAATTTTTTATGGGTTTCCATGATGCAAATTCCATAAATTATGTTTAGTCCGAGGTCCAGTGCTAATTTAATGGCATCCTTACTTTCTGCTCCCAACTGAAGCCACACTGCCCTTGGATTCAATTTAACCGATTCCTTTATGACTTCTTTCGAAGCTTCGGGATTCCTGAATACATCGACTATATCTATCTTAATATCCTTAGGAATGCTACTTAAATCGGGATAACATTTCCTGCCATAAATTTCGTTAACTGTTGGATTTACAGGTATTACCGTATACCCCTTATCCATAAGGTACTTTCCGACTTTATTGCTATCTCTTTCAGGATTGGGGGACATTCCAACCACTGCTATTACTTTACTCTCATCAAGTAATTTCCTAATTTCAGAAGGGTTAGATATAATCATAAAATTAAATCATGAACTTAAATAAATCTTTATTCAAGTTCGCAGAGAGAAACATTAAAGCTTTATCATAATTTTTAATGAAATTATATTTATTGTTATATGAATTAGATGTGAAAGTAATTACCTTATTTCCAATTTTATTTTGCATTAATGCTGGTCCAGATGGATGTCTAATTCCAAAAAGTGTAAAATGGTTCTCAGAAATTTCATTATATATTCCTATGGTTTTTCTAAATTTATAATATGCATTTTCAATTCGTATATTTTCATCAACGAATTCCAGCCACATTACCTGGGAAAAGTCAGAATTTGAAAATATAAAAAATTCTATCTTTCCTGTTGAATGCTCAAGATCTCCTACTGAAACATTATAATGATCCATCTTTTTTGGTAGCAAATACCAGTTAGCTAGTGCTATTCTCTTTTCTTCAAACCATTCCCATTTTTTTGATCTTGCATGGAAGCTCCTTAAGTGAAAAGGAAGATCATTTAAATTTGCATTTTCAATCTGATTAATACTTAAGATCAGTTCTTCAAAATTATTTTTGTCATAATTGTCATCCAAAGCTTCAATTTCTATTTGCGTCCCTTTATGGTATATGCTCGCAGCATAGAGATTTTTGTAATCAAACCCAAAGAAGACATTGAACTCACCAATTTTTTCAAATTTGACTATGGAGTAGGTTTCCATAAAATTTTTCATCAGGGATTTTGGGTATCCCGTATAAAACCAATCTAAGAAGAATTCCTTGAATCTGTATTTCATTCCTTTATAATCGCATAAAAATCTTAATGTGGACCATCTTTCTCCCTCTTCCCTAAAGCTAATTTCCTTTACATCACAAGATACAGGTATATAAAAATTAAAATTGGATTTTTTCAAAAAAGTCTTAATGTCCATAGATTTCCTGAAGATGGTATATCATATCTTTAACAGTTTCCTTGAAGTTGTATTTCGGAGCAAAGCCCCACTCCCTTCTGGCTGCAGACGCATCAAGAGATTCTGGCCATGAATCAGCGATTTCCTGTCTGAAATCTGGTTTATATATGACTGAGAACTCCGGATAATAGTTTGATATTTCGTGTGCTAGTTCTTTAGGGGAAAATGAAAAACTTGTTAGGTTAAAGTCAGTGTGATGTATCAATTTTTCCAGAGGAGCTTCAGATAATTTAAGAATTGCCTCTAATGCGTCAGGCATATACATCATAGGAAGTACCGTATCTTCCCTAAGGAAGCAAGTATAATTTTGTTTCCTGACAGCACTAATTATCATTTCGATTGCATAATCCGTAGTACCCCCACCGGGAGGCGACTTGTAACTGATCAATCCTGGGAATCTCACTCCTCTGACATCCAATGAAAATTTTCTCTGATAATAATTCCCTAGCTGCTCAGCAAAAACCTTCGTGATTCCATACAGAGTAGTAGGCCTCGTAATAGTCTCTATAGGAACATTCCTCCTAGGTGTTTCAGGTCCAAAAACCCCTATGGTGCTAGGTATGAATACCTGGGATACTTTATTGATTCTCGCTGCTTCGAGTACATTGTGGAGACCATCCACGTTAACGCGATAAGCTAAGTCTGGATATTTTTCACCGGTTGCGGAAAGAATTGCAGCCAGATGATAAATTGTATCGACTTTATATTTCTCCACTAAGAAATTAAGAGAATTAAAGTCAGTTACATCGATTTTTTTATATCGGGGATCATTCTTTTCTTTAATATCTGAAATAATTATTCTGTCCCTCCCGAATATTTCAGAGAGATATTGATCCAATTCTGATCCTATTTGGCCTAATGCTCCAGTGATCAATATTTTTTCAAAAGTCATATGTGTAAATAAATACTAAAACAAATATTAAACGGATTTTGTAACCAACTTTGAAAAAATTAAATGATATAAAAAATACATTGAAAAGCAATTATAAACTTTCAAACAATATACAATTATGAGTAAAATGGATTGGGTGAAGGATGAATTAAAGCAACTAAAAGAATCTGGTAGATATGTTCCGATAAGGGTTTTACAAAGTCCTCAGGGGGCATGGGTAAAAATTGAAGGTAGAAACTTGCTTAATATGTGCAGTAACAATTACCTTGGTTTAGCAAACCATCCTGAAGTTAGAGAAGCCATGAAAAAAGCAGTTGATGAATATGGGGTTGGAGCGGGAGCAGTAAGAAGTATTGCTGGAACAATGGAAATTCATATAAAGCTGGAAGAAAAGATTGCGCATTTCAAGCATATGGAAGATTCTATAGTTTACCAGGGTGGACTTCTAGCGAATTTAGGAACTATTCCAGCCCTAGTAGGAAAAGATGACGTAATTTTCAGTGAAGAACTCAATCATGCCTCTATAATAGACGGAGTCAGACTTAGCGGCGCCACAAAAATTGTTTACTCTCACCTAGATACTAAAGATCTGGAGAATAAATTAAAGGAAAACAGGCGAAGTGGGATGAAATCTTTAATCGTGACGGACGGTGTGTTTAGCATGGATGGAGACATTGCCCCTTTGAATGAAATCGCTGACCTGGGAATTAAATATGATTCCATGGTTTATGTTGATGATGCCCATGGTGAGGGAGTTCTTGGTAGGAATGGTAGAGGTATAGTCGATCATTTCAATTTAGTGGACAAAGTTGATATAGAGATGGGTACATTTTCCAAGGCAATTGGCGTTATGGGTGGTTTTGTGGCTGGATCACACGATCTCATAGATTATTTAAAACAGAGAGCAAGACCATTCTTATTCTCTTCAGCTCTAAACCCACCTGAAATAGCAGCTATTATGAAAAGTATAGAAATTATGGAAAGGGATGATTCTTTGCTCAGGAAGTTGTGGGATAATTCCAAATTTTTAAAAGAAGGGCTATCGTCTTTAGGATTCAATACTGGAAAGAGTAAAACACCAATAACACCAGTGATAATAGGTGATGAGAAAAAGACAGTAGAGTTTAGCAATGCCCTTTATAGAGAAGGGGTCTTTGCATCACCCATAGTTTATCCTACAGTACCAAAGGGTACAGCCAGAATAAGGCTGATGCCATCAGCAATTCATTCCAAGGAAGATATACAGTTTGCCATTGATAAATTCCAAAAAATAGGAAAAGAAATGAAAATTATATGAGGTGTTAACATGTATTTCGTAGAGTCTGTACCCAATTTCAGTGAAGGAAGGGATAAAGGTAAAATAGATAGAATAGTCAATGCAATTAAGAAATATCCAGTAGAAATACTAGATATAGAGATGAATTCTGATCACAATAGAAGTGTAATTACTATTGTAGGGGAAGGGGAGGCTGTCAAGGATGCTCTATTTGAGGCAATAAAGGAAGCATCTTCTATAATCGACTTAGATGAGCACAAAGGGGAACATCCAAGATTTGGGGCGGCTGATGTAGTTCCTTTCGTTCCCTTATTGAATACTCCAATGGAATATTGTATTGAACTTGCCAGAGAACTAGGGAAAGAAGTTGGCGAAAAATTAGAAATTCCGGTTTATCTATATGGTGAAGCAGCAAATTTCCCATACAGGAAAAATCTAGCAGATATTAGAAATGAAAGTACCCAATATGAGCAACTTAAAATTTTAATAAACACAGATGAGAGATACAAACCAGATTACGGGCCATCGGTATTAGGAAAAGCTGGTGCCACTATAATTGGTGCAAGGGAATTTCTCATTGCGTTCAATGTTGATTTCAACTCCAGAAATATAAAAGGTGCAAAAGATATTGCAAAAAGGGTTAGAGAGAAAACAGGGGGGCTTAAGAACGTAAGGGCACTTGGTTTTGAGTTAAAGGAAACAAATGAAGTACAGGTATCAATGAATTTGATAAATTTCAGAGAAACTCCAATCCCACAGGTATTTGAATTTGTTAAAAGGGAGGGACAGGCTAGAGGAATGCAGATTTCTAGAAGCGAATTAATAGGGATGATTCCCATCGACGCATTCAATGAAATATACAGGTTTTATCTTCAAAATTACGATTTCAAAACAGACCAGGTGATCGAAAAAAGATTAATAGACATCCTTTACAAGCAAACCATTAGGTATTATCTGGAAGATCTGGGAAGTAACAAACCAGCACCTGGTGGAGGCTCTGCAAGCGCTCTGGTAGGAGCATTAGGATCGGCTTTAATATCAATGGTGGCGGGTCTTACCAAAGATAAAAAAGGTTATGATGAGCATCGTGAATTAATGATAAGCATAGAAAATGAAGCTAAAAAGGCAATGAATCTTCTATATTTGCAGAGCATTAAAGATGTTGAAGCATTCAATAGACTTTCAGAGGCCATGTCATTGCCCAAAGAATCTGAAGAACAAAAGAAGTTAAGGTCTGAGAAGATACAATTGAGGCTAAAGGATGCAACTCTAGTACCTTTGGAGACAGCTGAGTTAGCATTTTCCATGATGGAAAAATCTCTACTAATAATAGAAAAAGGAAATAAGAATGCTATTTCAGATGGATATTGCTCATTGCTATTCCTTAAGGCCAGCCTAGATGGATCCTTATTAAATGTTAACATAAATCTGAAGCTAATTAAGGACGAAGAATTTAAAAAACCCATAGCTGAAAGGGCGAAATTTTTAAAGGAAAGAAGCGATAATCTTGTGTCAAATCTATATGGAAAAATGTTTGAAGACCTATGAGGTGGGAAAATGAAAGAAATTAGTGAAATAGCTAAAGAGATAGGAATTTTGAATGATGAATTAGAATTTTATGGAAGATACATGGCAAAAGTGAACCCGAAGATTCTTGAAAGATTGAAAGACAGGAAAAATGGAAAGTTAATCCTAGTAACTGCAATGAACCCTACTTCTGCCGGAGAGGGAAAGACAACTACCACAATCGCACTCTCTCAGGGGCTAAAATACCTTGGAAAAAAGGTAATGATAACACTAAGGGAACCTTCTTTAGGACCGAACTTCGGTGTTAAGGGTGGAGGCACAGGAGGAGGAAAATGTCAAGTTTTACCATCGGATGAAATAAACCTGAACTTTACAGGTGATTTCCACGCAATTTCAGCTGCCCACAACCTGCTTTCTGCACTCATAAACAACCATGTTTTTCATGGAAATGAATTAAATATTGATTTAAAGGAGCTCAGGTGGAAAAGAACAATTGACATGAATGATAGGTCTCTAAGGAATATAATAGTTGGGATAGGGAATCAAGGAGGTGCACTGGCTGAAGATTCATTCCTCATCACACCAGCCTCTGAAATTATGGCCATAATGGGCTTTGCAGAGAATTATCGACAATTAAAGGAAATGCTTGGAAACATAATAATTGGTTACGATAAGGACGGAAAACAGCTTAGAGCCAAGGATCTTAAAGCTCAGGGAGCCATGGCGGCACTCTTAAAAAACGTCATAAAACCAAATTTGGTACAGACAACAGAAGGAGTACCAGCATTTGTTCATATTGGTCCCTTTGGGAACATAGCACACGGTCACAATAGCGTATTAGCCGATAAAATCGCCCTAAAGTTAGCAGATTACGTCGTCACTGAAGCTGGGTTCGGATCTGATCTGGGGGCTCAAAAATTTATAGATATAGTACTAAGGAGGGGAGGCTACAATATTGACCTTGCGGTCATAGTTATAACTATAAAAGCAATCAAGCACCACGGAGGAATGAAAAAGGAGGATAAATTTGAATACTTGGTTAAGGGTCTTGAAAATGTTTATTATCACATTGAGAACATGAGAAGATATGGAGTGCCTGTGGTTGTATCACTTAATAAATTCAAGGAAGACAAAGATGAAGAAATTCAATACATAAGTAAAGAATTGAAGGCTAGAGGGATTGAATTTGCTGTAAATGAAGGCTATTTGAAGGGAGGCGAAGGAGCAGTTGATTTGGCAAACAAAGTACTAAAAGTTCTAAATGAGAATAAAGAAGTTAAGATCAACTTCACCTACGAACCAACCGACAAGGTCAAGGATAAAATTGAGAAAATAGCAAAAACAGTATATGGAGCAAGCGGTGTGGAATTCTCAAAGAAAGCATTATCAGTTTTAAAGGAAATAGACGAGAACAACTTGAATGATTTTGACGTCTGCATGGCAAAAACTCAATACTCCATTTCCGATGACCAGAATAAACTAGGGTGGCCCAAAAACTTCACTATAAAAGTTCAGGATATTATGTTATCTGGAGGGGTAAAATTTGCGGTTCCATTAACTGGAGAAATAATGACCATGCCAGGTTTGCCGAAGCATCCAATCTCAGAAGAAGTAGATATAGATGACGAGGGAAATATACATGGATTACTCTGATATAATTAATTCCAAAAATATCGAAGAGGCATATGGAAATTTAAAAGGTATCATAAAAGATACACCTTTGGAAAAAAGCAGATCCGTATCAGAAAAGGTAGGCGGAGAAGTATTTCTTAAACTTGAAAATCTCCAAAGGGGCGGCTCCTTTAAAATAAGGGGAGCTTATAATTTTCTTTATAATATTAAGAAGGATGTAATAGCTGCAAGTGCAGGAAATCATAGTCAAGGAGTGGCGCTAGCCGCTAGGTTACTAGGTTTACATGCGACCATTGTCATGCCGGAATTTGCCCCACCGGTTAAGGTTGAAGCCACAAGGAATTACGGTGCCGATGTAATACTTTTTGGAAAGACTTTTGATGAGGCAACAGAATTTGCAAAGGACATGGCAAGGCACCACGGACTCGTATTTGCTCATGCATTTGACAATCCATTTGTCATAGCTGGCCAGGGAACCATAGGGGTTGAAATTTTAGAGGAGGCAATGGATTCAGATTTTGTTTTGATTCCAGTAGGCGGAGGGGGTCTAATATCTGGAATTTCATTATACCTAAGGGAAAAGGGATACAAGGGAAAGATTATAGGAGTCGAATCAGAAAAGGCAGCATCTATGAAATTAAGTTTCCAAAATGGGTTTCCAGTCAAACTTGAATCTGTATCAACAATAGCCGATGGCATAGCTATAAAATCTCCTTCGGAACTCACATTTAATCTTGCTAGAAAGTATATTGATGATGTTGTAACTGTTTCAGATAACGAAATTTCCGAAGCTATGTTCATTCTTCTTGAAAGGGGGAAAATAGTAGCAGAACCGGCAGGAGCCGCATCGGTTGCTGCACTTCTAAGCGGAAAAGTTGATGGCAGGGGTAAAAAATCTATTGCCCTTATTTCAGGTGGAAACGTAGACTTAACCCTCCTAACACAGATAATCGAATATAATCTGCTAAAAATCGGAAGGGAGTTTACAATTAAATTTGTACTGGATAATAGGCCCGGGGAGCTAAAGAAAGCAGTTGAAACCATAGCAAGTTTAAAGCTAAGCATTGAGGAGCTAAATACAGAATTGTTTTCATACGAAGTACCTGTTGGAAGGCAAATGGTTACTATGCGGTTGAAGGTATATGGGAATGAAGCACTGTCTAATCTTGTTGAGAAATTCAAAAAGTATGGTTTCGATATAATTGACATTAAAGGAATTGAAAATATTCCCCAGATGTAACAAGGGAAATCATTATCATTCCCTTTGACCCATCCGGGGATATGGGGTGAATTCTGGCCTCCTTATCATCGATGGGCGACACACCCTACCTCTGGGAGGGGCCCAATAACCCCTGTAGTTCCCCGTCGTCCAGTGTTATCATATTTTCAAACACTATTCCAGAGGGAACATTTATATCTATTAAAATCTCATTTATATCTTTTGGTATCGGCAGGTTATTGTGGTCTTAAGGCCTCCCCTAACGTTGAATATTCCTCTTACAACAACGAACTTAGGGTTTGCATATTTAACTATGTCTTCCAGAATCTTGTTAATCGCATTTTCCTGGAATATCCCAACGTTTCTATATCTATAAAGATATAGTTTGAAGCTCTTCAATTCAATTAGTTTCTTGTCAGGTATATAGTTTATCTCTATCCTGGCGAAGTCAGGCAACCCCGTCTTTGGGCAAACAGAAGTAAATTCATCCGTCTCTATCTTTATTATCGTATCCTTTTCTGAATATGCAAAATCCACGGTATCTATTGGCCCCAAATCCAGGTTTCTTATATTGTCCTGTAAATGTTCGTAGGTACTCATTCACCCTTAATAACAACCTATGAAAAATTTTTTCCGTATATTAGGTATTATGGTTTAATGAATTATAAAATTGTTAGCAGAGTTTTAGCCATAGCAATAGTACTCGGTATACTTTATATATCCATGAACATAATATTACCTTATTATCTCCCACAGACACCAAGTGAATCTGGAACTCACATATATATAGGTGAAATTTACAGCGGAAAAACTGTAAATGTGACAGGCATATCATTTGATGTATCCATTTCCAGGGCCATTTTCAAAAGTGACTATATTACCTATTCAGTATTTTCCATTTGGGACAGTAATAAAAGCTATGATCAACTAGGTATTTCCACAATTAATGGTGTTGCTTTTGGAACATATTCTTATACTGAAGTATCAAACGGGACAATAAGGTATATATTTAATCCAAAATGGTTTCCATTGGGCAGCGGAAATTATAAAGCTTCCATAAATGTATCCAACGGATATGTGAAGTTTACACTCGACGGCAAAAGCTATATAGCAAAAAACGGGGCTAAATATTTGATATTGAGTAAAAATGAAAATTTGTTGAATGGAAGTTACGCGGGAACGACAGTGTATGAAGAAATATATAACTTTAAATGGAAAATGATACCCGTTGACTTCAATTTTTCAAATATTTATGCAGATCAATATCCAATCGTAAAGTGGAATTTATTTTTGCACAATATTAGCTACAATTATTCTCAGTACGTTTTTCAATTTTATAATACCGTTAACATTTATGATTCAGTGCCTTATTTCTTAAAGGGTTATCCATCAAGCGCTCTGGATAATTACATTTTCAAGATAGCAGACTTTGAAATTCACCTGTATTCTGGCATTAAGTATTCTTTGATGTTGATGACATCAAATTATACATATTATCTGCTAAGCCCTAACAATGGTTCTATAGCTGAATCCGGCAGTATTTATTTGTATAAAAATACCTGGCTTAACTTGACCCTATGAAAATATTTATAGTTTAAAGGATTACATTGGAGCCAATGACTGAAATGTGAAGGAGGTAAGAAAATGGTTGGAACATATGTTAAGTTTGAGACTCCAAGTGAGTTAAAGGAAAAGGCCTTGCAGTTAGTTGAAGTATCAAAGGAAACTGGAAAAGTGAAGAAGGGAACAAACGAGGTAACTAAGGTTGTGGAAAGGGGCGAAGCTAAGCTAGTTATAATTGCAGAGGATGTTGAACCACCGGAGATAGTGCTTCACTTACCAATGTTGTGCGATGAAAAGGGAATACCATATCTTTATGTAGCCAAAAAGGAAGATCTTGGAAAGAGGCTTGATCTAAAGAGTGCTGCTGCAGTAGCTGTTATTGAGCCTGGAAATGGTAAGCAGCTACTTGAAGAATTGACAAATAAGTTCAAAGAAATCAAGAAGTAAGAGTGATAGAAATGGTAGAAAATGATGCCATTCCTTGTGAAGTTCTGGAAATAATCGGAAGAACAGGGATGGCCGGTGAAGCTACTCAGGTCAAGATAAAGGTTCTTGCTGGACCAGATCAGGGTAGGGTTCTAACTAGAAACGTAATGGGCCCAGTGAGAGTCGGAGATATCTTGATGCTGAGGGAGACAGCTAGAGAAGCAAGAAAGCTGTCAGTTAGGTGATTTAAATGGAAATCAGGTACTGTTCATTTTGCGGCAACAAGATAGAGCCTGGTACAGGAAAGATGTTCGTTAGGAAAGATGGGACAATTCTTTTCTTTGATAAATCCAAATGTGAAAAGAATTACCTAAAACTT
Source organism: Methanobacteriota archaeon (assembly GCA_017857235.1). Lineage (GTDB taxonomy): Archaea > Thermoplasmatota > Thermoplasmata > Thermoplasmatales > JAFMDN01. The sequence goes on from JAFMDN010000008.1 coordinate 30,595, forward strand.
GGAAGGGAACCAAGGAAAGTAAGGTGGACTAAGGAATTTACAGAAGCAAAGAGATCGCTGAAGGCAGAACAACAAAATCAAAATGTCAAAAATTCTTCAGAAAGTACAGTAGAAAATTCGAAATCTAAAACTGAGAACCAGAATGTTTGAAGCGGTGATTCAATGAGAACTCTTGTTTTAATAAAGCCAGATGGAGTCCAGAGAGCAAAAATTGGTGAAATTGTAAAGAGATTTGAGGACAAGGGATTAAAAGTTGTTGCCATGAAGCTTATGATGGTAAGCAAAGAACAGGCCGAGAGGCACTATGCAGTCCATAAGGGGAAGCCCTTTTACAACTCCCTGATTGATTACATAACTTCCGGTCCAGTAGTTGCTATGATTCTGGAAGGGAAGGAGGCAATTGAGGTCACAAGGAAACTTGTAGGGGCAACTAACGGAGCCAAGGCTGAACCAGGAACTATAAGGGGAGATTTCTCACTTAGCATAGATTTTAATCTGGTTCATGCGAGCGATTCTGAAAACTCTGCTTCTTATGAAATACCCATTTTCTTCAATGAAAAAGAAATCATTGAATATAAGAGGGTAGATGAAAATTGGTTGTGAATTTAAATGTGGATAAGGCAGCCCATTGTTGGGGTTTTAGGTCATGTAGATCATGGAAAAACATCTCTCCTGGATAGGATAAGAGGTGGGATGGTAGCTGCCAGAGAGGCTGGCGGCATAACCCAGCACATAGGGGCAACCGAAGTCCCGATTGAAGAAATATATAGAATTTGCAAAGATATTATTGGAAAGAGAACCTTCAAAATTCCGGGGTTGCTATTTATTGATACTCCCGGACATGAATCGTTTAGCTCCCTGAGAATCAGGGGTGGATCTATAGCAGATTTGGCAGTACTGGTCATAGACATAAGAGAGGGAATAATGCCTCAGACTAAAGAGTCCATAGAGGTTCTTAAAAAATTCAGGACACCCTTTGTTATTGCGGCTAATAAAGTGGATCTGTTAGAAGGATTTTCAGGCGAGAAGGGGGCATTCCTAACATCATTGAAAAATATGGATCAGAGGAAGGCTGAAGTTTTGGATGAAAGGATATATGATCTCGCCGGTCAGCTATCACGGATTGGAATCAGTGCAGAAAGATTCGATAGAATCTCAGATTTTACAAGGAATTTTGCCATAGTTCCCGTTTCTGCTAAAACCGGTTATGGTATTCCAGATCTGCTAATGGTACTTAGCGGATTGGCTCAAACTTACCTTGAATCCCAATTAAGGAACGAAAATGAAACTCCAGAAGGAACAGTTTTAGAAGTCAGAGAAGAGAGGGGAATGGGAGAAGTAGCCGATGCAATACTTTACAACGGTATTCTCAGAAGAGGGGATACCATAATGATAGGTACAGTTAATGGTGTTAAAGCCCTAAGAATCAAGGGAATGTTCAAGCCAAAACCCCTGGATGAGATTAGAGACCCCCGGGATAAATTTTTGAGTGTGAACGAAGTGAGGGCTGCATCTGGGGTAAGGCTACTATTGCAGGGTGAAGGTGGAATAATACCTGGGAGTCCGTTTAAAAAAGCTGAAGGTGACTTGGTTAAAATTAGAGAGGAAATCGAAAATGCAATTAAAGGATCATTTAAACTTGAGCCCGAAGGAATCGTGGTTAAAGCGGATACTGTAGGCAGTCTCGAAGCATTGGTGTATGAATTATCCAGGATTAATATCCCAATAAAAAAGGCTGAAGTGGGTCCAGTATCAAAGAGGGACTTTACAGATGCCAAGACAAACAATAAGATTGAAAATAGGATTATTGTGGCATTTAATGTACCAGTAATGGTTAGAGAAGAAGGTGTTGAAGTCCTTGAAGGCAATATAATATACGGAATCAAGGACGAGATAATTAAAGTAATCAACGACCTAAAGCAAAGAGAATTACAGGAAAAGAGAAAGCACATTACATTTCCTGTCAAGATCCAAGTTTTGCCAGATAGGATATTTAGGATTTCAAAACCTGCGATATTCGGTGTGAGAGTAATAGCAGGCACTCTGAGGGTCAAGACTCCAATGATGCGGAGTGATGGGAAAGATCTCGGAATCATCAAAAGTATGAGGAACGGGGATCAGTCGCTGGAGGAAGCCAAGCAGGGTGAAGAAATTGCAGTAGCAATGGATGATGTTACTGTTGGCAGACAGATAAAGGAAAATGACATACTGTATTCCAATCTTAATGAAAACGATGCGAAGGCACTGCAAGGAGAAGAACTAACATTAGATGAAAAAATGGTTTTGGATGAAATAATCAACATTAAAAGGAAAGAAAAACCCTTCTGGGGTACATGATTATAAAACTCAGCACAATAATATTTACCATGAAAAGATTTTATTCTATTATTTATACAGGGACTGATAAAGATGGAATATCCTGAATATTGCTCATCATGTGGAATAGGGCTCGAAGGAAGAGGCGCAACCTTCTTTTTATGCCCTAATTGCGGTCAGGAAACAATTGCTAGATGCGACAGTTGCAGGGAATTGTCTATAGCCTATGAATGTCCGAAGTGTGGGTTTAAGGGGCCGTGATAGTTTGGGAAAGGTTGCAGCAACAATAAAGGTAATGCCAGAATCCGAAGAAACAGATGTTTTTTCTATTAAAGAGCAGGTATCTTCGGTGGTAAAGGGAGATTATTACATAGGAAGTATAAATATAGAAGACCTGGCTTTTGGCCTAAAAGCAATAAAGCTTGTGGTTGTGATGGATGATAAAGAAGGCTTAATGGATAAGCTTGAACAGAGTTTGAGAAATGTTAAGGGAGTAGGAGAAGTAGAGGTTGAAGAAGTTTCTTTAATTTCCTGAATTTTTAATTTCAAATTTCATATAACTACTTTTTATCTAATGAATTGTCAAAATTTTAACATCTTTTCTATTATAAAATTTGGGTTATGGACTTGTTCATAACAATGGTTTAATAGTTAATTCGATTTACAGTGCGGTATAATCTAATGGAGGTAGTAACAAGATGAGTTGGAATGCTGGGAAGATCTTAGCATTGGTAGCCATTGCCCTGCTCCTGGCAAGTGGCATGTACTATATGGCAGATGCCCAAATCAAAGGAGCAAGTCAGGTAAGTTTTGCATTTGTAACAATATCAAATAATATACCCATAACTGGGTTGACGGTTTATTTAGAATCACCTTCTGGTAATGTTATTCAGACAAATATAAGTTCACCATCTGTTGAATTTTCAGTCTATCCGGGAAATTATATAGTATATATTCCCAGCCAGAAGTTGAATGATGAAATTTATAATTATGAATCTTTAAATATTGAAGTTAATAAATCTGGAGCTTTTTACAATGGACAACCTTTAACTTATGTATCATTGCAAAAGTTCCCAGTAAATTCAAATATAATATTGAAGGTAAGCAACGGGGTACCGCAGTCCGTTTATTCTTACCTTAGTAATGGGCTTGAATTAGCATCAATCCAGAACGGAAGTACATTTACCATTAGTACAACAAACATTACCCAGACAGTGTTTATCCAGTACAATACTGGATCAGTGGCTTATTATACTGTGTCAATAACTCCAGTGGTTGGTAATAACTACCTGAATGTAAGCTTAGCCAACCTTAACGGTATCTCTGGATATGTGACCAGCACAAATGGTTCCGTGATCAAAAATCTCCAAGTATCAATATATCAAAACGGAATGCTGCTGGGAAGCCAGAATTTCTACGGTGGATACTTCCTTTTGACAATGCAACCCGGTTCTTACTACTTAGTTGTTTCAAGTCCAGGATACCTTCCAACCGGTTTTAATGTTAATGTTTTGAGCAATAGTGGTATCACGTTCCAGACAGTTAAGCTTGTCCCAAGCATGGTACCACAAACTGAAGTTATTACCTTTACACAAAATTTCAAGTCTCTAAAGGTTCAGGAATCCATTACAATAACAAATTCAACAATTCTTCTAACATTACCCTATTCTAATTCAGGTTCACTTTATGATCAAATGAAGCTTTTAAATATGATAAGCAATGGAAAGAATACAATTTGGGAGATAATGAACTATTCAATTCCAACGGAGACCGTGAATAATATACTCTTCAATTCCTATTCTTACAATATGGTAAATTACTCCTCACAGTTGAGCCAGACGAACTATGGCGGCCAGTATGGATTTACATTCACTTATACTGCATATTATACCCAGACAGTCAATGTTTCAAATACTAACACACTCCAAATTTATGTTAATAAAAATGGAGTATCTCAGAACTTTATTACTTACAACTATATTGTAAACATTCCATCTGCGTACGAGAGGTCAAATATAATAAACCAGTCAATCGCTAATGTTACAGGTTATACAGGAACTATAAGTATAAGCAATTCAAACTTCAATGGTTGGCTTACAATAAAGTTAAGCCAGAGGGTTAAACCATCCATAACTCTATCTTCATTAATGTTCAGCTGGAGCGGTTATTTCGAGTCACCCATTGTAAATGATTCAAGCTCCAATTTTACTTTCGTTGTACCGGCAAACAGGAATTTCTCACTAAATGCATCCAATGTTGCTTTTGATAACGTGCTAATGTTGGATAATTACATGCAGATGAAGTTCAATTGGAACATATCTGGAGCATCCCTGACTGGTTACAATATAACAGATAATCTTCCTGCCGGAATATATCATTCCTCATTAATGGTAACGGATGTAGGTGGCAACGTAAACGAAACCAATTTCACAATAATTTCAGATTCAAATTCTCCAACCCTGTCACTTACGGTTGTGCAGGAAGGCAGGACACTATTCAATAAGACATCGTCTTCATCTGGAACATATGTATTATGGGTAAATCAAACAGCTCCTGTTTATTTCAATGCTGTAAGGAGTAAGGACGTTCTGCCAAATGGCCAAAACAGCAGCCTACCATTGTTATTGAACTGGAATTTCACAGGTACAAAGAAAACAGGTTTGAACGTTACATATACCTTTGTTAAACCAACATTCGGGTCTAAGTTCGTTTATGTCAATATAACACTAGAAAATGCTGCAGGTAATACAATAACCTGGAACCTCCAGGTACATGTCAATGATACCACACCCCCAATTGCTGCATTCACGATTTACAATTCAACCGGAAAAGCCGTAACATCTGCAAAGGAATATGAAATGCTAACATTCAACGCATCAAAGTCATTTGCACCTAATGGAGGATACATAGTATCATACAACTGGACAATATATTATGCGAACGGGACAAAGGCTCCAATTAATGTTGTATATAACATGACAAATGTAACATCCAATATGTCAGTTGTAAAGGTATCATTCATACAATACGGAACATTCAAAGTCTCACTTGAAGTGACAGACCAATCCAATCACCATTCCTTTGATAATGTTAGCTTGTTTGTTTCAGCAGTAAGGCCTGAATTAGAAATATTGAATGTCACATATCCCAAATCCTTTGAGCAGGGATCTCCTGCAACAATGAAACTGGAATTGAAGAATGTAGGATTAGAGAATGCCACGCAGTATTACATTACAGTTACAATCAACGGTAAGGTAATTGAAAATAAATCTTTCACAAATGTGATTGAGCCCAACAAAGCAATAAACCTAACATTAGTAATTTACCCACCAAGCTCTGGCCAATATACCATGGTAATAAAGGTATATGCTGTCGGGCAACCAAGCTTCTTCAATACGAATACCGAGGTTACAAAAGCTATATCTGTATCACAGCCAGCATACCTCTTACCACTGATAATCGCAGTGGTTGTAATAGCAATAGGCATATTGGCATATGCTTACTACAGTCTTTCAAGGAGAAAGAAAGAAGGTGGCAAGGAAGAGAAGCAAATAAGGAAACTTAAATAAAAAATTTATTTTTTTTATAATTTTTCAGTTATTTCTAATCCTAAAGTTTCCATGGCATCTTTTAATACCATATTGAACGCCTTAACTATTTCTAATCTTCTGTCCCTATTCTCAGGGTCCTTTAAAACAGGGCAATCTCTATAGAATTGATTGAAAGTTGAAGCAAGTTCATAAATGTAGCGGGCTAACCTGTCAGGCCTATAGGTCCTTCCGGCTTCTTCTAGTATATCCGTATAATCTCCCATCTTTTTTATCAGTTCTATTTCTCTTTCCACGAATTTATTATCACCTTTATTGAAGGATTCAGTCTTGTTCAGAATGGAGTTACTTCTTGCATAGGAATACATTATGAATGGAGCGGATTCACCTTCGAAATTAAGGGCATCTTCCCATGTAAAAGTTATGGGCTTTTCTGGAGAATACCTAATTATATTATACCTGACAGCTGAATGCCCTATTCTGGTTGCAAGATCCTTTATGGAGTTCTCATCCAGATCAGGATGTCTTTTCCTTACTTCGTCTTCAGCCAATTGCACGCTTTCTTCCAGAAGATCCCTTAAATAGATTACATTTCCCCTCCTCGTGCTCATTTTTCCTTCCTTTGTGATTACATATGAATAAAATATTACCTTAATGTTTTCAATTCCAAGCAATTTCAGTACATAAGTAAGATTTTGAAAATGCAGTTTATGGTCTTCTCCGAGTACATCAATCGGTACATTGAAATTTTTGGCTTTATAAATATGGTAAGCTATATCCCTGGTGAAATAAAGTGAAGTTCCATTGCTCCTTTTAAGGTATATCTTGTCATCATTATATTCTATATATTTAGCTCCATTTTCATCCTTTAGAAAGGGTTCCAGTTTTTCAAGAACTCCCTTAACATCTCCGTTTAAAATAAAATCACTTTCCCAAACGATTCCATCAAATCTAATTCCCAATGAATAAAGATCCCTTAAAACATCCTCCAATAGCATTTCTAATCTGGTTCTGGTAGACTTTAAAAAATCGATATCACCTTGTTCTGCTCTTAGCATATATTCTTCAATTTTAGATTTGTATTGTTCAATATTTTCGTATACTCTTCTATAGGCTTCTGTGTAACTCAGATCTGGAAAAATTTCCATTCCGATTAGAAGGGCTTCCACCTGAGTTCCTATATCATTCATATAATATTCTACTCTTACTTCATTCCCCAACCTTCTTAAAATTCTCGCCATAGTATCTCCTATGATTGAGTTTCTAGCCCTTCCAATGTGTAAAGGACCAGTGGGATTGGCGCTTGTATGTTCTATCAGATATTTAAGACCTCCCTCATTTTTCTTGAAATCACCAGAATTTATGAAATCGAGAACAGTCCTTGCATATTTTTCAGGATTGAAGGTAATATTAATGAACTTGCCAGACTTCTGAAATTTTATATTTTCATCGCAAAGTTTCTCTACACTTTCCTGAGGTACATCTATTTTTAACTTTTGTGTATCCCATACCAGATCTCCGAATTTAGGATTTGGTTTATAGATTATCAGTGGATCTTTAATTTGTAACTCTTTTGCTAATCTTTCTATTTTTTGCTTGGCTAAATCCTCAAAAAACCTTCTTGGATTCATACAGATTACTCCATCTCCAATTCAAAAGACGAAAGGTCTCTTTGGTTATAACCCTTTTTATCTACATTTATGCCTAAAAGCCGAGAAAATTCGAGTGCATTTATGGCTGCCTTTGCATACGCGTGATTATTAAAATATATAAAAACATCCCCATTCATTCTCTTTACGAGATCCACCCACGGCAATAATTCTTCAATACTATACAAATAATCGTACCTGTTTAATCTTCCATCATTGACATCATGCTTAAACCAAATATCATAGTTTCTGCCATGAAATCTAACATAGGAAAAATCAGCAGTTGGATAGTAGAAAGGGTTGAATAATGGAGAATCAATTGATACTAATGCAACGTTATGATCATAAAGTATCTTCAAAAAACTTTCCAGAATGCCAGGAACAAGAAAGCCCCTATTTCTTATTTCCATGGAATTTCTATAATCCTTAACATTTATAGAACCTAAGAAATCATTAATCCTTTTGATTATTGTTTGATCCTTTTCGGGATTTAAAAATGGTGATAATTGGATTAATGCTGCCCCAAGTTTACCTTCTTTCCTAAAAGGTTCTAATACATCCCTTTGAAATTCATTTGCTATGTCTATGGATTTTCCTTCAAATGGGTTTTGAGAATGGGTAACTTCCTGAGGGTATTTGAAGGAAAATATAAAACCTTCAACAGCCCTAGCTTTCCTAATCCATGAAATTACAGTTTCTCTTTGCGGGAAAGAATAGAAAGAGGAATTTATTTCCGTTGTATTAAAAAATCTTGAATAGTAATGGAAAAAATACTTCTTATCGAGACCTTCGGGATAGAATTTTCCAATCCAATCATCATATTGAAAGCCCGAGCATCCAATGTAAATCATACATTTGATATTGGATTTGAGAGATAATTATTTTATGTATGTCTCATATCTATGAAAGAAATGGTAAATGAAAACATAATAAATCTAGAAAATTTCGACCCAGTTACACTTTTCAATCTTAAGAAGGAGGTTTACCTTTATTTGACCGCAAAAATATTATTTGAAAACAAAAGTGGAGATCCTGAAAAGCTGCAAAAATATATGAGTGAAAGAATAGATATAATAGAAAAAATAGCTAAAGTATGTAGGCCGTTCAAGGTAGTTGAAAAAGGGACAACTTTAATGGAGGTGCCATAGATGAAAGAAATCAAAGTAGAAGAAGTAATGACCAGAAATCCAATCATTATAGAAAAGGAAATTAGCATAATGGATGCAGCAAAAATAATGAAAATTGAAAGGATAGGATCTTTAATAGTTAGACTAAGCAAAAATGAATATGGAATTATTACCGAAAGGGACATAATTTACAAGGTAGTAGCACAGGGTTTGGATCCAGCTATTACAAAGGTAGAAACTGTTATGACATTTCCGATAATAACAATCGGTCCAGACCTGAACTTGGAAGATGCAGCCAATATTATGTGGAAGCATAGAATTAGGAGACTTCCAGTCGTTAGTGACGGCAAAATAATAGGTATACTCACGGAAAATGACATAATCAGGTTATCCCCAGGATTGATAGAGGTTACTAGGGAAGTATTTGAGCAAACACAACCTCTGGTCTCAGGCGTAAGGGGGTATTGTGATAAGTGCAGGAAATATGATGAAAACTTGATATATAAGGCTGGAAAGTACTATTGCCAGGAATGTTTTCATAAATTGGAATAGATATTTATGAATGATAAAATACTTAAAACAAAGCATGGGGAGATAGAACTCCCTCTGTTTATGCCTGTCGCTACAAGAGGGTTTATAAAGGCCATGCCTTGGAAAAAAGTAAATGAAATGAACATAAAGGCTGTAATATCCAATTCTGTGCATTTATCAATAACCCCAGGTCTTGAGAAAATTAAGGCCAAGGGTGGAATAAATGGATATACTGGGTTCGAAGGCTCTTACTTTACAGATTCGGGAGGCTTCCAGATCATAAGGGAGGAGTTAGTGGATATTGATGATGAAGGGATAGTTTTTAAAGATAAGAAATCTGGAGTTCAAATAAAAGTAACTCCTGAAAAGAGTTCTGAAATTCAGGAAATAATCAATTCAGACGTTGCTATGATGCTGGATGATTGCCCTCCATATGGATCACCGAAAGAAAGATATGAAATATCCATTGAAAGGACTTATAGATGGGGGAAAATATTCTTGCAAAAAAGGGTTCCAGGTCAATTAAGATTTTCCATATTCCAAGGAGGTTATGACTATGATCTGAGAAAGAAATCCCTAGATCTGATGCTCTCTCTTCCTTCTGATGGAATTGCTATAGGTGGGTTAAAAATTGGAGAGCCTAAAGAAGTTACGGATAAAATAGTTGAATATGTGGTTCCATTAATTCCAAAGGATATGCCCATTTATTTGATGGGGGTAGGTGATCCATTGTCCATATATGAGTATTCATTAAAGGGAATAGATATATTTGATTCAACCTATCCTACCAGAAATGCAAGGCACGGTTATGCATTAACTTCAAAAGGACCTATAAATCTGAAGGCTAGCAAATACTCTATGGATTTTAATCCCATAGAATCGGGATGTGAATGTGAGGCTTGTAGGTATTACCATAGGAGTGGCCTCAGAGAATTATTAAAAAGTGAAGATCCTCAGTTCCATTACCTGGTAACAGTTCATAACATAACATTCATGCAGAAACTGATGAAAACTTTAAGAGAAAATGTGGATATGGCCAAGGATATGGTAAAACATTATGTAAAGGATCCTAATACCCAAATTCAAGGGTAGGTGGCAGAGCGGCGATGCGCGGGACTGCAGATCCCGTTTATTGGGGTTCGAATCCCCACCTACCCTTTCTTAACCTTCAATTTTTGATAAATTTAAGAGATAAAACTTAAGGGAAAGATTCCAAAACTCTAATAGATTCCAGAACTCTAATTAGAAGTAATAATTAAATGAAGGAAATGCGAATTTCTCAGATTATAAATTTATATAAAGAATGCAGAACTTATTTCGCAGGTATATCTATCAGAATCTTAAAAATTATAAGATAATGAAATGTAAAAAGAAATCCAATAAAGAATTGCTGTTTATTTCTTATCAAAAAAGACATCAGCAATCTGGGAAATTTTATTCATTATTCTAGAGTCCATGCCACGAATCCAGATTAACTGTTTTATTAATTCAAACTCGAGCTCATCAAGTTTATCGGAAGGAAAATTAATCATATCAAAAGGTAAAATAGATTTATAGAGAATTAAATTCTTTCCTTTCCCCTTATATTTGCAATTGATCTCTCCTTCTATGATTTTATCCCATTCTTCTTTATTTATTTCCCCTAATGCCCTTTTAAGTATGCATTCTGATGAAATTCGTACAAAATTCCATGAAAAAGCTTTACCTTTGAAACTCAAAATTGTCCCGAAGTTCAGAATGTAGAAATCAATTTTATCAAGGTAAACTTTCTTTCCTTTATCCTTAGAAAATTTGGAATAATCTGATTTCATGAATTCCGATATCGTTTCAGCTAATGCATCTGTTTCTGGAATTGAAGTAGAGAAATAGAGATACTCTTTAACAAATCTACCCCTTAAAGGCACATATTCATCTACATTGGCGTAGGATAACACATATATACCATCAATGGAATTGATGGCACTGGCCAGGGCCATACAGTTCCCAAACTCAGCTTCTATTAGATTGGTTGAAGACCTAACAAATGAGTCTGTCCTTGAGGAAAAATAAACTTTTCTAATTCCCATTCTACTTGTTATCTTATTAATTTCACCCATCACAGTCCTAATCCCTGGTTGATATTGTACTCCATGAAAACTAGAATCATATCCTATTTTAATTAGACAATATGGCATCTCTGTATCTCCTCGAAAAAATATCTGGTATTTTAGTAATTGGGTCATAGGTAATTTTACTTCTTAAAAATTTTTCAAAGTATACTAATTGGGGAAATCCTAATCCAAAGCCTATAGAAATATAGGATTTGTTGCTGATAAGTCCCACGGGTTCTCCTTCGATGTAAATCGTCCTACCAGTAAGATCACCAGTCAGCAATTTTTTAGCAACTCCAATGGTAACAGAATTTTTTAAATACCCGGCAACTGTCGCAAGACCTCTCTTATCCCTGTGTATCATCCCATTTCCATCAATAATGTTTATTTTATCATTCCTGATTAGATCTAAAATTATTTCTCCTTCTCTCAGGAAAAGGTAATTTGGTATGTAAGGTGATTTTATCGGTTTTATTTTAAATTCTATTTTTCCATCTACATAATCATAGGCGGCTCCGATTCCAATTCTGTTAATGTAAGATACATCAATGATATTAATTTCAGAAAAATCAAGTTTATTTATTAATTCCTCGTCATTCTTTATAATCTTTAAGGAATCTCTGAACTTTAAGAGCGGAAAATCGGTTCTAAATTCTCTAAATCTAATCTTTTCAAAATTATCTATTTTTCCATTTGATACCTTAATACCTTCGGCCTCCAATCTTTTAAGCTTCTCTTTAACACCGTTAGGGTGAGTAAATCCTCCAATAGATCCATCCGTTTTAACGACCCTATGACATGGTATATTAATGGGATCATCATTTTCAGAAAGCATCTCACCAACTGCTCGGGATGCTATTACATCTCCTAGTGCTAAGGCAATATCTCCATAAGTTGTTA
>JAFMDN010000035.1 GCA_017857235.1 Methanobacteriota archaeon
CTATGCCGATAACCACGACTTTCATTCACAGTTTATGGAATTTATCTATTTATTTTTTACAAGGAAATTCCTAATTAATTGATTTGTCAAATTATTCAAAAATGAAATCATTTCCTAATAATGGCATCTAGGAGCGCGATTGGCTTAAGCATGGTCTCAACGATGTAAAATGGGTGATCTATTTTTGCAGCAAAACCTTCTCTGCTTCTTTGTATCAATTTACCATTTTTAATATAGGTTTTAGCGGTTGCACGAAGATAAGAATATCTTTTCTTTAGAAGTTTCTCGTAACTGTTAATATCGGAATGATCATGTATTACGTAAGCCTCTGAAATGTAGATACCCCTGTATCCAGCTTCTATGGCTCTCATGTTAATATCATAATCCTCTGAGCCTCCCCATATGTTTTCATCAAAACCGCCAAGCCTATCAAATATCTCTCTTTTCCAGGCAGAATTTCCCATTGGAAGATACATTATATTGCGCGGTACCATTACATTATAAATATAATCTTCTAATTTATTAACATAATCTTCTGCTCTGGAACGGGGTTGTAGGTGTTTTGCGGGTCCTCCTGTAAAATCGGCTGAACCATTTTCAATTGGTTCAGTCAGTAATTTCAACCAATCTGCAGAAGCAACCTCATCTGTGTCAATAAATGCAACTATATCAGAATTTATCATCTTTATGGCCTTATTCCTAGTTTGTACCACATTTCCTGGTATAAGCTCGAATCTTGCATTATACTGTTCGCATAATGATTTTATGTCCCATTTGGTTCCACCATCTGCCACGAATATCTCATCAGGCTTTCTTGTCTGTTTAATAAGAGATTCCAGAGTATTAATTATTCTCCTGTCGTTATAGGATGTAATGAGGACGGTTACTTTCACATTTCCACATGAATATTCAATTTAAATTTTTATGGTATAAATTATAATCACGGAGTAAATATGGAAAGTAAATGTTGACAATTGTGTATCCTAAGATAAGCGTTCCTAGCGGTAACAAAAGTTACGCAAATAGAATCATAAAAGGTTTGCAAAAGAGAAACTATAAATTCAAGTCAGTGGGAATAAGAAAAATAGAATTTTCAATAGGTGGTAAGCCTATGGGCGGAATCATTTCCCAAAATATCCAGTTAAGACTACATAGGTTTAAAGATCATCCTATTCATGCTTTAGTTCCAGAGGTTGCACCAAGAAACTGCGATGTGGTAACGGTTCATGATGTGATACCATTAAAGAAAAATGATTCTTTCATCTCTTCAGTTTACGATAGAAAGGCATATGAAATAATGTATAGAAATGCTATTAATTCCAAGATTTTAATATCGTCCACAAATGTTGGCGTTAAGGAAATAGAAGAAGGCTTAGGTGTTTCAAGGGATAGAATAATGGTTGTTTATGAAAGCATAGATCACGATATTTTTTATCCGGATAAAAAGGATCCTTACCCAAATGATGGAAAATACCATTTAATTACAGTGGGGGATTTCAACCCAAGAAAAAGGTTTGACATTTTGTTTGAGATCTTTGGTGGGAGGGAAGATATAACACTTTATCACATTGGTCCTATTAACTCCTGGAGAGCATATTACGAAAGAAGCAAAAAGATTGCAGAAAAATTTTCCAATATCAAAATACTTGGTCCGAAAGATTCAGCCACACTTAGGCGATATCTGAGCAACGCTCATTTATTCGTATATTACTCTGAAGCTGAAGGGTTTGGTCTGACTCCAATAGAGGCTTTGGCTACTGGTACTAATGTTTTAGTAAATCCCCTTGATGTGTTTCGCGAAACCATTGGAGATGTTGCTTTCTTTTCAGATAAAGATAACTTTCTTGAAACGGCATACAAAGCCATTGATAATCCAAGAAAGCCTGAATATTTGGTAGAATATTCAATGAAATATTCATTGGAAAGGGAAATATCTGATTTGATCAAGATTTATGAATCTCTTTCAACCTAGGATTAAAAAATTTAAAAACAAATAAAAATTAAGGAAATCAATTAATATTTTCTTCGAATTCTTCACCTTTAATTTGCAATTCACCCAATTTAATTGGACTAGAAAGGTAGATACCTAATCCGTATATTAGGAGTCCGGATATGAAAACAATGATGTTATCATAAGGAAATGGTATAATGTTATTTCCCTCGCTTCCAAGGTAGGATAATATTGGTACGGTTATTAGCATTGCAACAAACCATGTTCCCCCGATTAAGTCTCCCTGTTCAATTCCGTTTTTCTTTACAGAAAAGATGAAAGGTAACAATCCGAATATTGCTATTATGCTCATATAGAGGGTATATGGATATCCTGACCAGTAAATTAATAAGATAGAGAAGGAGAAAGCAATAGGGGATAGAATCCTTATTATTCCCATTTTTTGGCCTTCAAATAAACCTTTTCTATACATGATCTCCAGAGAGAGGGGACCTGTTGCATATGCAATTATACTCATACCTGAGTTGATTGAAACAAGCGATTGCCAGGATGGGAAAGGTAGTATAAATATTAGCATTATTATTAAATCAAACAAAAGAGCATAAAACGGAACACCGAACCTATTCAATTTTTTGAATAAGCTTGGAAGGAATCCCATATCTCCAAGTGCATATACGACTCTTGCAGTTGAAGTCTGATAAATGTTACCTGTTCCAAGAGGAGATATAACTCCATCAATTAGAAGAATGGTGGCAAGCCAAGTAAGTCCAAGGACAGAAGCTAAAACTAACATAGGCCCCTTAACATATTGTGAACTAGATATGCTCTGCCAATCACCCTGAACCATGTTTCCCCATTGGAAAGATGCAATAAACGCTAATTGAACAGTGATGTAAATTATAGTGGATATAATAACACTTAAAATAATTGCTCTAGGTAATGTTTTCTCGGGATTTTTTGCTTCGCCCGCTAGTTCAACTGCCTGCCTGAAACCAAGGAAAGAGAAAGCTATTCCAGATAAAGGGATTGTAGATAAGATTGTTTTCAAATAAGGGCCCTGAATATGGAAATTTGTAAAATTGCTCCAGGAGAAATAAGTAATTAAGAAAGAAATGGAAGCAGTCATTGGAATTATAATCTTTATGAAAGTTATTCCGAAATTAAATTTGCTTACTTTGCTAATGCCAATGGAATTTATTATGAAAAAGCCAATCAACAATAATATGGCTGCGATTACGCCTTTTTGAGTCAGTAGTCCACTGAAATTAATAAAACCTCCCATAATGAAGTTTAGATATGTAAGTGCGGCAATGATCTCAAGAGGTGGTGTCGAAACATATCCCATAAATAAAGACCACCCGTTCAGCGCAGTAGTTAGTTTCCCATGAGTGTATTTTGGAAAAACAGCTGCAGCCCCTGCCGTAGGAATTCTTAAGGATAGTTTTGCATAAACTAACGCAATAGTTGTAATGATTAAAGCACCAATTATCCGCGATATGATTGCCAGAGGGCCAGACATTGATGAAGCATAGAATGCGCTAAAGAGCCATCCGGATCCTATCATTCCTGCAATTGATGCAAATGTAAGTTGTCATGTTTCTAATTCTCTTTTAAAACCCATGGAAAAAGTTTAAAAAAATGTGTATAAATTGATATTGGCTAAAAATATTTTCCAATTCTATTAAATTGGTCACAATGAAGAAAATTAACATTTCGATAAGCAACTTGATCGGAATTGAGCATAGCTGACCGAGCTTAGAATAACCCTCGCAAAAATCCAGGCATAAAGGTTATATTAGGAATAAGCAATTTAAATTATTTTGCTTTAACTAAGAAATTAATGAAGGATGAAAATATTGAAAATTGTGATACAATTATTTCTACATTAGAAAGGGTTCCGAAAGCTGATATGGACGCCATCCCAATTAAAAAAATTCTAAAAAGTTCAAAAATTTAAACGGTAACATATCTTTCATACATTGTCGTGAAATCAACAACTGCAAACATGAAAAAAGCTATAAATTCACTGGCTTCTATAAGTAAAGAATGTCATAAATACAGAATTGTGGAAAGCCTTCAGTGTATAGGGATTATTAAAGATGACTCGGATTTTATAGATTCACTCTTCGAATTCCAAAAACCGAAATTATTTAACAGATGAGAAACATTGGAAAATTAATATTTACAAGCAACGAAGACACAGCATATGTGAAAGATTATATTTTTTACATAACCAACTTGATCGTGCCAAACGATATTAATTTGCTTTGAATAATTTCCTTTTGTATGGATGTTACAATGATATACTTGAAATAGAGAGCGTATCGAGAAGATTTGAAGTTTTGATAAAAGAGATAAGTTAGAATTAGATCAAAGAATTTAATGAATAATCTCGCCCCATATATAATATTTTAGCTTTATATCCAATACCATAATTTGCAATTTAATCATTAATGACTGGCTAAGATTGGCAAAATCTAAGTGATTAATTGAAAATGTTTTTTATACAATTATATATGAAGTTTTATGCGCGCTTTAGTGACTGGAGGATCGGGTTTCATAGGTAGGAACATTATAGAGCAATTGAACGAATTAGGTTTCGAGACTATATCTTATGATATCGCTGATAAGAATTCTAATTCCCATATTCATGTAAAAGGCAGTATATTGGACAGAGAAAAACTTCAGCAATCATTGAAAAAGGTGGATTATGTATTTCACCTTGCGGCAGTTACCTCCCCACCTGAATTTGAGAATTTTGATTCTGATGGGTATGCAGTTAACGTTATGGGTACATACAATGTATTGACAATTAGTCAAAGTAGCGGTGTAAAGAGGGTAATTTTTGCATCCTCATCGTCTGTTTATGGCACACAGTCAAAACCAACAAAGGAAACCGATGTACCATCAAGTTATACCAATATGTATCCGACTAGTAAATTGATTAATGAGATCACTGCTAGAACTATGAACTTCTATGGATTGGAAACAATTGGGCTAAGGTTTTTCAATACCTATGGGATAGGAGAAAATTCTAAAGGAAACTATTCAAGTGTAATATGGAAATTTATAGAATCCATTAGAAGGGGGGAGAGACCAATTATATACGGTGATGGTAAGCAGAGAAGGGATTTCATTTATGTTGAAGATGCAGCCAGAGCAGCAATAAATGCCATTAAGTATGGAAAATCCGGGGAGGTCTATAATGTTGGCACAGGCATATCTACTGAATTCAATGAAATTTTTAATATTGTCAAGGAGGAAACAGGATACAAAGGAGAACCGTTGTATATTTCCAATCCATTAAAGAGC
Source organism: Methanobacteriota archaeon (assembly GCA_017857235.1). Lineage (GTDB taxonomy): Archaea > Thermoplasmatota > Thermoplasmata > Thermoplasmatales > JAFMDN01. Next base: position 5,264 of record JAFMDN010000035.1, read on the forward strand.
TACCAGATGTTTACTCAGGCGGACATGACAAAAACAAGTTCTGAATTGAAGTTCACTCCAAGATACAATATCAGGGGAGGAGTAAGGAAAATATTGGATAACCTTAATTTTCATTGATAATAAAAATCCATATTTATAATTATATTGACATTCGATTTTGTCTTTAAATTGCAATTAAAAATTGCTTTTGAAAATTTAATAAGATAATTTTTAAAACATCACAGCATCTATATGCGAAATCTATTTATATTCGTATGACTATTGTCAGACGTATGTCACTTGTCACTATCCATGGATGGAAATCGAAAACTAAAGCCGAAAAAACTGGAGAAGGAAGGAAATTCTCACTTAAATCTTCCATCGCGATTGCATATATTTCTACTATACTTCTCTGGTGGCTTCCAATATTTGGTCCAATGATCTCTGGATATGTTTCGGGAAGAGCAGCAGGTACTAAGTGGAAGGGATTATTCTCTACGGCAATAGTAGCATTGACATTTGGAGTTATATCTTTTATAATATCATACAAAGAAACTTGGGTTCCTACCTATCTCAATTTATACTTCAATTCATCAATTTTAAACGATATTACCCACGTATCCCCATTCGTGGGTTGGTTGATATATTCATTAGAAATTGCCCTAACAAATTTCAATACATACGTATTTGAGAAACCGCCAAACTGGGAAGTTCTAATAGTCTTTGGTTTCCTTGGTGGGGCAATGTCAGAACTGGCAATATTAAATAATGAGCGCAAGAGTATTCTTGCAGCCAAACATCCAAAGCATAAGGATAACGAAGCTGTTAAACCCAAGGTTGTCGAATATGAACCGGCAGACAAGCCACATCCTTTGATTAAAAAGGTCTTCAAGGAGAAGGAGAGAGAAAGCCCCCCTGAGCCTCAATCTTCCAGTGAAAATGATGAATACATATGATATTAATTTTTTAAGTTTAAAATATCCGGTTTGTTCCATCTTATCCAAATCTTCTTAAAATTAACGTTGCCGAAATTAATCTGCCCAAAGAAGTACAAGTATCCATAAATGTTTCCGATCATTTTTCACTAAAGGGTTTATTCACAGGTATGCCGTTCAGTTTATGAAGTCATCCGAACATCTGGAAGTACGGATTAGAAGCGGCCCAAGTTGGATATATCAATTAATAGTATTGCGAAAATGATAGCAAGATATTTTAAGATTATCGATCAAAATAATCGTTACGCATATAATGCCCTAAGTGGAATGGTAGTATCTCAATAAAATGATTATAATACGGATATAATTAAAAGGGAGGCACTTTCAAAGTACAATTTTAGGATTGCTATAAAAGCGGGCAGGGAATAAGAGATTCTGTATAAAATGGAAATATCTCAAAATTTGTATCACTGAAACTTAAATTAAAAGAGCACTATTCGGAAACACAGGGTACCATAATACCAATTATTCCGATTATATAAAGGTATATAAAATCAATTTTAAACGTATATGGGATCGGTTACAAAATATGGCTTTTAATAGAAAACGAAAATGGCTCAACGGCCACATGAAAATTCCTTTCCTTCCATAAACCAGGGAGGACAGGTTATAGTACCTTTTTAAAAGGGTAATTTATGATAATAGATAGTTTTGTTCTCGATTAATAGGATGATTGTGAAATAAATATTTTCACAGTGGATATATATACCAATTTTTAGATAAAATTTAAATCATTTTGATTAATACTATATTAGGAAAGTCAATGAATATACCACCTGAAATAATAGATTTTATAAATGGCAATTGGGGGAAGTCTCTGATAATAAAAGGTAGCCCAGGTTCAGGCAAAACCACGCTAGCATTAGAAATAATGAGTTATGCCATGGGAAAGAATGGAGCTATTTATTTTTCAACTAGGCAGGGGGATCAATCTCTATATCATCAATTTCCATGGCTAAAATTCGAAGATTATAAAAATGTGATTATTGATACCTCTTATGAATTTTTAGAAACCTTGGGTAGTAGAAATGAAGATGTAATAGATTTACCCTCTGACGCAGAAAAAATCAATGCATCTCGTAAATTTTTAGGCTCAATAAGGGAAGGAGTAGAGCCAATACTATCTCTTAATAATATAATGAAATTAAATGTTAAAAGGAAGGAATTCTATAGGTTGGTATATTTGTTAAAATCAAAATTTAAGCCCGGTTTAGTTTTGATTATAGACAGTATAGAGGGAATTGCCCAGAGGTGGAATGTGACAAAAGTAGAGCTAATGGATGCGATTCAAAAAGATCTTGTCGAAAGTTCTGGAATGAATGTTATAATTGTTTCAGAGCAAAACGACTCGGGTGGGGCAATAGATGTGCTTGAGTATCTCGTGGATGGAGTAATAAGGTTGGAGAAGAAATTAATAGAAAATAGGATGACTAGACTTTTAATGTTCGATAAATTGAGATTTGTAGAGTCTAAGAACGTTATTCATAATTATACACTCGCCGGTGGGAGATTCAATTATTTTGACCAGACTCTATATTCAAACATTCAAAAATATAAATTAAGATCTAACGGTGATAAAATTAATCTGGGATTCCAGGAACTCGATGCTTTAATTAACGATGAATTAAAAATAAACTCAGCCATAATAGAATCGGGTAATTTTCCACAACAATTTTTCGGTTATATTTTAGCTCCATTAATAGTTAAGTCAGTAAATAAAAATGTTGGTGTAATAATGTTTTGTGATCCAAATTCAGATGCTAATGATGAATTTAACATCCTTACTAACTTTGGTGACCCAAAGATTCTTTCTGATAAACTCAGGATAGCAGATTTTAGTTCTGAATTTGCAGGAAAAAAATACATAATCCCTATGGGTTATGAAGACCCATCTATTCGAGAACGTGAATTAGCGAAAGTAATAGTGGATCTTATGGATAATTCTGATTATATTCTGCATATTTATAGATTATCAGGAATTGAGAGGATCTACGGAAATATCAGGGTGGAGGACAATTTATCAAAAATGATCTCATCAATTAGGCCTAAGAGAGATAAGATGTTATTGATTAATGATGTCGGCCGTTTAGATGAAAGTATTTCAAAGCTCGGTAATATAATATTCAGGAGCAAATATCTAGGGAGAATTCCGATAATTTATAGTGATCTCCCATTCACTCCATTTTATGGGTTACAATTAAATGAAAATGGAGAATTATTCATGCAAGCTATTGAGTAGATTTACCGGTTTTATGTTATTTTCAAGGATTGTAAACGCGTTCAACATCAGATATGTTTTTTTATTGCTTTCCATAATGGATCTTCTATTTGCAATAGTAGTTTTCATTAGGAGAAGTCACTTATTTAATAAGATCGGTGAAATTACCAAAAACTCAATCCTATGAGTGTTTGATAATAATTCTAAGAAATTTGTTATATTCATTTTTTAAACTGAGATATTTATTTAGTTTAAATATGCTTTAAACGGTAATGAAGAAGTTTGATTTCCCAATAAATTCGTTATTAATAATTGAATTAAATAAGCATAATGGGAGGACTATGGAATCATTGCCTAAGGCTATAGGTATTACAAAGATGGGAGTACTCAAACACCTCAAGGAATTAGAAGAAAAAGGGGTAATAAAGAGCTGGATATTTAAAAAAGGATGGGGAGGCCTTACTATAAATTCTATTTGATTGGAAACAACGGGGATTCTCTTACATCATCCTCAGATTTGATGCTAGAATCATTGATTTCATTCTTGGATAATGAGAGGTATAAAGCCATAGCAATTGAATTCATCAAATGAAGGTATGATGAACTACTCTTATATTATAAAAGGGTTCTAAATCACTATTGAAAGGAAAGAAGGCGTGAGGAATTAGTGCGTTTAAGAATGATTGAAAACTATTTCCTCGAGATGCGCAAAATCGGAAGGGGAAAGTATGAGCTATTGGAATTTAATTGCCCTATTTTTAAGATTTCACGTCATTTTGAGATTGCATGCGAGATTGAGAGAGAGCTTTTTGAAAATGTTCTCGGTGCCAAGGTACAATCAGGAGACACTCAGCGAGATGGGAAAGGTATATGTAAGTTTCAAATAGAATATACTTCTGATTCTAAATTTAATCGAAAATTTAATAAATATTAACAATTATTAAGTTGTGGCTAATTTTGATGAATTATTAAATGAAACCTTTAAAGATAATAAATATATGGTATTCACCTTGGGGCCCATGCTGGGAACTGGAAGTTTTGGGAATATTACGCCAGTGATTAAGGAGATAGACTATAAGGATATGAGTGGTAATTTAGTGGCTAAAGTAATTTCAACAGATCCTAGGAGTACGCATATTATGGATAGAATGGCAATATTGAATAACGAAGGTGTTACATTATTATCTTTTGATGCTGAGGTTCAATCTCACCATGGTTTCTTTCCGAAGGTAAAACCGATAGTAAAGGACGCATCAGGTGATGTTTATTGCAATATTTTTTATGACAATAGAAGATTACCTTATATTACGGTTGACGGAAAAACAATATTGTATTCTAAGCCTGATAATTCATTTATATTAAATAACGGAATAAAAATTTATTATTCAGAATCCATAGTTTCCACCATTGATAAAAATAGGACAGGTATTCTGACATTCAACGGGTACCTATTGGAAATATTGGATAGAAATTTTTTGAAATATATTATTCCTCTTACTGTGGGATTCCTTAAAAATTTCGGAATGATATCTGGAGTTGCTTAGAATTAAATTGGGATTAATCCGCATTTATTTAATAGTATCAAATTTATAACGATTATAGATGTAAGATTGAAATATAGTAAATTTACTCTCTTCATGGATATTAAATATTTAAAAATTAGTTTCAAGAATACTCGATAAACTTGAGAGAAAAGGATTGATAGAAAAAATAAGGTCTGGATCTACGTATAGAATAATATTGAAATCAAACTCTAAATGACTTTTCATAATTTTTCATGACTTTTCACCACATATCAAGATAAATTTATACACGATTTCATAATAATATTGTTTGGTGATTTGAGTGAGAAAAAACGACAATTTGTATGAAATTTTTAAAATTTTTGTAGGGATTTTACTGATAACTCTTGCTGTGGCTATCGTTATTATTGCATTGTTTCCCTTCAGATTCCAGGGTGGTGGGTTTGGTATGATGTATGCATATCCCGGTATTTGGTTGTTTGGTCCATTATTTATGATAATTTCTCTGATAGTTTTATTTATTTTCATATATTGGATTGTGAGCACTTTGGAATCCCATGAGAACAGCTATGTTAATTCGTATGATAAGGAAACTAGAGATGCCTTGGATATTTTAAATCTAGGATATGTAAAAGGGGAAATTACTCAAGAAGAATATGTAAAAATGAAGGAGGACATACTGAAGAGGTAATTTAAATGAATTTATTTTCAAAATTTTTATTTCAGCAACTTCTATCATTTTAATTGTATCGTTATTCACAGTGAATGAATATTACTAGATAGCTGGTCGGAATAGAGTTATTACCGAAAAACAGCTGAAGACAATTCATTGACATGATTTATAGACTAAATAGCGATGAAACATCAAAATACGGTTTATACAAACAACAGCTCCAAATTATTAATAGAGCAATTCTCCAGACACGGGTCAAATGAATTCTACTATAGAGGAGTATTTTATGATTAACGGAATGATTAATACTACAATAATTATGCAATTGGGTTCGAGGCTAGAAGTAATGATAGTGAATATGGATAATATGGAACACAATTTTGCTATTGTGAATCAATCCCCACCATATCCTAATATGATAATCGGTGAATGTACAATGGGTTAATCCACTTAATTTATCCATGATACGAGTTATCTTAATCCTTATAATGGGGGGACTAACTTTCCAGCTTTAATTATAAATTTCAATCCAAATCAAAGAGGTATTTATTGGTATATATAGGTACCTAGGGCACGCAAGAGATGAAATATATGGTTAAATTATTGTTGACTAACATTTATTACTTAAATTGGGCCATTCTTATAATTCAATAATTTTTTAAAATAATAGGAATTGTGTGCTGTTCAAATGAATCCCATTTATGTATGACACGAATTGCCTTATTAAGTTAAGTAACGGGAGTAGCTATTTTAATAGTTTAATTGTATATAAATGTATTAAACAT
>JAFMDN010000036.1 GCA_017857235.1 Methanobacteriota archaeon
AGACCCAAGAGGCAGATAATGGATGTCGTTGTTTGACGTAACTTGGGACACCCTAATAATATTTATATCATAAATCACAAATATCTAATTAAATCATTATAGCGATTAAATGAGAGGGCAATAGAAATAACGGAAAAGTATTATTTTAACTTTGATAGGCTCAAATTAGCTAAACTAATGGGCTTGCCCGGATTTGAACCGGGGTCTTCGACTCCCGAAGCCGAAAGGATGGACCAATCTACCCCACAAGCCCCGATTTCGTAATAAGCAAGAATTTAAAAACATTTAGTTAATAATTACATGTGGAAGAAATCGAAGATCTAAAGGTTACAATTGCGGGGGAAATAACAATTTCATCAGACCCAGGGAAAACCATGAAAAAGTGGAGGGAGGAATTTTCCGTATCCCAAAAGGATTTGGCAAAACATATGGGAATAGGGGCATCTATAATTTCTGATTACGAAAACGGAAGAAGAAAATCTCCAGGATCTCAATTCATCAGGAGATTTGTTGATTCTCTTATAGAAATCGATAAAAACAGAGGTAGCCCATTTGCTTTAAGGTTTAAGATTTTAAAGGATACTGATGTTATACTGGACATATATGATTTTTTCTATGATGTCAAGTTGGAAGATTTCATCGATAGGATAGATGGAAGCTTAAAATCAAATTGGAAAGGTACAAGATTCATCAGGGGGTACACTGTTCTTGACTCCATAAGAGCAATTATTAAGCTAAGCCCCTATGATTATTTCAAGGTTTATGGCTGGACAACAGAACGCGCTTTATTTTTTACCAATGTTGAATATGGAAGATCACCCATGATTGCAGTAAGAGTTCATCCAATGAAACCTGCAGCAGTGGTTTACGTACAACCTAAGAGAATAGATGAACTTGCCATAAAGCTAGCGGATGTAGAAAAAATTCCGTTAATAACTACAGATCTAAATCTAAATGAATTAAGGGAAAAGCTCAGGACCTTTAATCAATGATGTTTTTGATGTACCAATTAGGATCAAATTCCATTAAATCCTCGTAAGTCTGCCCATTACCTACAAATATTACAGGTTTTTTTAACTCGTATATTAATGAAAGTATTGAGCCACCTTTTGTATCTGCATCTATTTTTGTTACAACAATAGCATCAATGCCCACTGCCTCATCAAACATTTTGGCCTGATTAAGTGCATCGTTTCCGCTCAAAGCATCAACGGTAAGTATTGTAAAGTCAGGTTTTGATACTCTTTTAATCTTTTTCATCTCTTCTAAAAGATTCTTGTTCGTTTGCATACGTCCTGCTGTATCTATTATAACCACTGACCTAGGATACTTTGAAGCGTGAGAAACCGCATCAAATGCTACAGATGCAGGATCACTACCGGCCTGATGTTTTACAACCTTCACGCCAAGTTTTTCTCCATGAATGAAAATCTGATCTATGGCTCCAGCTCTAAAAGTATCAGCTGCAGCTATAACAACGTAGTGATCTCTTTTCTTGAATTCATATGCTAACTTAGCAGCAGTTGTAGTCTTTCCGGTTCCGTTCATACCAACAAGCAAAATTATGAAAGGGCTCTTTGAAGAGGCCATAGAATATAAATTTGGGATTTTAATTTTTAACATATCAGTTATTGTGGATTTAACTGCCTCTTTCAGAACCTTATCTCTGTCCTCCCCAAATTTTATCCTTTTACCTTTCAATTTCCCCTTTAGGTTATCTGACAGTTTCTCTGCTGTAGCAAGGGAAACGTCAGCCTCTAGAAGTGAAATTTTTAAGTCATCAGTAAACTCATCTAAATCTCCAATGGGTTTCCCAAGTCCGGTAGTTAAAGAATCTTCAAAGCTTGATTCTTCTATTGAAGTTTTCTTTTTAAGCCCCAATTTTTCTTTTAGTTTCTCAAACATAAAGCATCTTTATTTCTTTGTTCTCTTCTCGAGTGCTAGCTCAAGTTGTGCATATCTGGCCTTTATATCTTCCTCGGCCTTGGCAATTCTGTTAAGAGAATTTTCAATATCCTTTTTCCTTTCCTCTAGAATTTTCCTGGATTCATCAAGATTCGCCTTTTTAATAATTCCAGAACCAATATCTACGTAGAGAAAATTTTTATCCTCTATTTTTCCCTGCACATACAGGCCTTTCCCAATGGGAATTAAGCTCTTTTCTGAAACCTTATTAATGTCCCTGATAAATGAAAGGGAAGTTAGAATATCTTGATATGTTAAATTAAGAGCTTCCTCCTGCGCCTCAAGTTCTTCCAGTTGCTGCCTTAATATTTCCATGGTGTAAATAATTTCATTAACTCTATCATCCTGGCTCATGCCTTATTACCCCCGAACTTTGCTTTTGAAAGCTTTAGTGATTCTATCCCAGGCATCAATTCTCCCGCTAAGTAGCTTATAAGGGCTCCACCTCCTGTGGATAAATGGTCTATATAGTGGGCAAGGTTGAATTTTTCCATGGCAGCATTTGTATGCCCACCTCCCCCGACTTTGTAGGCGGATGATCTGGCAACAGAATTAAATACTTCCCTGGTTCCCGCAGAATAATCCTCTAATTCAAAAACACCCATGGGACCATTTAGAACTATCCCCTTAGCATTCTTAATAATTGAGGAATACTCAGCAATTGTATTGATTCCAATATCCATGGCCGGTATATCCTTCCTGAAGTTTTCCATGGTGTAATAAACTGGCTTTCCGTTGTCATTGCCAATAAAATCTGTGGGATATTTTATAATATCCCCATACTTTGAAATCAGATTTCCAACCTTCTTAAGTATGTCATCTAGGTTCGGGACTTCCTTCTTTAAAACATTCATATTTTTCTCACCCATGTCAAATCCAGAAGCCACAATAAAAAGATGGCCAACAAGTCCTCCAGTAAGAACATAGTTTAATCTATTTTCACTCAGCATCCTGTCTATTATTTTAATAGAATCATCAGCTTTTGCTCCCCCAAATATACCAACTTTTGGAGAATCTTTTATCGAGAAAAATTTCTCTACCCCCATTACTTCTTTCTCCATTAACCTACCTGCAATATTGGGAATCGTCAAGGCAAACCCTGTGACAGTAACATTGGGTCTATGGGCCGTAGCAAATGCATCATTTATAAAATAATCTGAAACCTTTGATAATTCTCTCACTATATGAGTTGATGATAGGACCTCGGGCGGTTCATCGGATAATACAATTTCTTCACTGTAAAATCTTGTATTATCAAGCATTAAAATTTCTCCAGGTCTTGAATTTTCAATTTCCTTAAGTGCGGGTTCCTCAAAAAGTCCCGGGACAAATTTAACTCTCTTTCTTAAAAGTGAGGATAAAAGATCAGCATGTATCTTTAAATTCGTGAAGTCTTTCTTTCCGGGTCGGCTTTGATGGCTCAAAACAATCACTTTCGACTTGAAAAGTTCCTGAATTGTGGGCAAATGAGCCTTAAATCTGGAATCATCCAGAATTGCATTGGTTTTTGGATCAACAGGTGAGTTGAAATCAACACGCAATAATATGGTTTTGTTAGTGAAATCAAAGTCATCCATAGTGAAAAACGGAGGATTAATCATCAATACCTTATATTTTACTTAATTAAAAATCTATTTCCCCTCTTACAGGTCTTCCTTCACGTATTACGTCTAATATTGGGTCTTTATAGAATTCATAACCTATTTTATTTGGATTTTCATTGAGAATTATGAAACTGGCTTTTTTTCCAACTTCTATATTCCCATATTCATTATCTTTGTCAATTGAAAATGCAGAATTTATTGTGCCTGCTGCCAAAAGTTCATTAAGTGTGAAGGGTGTTATTTGTCTTGATAAAGCTATTACAAATGGCATAGAATAAATATAGGAATTCGGTGATAGATCTGATCCCAATGCTATTACTTTATGGCTTTTCTTTAAGAGGGAATACAATTCGCTTCTTTTGTTCAGGAATAAATAAGTTATTGGAAGGATGTTAATAATTCTATTAACATTCCTAATTTCTTCCTCAGTTGATTCTAGCATGTGGTCAAATGTTTTAATATTATAGTCATCAAGTAATTTCAATGCCCCTAAATTTGCCAATTCGTTCAGGTGCAATCTTGCAGGGACACCAAGCTCTCTAGCATATTTTAATACTTCAAGAAGAAAATTTACGCCGAATGCGCCACTATCACAGAATACATCAACATAATCATACCTATTGTAAAAGTCTTTCATCATGCTTTTAAATTCCTGAAGATATGTTATTTCATCCATACCCCTTTCAGGAACATGGGCAAGGAGTGTAATTTTCAGATCAAATCCGTCTTTCTTAAGCCTCTCTGCCACCCTTAGAATCTTTTCCTCATTTTTATAATCGAGCCCGTATCCAGTTTTAACTTCCATGGCCACAGTTCCGTTTTCCATCATTTTAAGTAGTCTTTCTTTAGATTCATAATATAGGGAGTCTTCAGAGCATTTTTTAGTCGCTTCTACAGTCCTGTATATACCTCCACCCATTTTCAATATACCCTCATAACCAATTTGTTTCCTGAGGTCAATTTCATCAGACCTATCACCGCAGAAGATTGGATGAGAATGTGAATCAACAAAACCAGGAATTACCCATTTCCCCTTTAAATCAATCCCTTCTTCATTGCCAGAATGGAATATTTTTTTTATAATGCCGTTCTCAAACTCAATACTTATATTTTCTAAAATATTGGGTTTTATATCAGTGCCAAGCTTGTATAATTCAGAGGAATAATTATATAAAATTAAATTTTTTAAAATCATTTATTATTTAAGGGTTAGGTCTTGGTAAGCTGCATTGGCTGCCTTTGCTCCATCTCCAGCCGCTACCACAATCTGCGCAAATGCACCAGTACAATCACCGGCCGCATAAATTCTAGGAACACTTGTTCTCCCGTTTGGATCTGTTACTATGTAGCCCTTAGCATCAAGCTTAACTCCAAGGTTTTTGGCAAGATCAGTTTGAGGTAGAAGTCCCACATAGATAAATACCCCGTCAAATTTCTCTTCACTAACTTCTCCTGAGCTTCTGTCCTTGTATTTCAAGCCAGTAACGGATTTTCCATCGCCAAGTATTTCCATGACCTGAACATTCATTTTGTATTCAATGTTCATTTCTTTTATTTGTTTGACGTAAGCATCTTCACACATGTACCTTGGCATGAATTCAAATATCTTTACTTCTTTTGCCAACCCTTTTAGGTAAATGGCCGCTATTGCACCAGAATTGCCGCCACCAATTACCGCCACTTTTTTATTTTTGAATAAGTATCCATCACACGTAACACAGTATGATAATCCTTTTCCGTAATATTCGTGCTCTCCAGGAATATTCAGATGCTTATGCTGTGTACCAGTAGAAAAAAGCAAGGCCTTAGATTTAAACTCCCCTTTCTCTGTATCAAGGTGGAATACCCCGTTTTCGTTTTTTATAGATTTGACCCTGCAGAATTCAATTATCTTAGCATATTGCTTTGCATGTTCAACGAAGTTGTTGGCCAGCTCGGTTCCAGGTATTGCAGGAATCCCTAGCCAATTTTCGACCAGCGGTGCCTCCGCTGTTAAACCACCTGCTTTATTTGCATCAAGTACCAAAGTCTGTAAGCCAGATCTTACGGCGTAGATGGCTGCCGATAGCCCGGCAGCCCCTGCGCCTATTATGATGAGATCGTAGTCCCTTTTATCAATTTCCTCTTCGGATTCACCCATTATTAGCTGCATTTCCATTACCTTACATCATTGGTGGCATGCCGCCCTCGCCACCCGGTCCTCCCTGTCCTCCTTCCTTCTTCTCCTCTGGCTTTGATTTCTTTGCAGCTATTACATCATCGATCCTCAATAGCATTGTTGCAACTTCAGTAGCACTTTCGATTGCATGTTTCTTAACCCTAGCGGGTTCGATGACATTCTTTGAATAAACATCTCCAACTACTCCATTTATAGCATCAACGCCTATGTTGAGATGTTCTTTTTCATGCTCAGCTCTTATCTGCAGCAGAGTATCAATGGGATCCATACCTGCATTTTCTGCCAATGTCCTTGGAATTACTTCAACTGCGTTTGCGAATGCTTCAATTGCTAGTTGCTCTCTTCCTCCTATTGTTGGAGCAAATTTCCTCAGTTCTTTAGCAATTTCTGCTTCAATAGCCCCACCGCCTGGTACCAATGTACCATCTTCAAGTGTAACACCTACTACCTTTAGTGCATCGTGTAGAGCCCTATCAACCTCATCAATAGTATGTTGCGTGCCACCTCTTATTAGAATTGAAACTGACTTCGGATACTTGCATCCTGTTATGAAGGTCATCCTATCGTCGCCGATCTTCTTTTCTTCAACCTGCTCAGCATAACCTAGATCCGCTGGACTGAGATCATCAAGATTAGTTATTATCTTTCCGCCGGTTGCCCTTGCCAATTTTTCCATATCGGATTTCTTAACCCTCCTTACACCATAAATTCCTTCCTTGGAAAGGAAGTGCTGAGCAAGGTCATCAATTCCTTTCTGTGAGAATACGACATTTGCCCCAGCTTTCTTTATCTTCTGCACCATCTCCCTCAAGGTTTCCTCTTCCTGATCAAGGAACGCTTGAATCTTTGAGGGATCAGTTATTTGCACCTTTGCATCGATCTCAGTTTTCTTTATTTCAAGTCCTGAGTCTAGGAGGGCAATCTTGGCATTTTTAACAACTACCGGCATCCTTGGATGTACCTTTTCTTTATCAATAACTACACCTTCAATTAATTGAGTATCTGTAATACCACCGCCAAATTTCTTTTGAACCAAGATGTTGTCAACATCAACTACTGTCTTCCCATCCCTCTTTTCAGCAATATACTTTACTGCCTTTACAGCAATCTCGGCAAGATAGTCAGCCACTCCACCAACGTTCTTACCAGTCATGGCAGTTTTTGCTATATTTTTCAGCTCTTCATCGGTAATGCCTTTCTTTGCGACTTTTTCAATTATCTCCATGGCCTTGGAGCTGGCTATCTTGTACCCATTTGATATTACAGTTGGGTGAACGTTTTGATCAAGTAAAACCTCTGCCTGCTTCAGAAGCTCTCCAGCAAGTACTACAGCACTTGTAGTTCCGTCTCCAACCTCCTGATCCTGGCTCTTTGCGATCTCTACAATCATCTTTGCAGCAGGATGATCTACATCCATTTGTTTCATTATAGTGGCGCCATCATTCGAAATTGTAATATCACCAAGGGAGTCAACCAGCATCTTATCCATGCCCTTAGGTCCAAGTGTAGTCTTAACAGTATCAGCAATGGCCTTTGCAGCTTCTATATTATTCCTTTGAGCATCCTTACCTGTCTCCCTTGTTGTACCTTCCTTTAAAACTAATATGGGAATCTGACCTGACAACATCTAATTTCACCCTGAAACGTAAATTCGTTCTTCTATATAAATCTATCATTTTTAGAACTTCAGAACCTGATAAAAAATTCTTTTTCCCTGATATGGATAAAGGTATTATGCGAACTTACCCTTGCAAAAAGAAAGTGACATCAGACGATGTTAGATCAATAATAAAAGAAACAATTGGAAACGTTAGGGAGGAAGGTGAATTCTTTATTTGTTCTTATAGTCCTATTGAAGAGATTAGGATAAGGATAAAGAGTAACAAGGAAATCGAAGTTGAAACAAAAACATCACCATCAGAGAATGCAGAATCCGCTATTAAAAAGTATAATGAGCTAATTGAAAAAATTACAGGTTACAGTGCAAAGGAGAGGAAAAAGCTTCTTATGAAGAGCTGATAAAGATGCTGTTCAATATAAATTCTGCATTAATAATAGGAGCATCAAGAGATGAGGGAAAAGTTGGAAATGTTATACTTCGAAATATGAAAACCTCATTCAAAGGGAATCTATATATTGTTCATCCATCCGCAGATGAAATATTGGGTATTAAGTGTTACAAAGATATTGACCTCCTTCCAGAAATTCCAGATCTTGCTATTATTTCACTTCCTCCAGCTAAAACCATCGAAACATTAGAAAAACTAGGCAAGAAAGGTGTTAAATTGGCAGTTGCAGTAAGCGGTGGTTTTGGTGAAAAAGGTGAAGAAGGTAAATTATTGGAAAAGAGGATTTCAGAGATAAGTAAATCAACAGGAATAAGAGTAATCGGTCCTAATTCAGTTGGGCTTGTTATACCGGGAATAGGAGTTAACACCGCATTAACTGACCCAAGCAAGACAGTCTTTCCAAAAGAAGGTAGAATTTCCTTCATATCCCAATCAGGAGCCTTAGGTCTGTTAAATATTGATAAGTATGCATCTGATGGTCTGGGTTTTTCTTCATTCATAAGTTTGGGAAACAGTGCGGATATTAAGGAAGTGGATGCATTGGATCTCTTGAAGGATGACGAGTCTACTAAATCTTTCTCCTTATATCTTGAAAATATCTCTGATATGGAAAGGTTTTTGAATATCTCAAAGGAAATATCTAAAAATAAGGGTTTAGTAGTATTAAAAGGGGGACTAAGTGAATCAGGATCTCGAGCAACAAACCTTCACACAGGCTCCCTTTTTAAGCCTTCCTACTCATTAAAGGGAATATTCAGGCAGCATGGAATAATTATGGCAAACAATGAGGAAGAGCTGATCGACGCATCTGTCGCCATATCCTACTCCAAGCCATTGAAAGGAAAGAATATTGCTATCATAACATCTGCCGGCGGGGTAGGGGTTATTGCATCAGATATTCTTGAAGCCAATGGATTTAAAGTTCCAAAAATAAGGGAGGAGGATGCAGCAAAATTGCAATCTTATTTCTCTCCATTGGGTTCCCCATACAATCCAATTGATATAACAGCTGAGGCCACCGATGATCAATATCTCAATACCATGGATTATCTAGATAGACTTGATTATATAGACGGTGTTGTAGTTTTCACGCTTTTCCAGACATACAATGTAACAGAAAACTTAGTTTTGAAAATTAAAGATAAGATCAAAAATTATTCAAAGCCCTATGTTTTTGGATACATAGGGGGTAATTTTTCAAGGGAAATCTATAGGAATATGCTAAAGAATGAATTACCGGCATTCCCAAACATAAATAGAACAGTTGGAGCATTGAAAGTCTTATTTGAAAGAGGAAATTATTTAAGGAGGTTTGAAAAATGATCGTTCCTGAGTTTGAAATTAAAGATATACTTAAAAAATATGGATTAAAGACACCATATGGAAAGATAGTTGAAAGTGCCAAGGAATATGATGGAAAATATCCAGTTGTTCTAAAAGTAAGCTCAAAGACAATCACACATAAGACAGAGGCGGGAGCGGTCATATTAGATATAAAGAGTCCTGAGGAACTAGATAGAAAAATAGCAGATCTGTCGCAGAAATTTCCGGGTGAAGATTTATATGTCGAAGAAATGGAGCCAAGAGGGATAGAAGTTATAGTTGGCTTAGTGAATGACCAATCCATTGGTAAAGTAATGATGCTTGGAATTGGAGGGTTTTATGCAGAATTAATCAAGGATGTAACCTTTAAAAAGTTGCCAATAGACAAATATGACGCAGAAGATATGTTGGAGGAACTTAAATACAGTAACATTTTTAATGGTTACAGAAATTTGAGGTGCAATAAAGAAATATTAAAGGATCTCCTCTTGAAAATTTCTAAGTTAGGTATGGAAATGGAATTTCAACAAATGGATTTTAACCCTATTTTCCTTTATGAAGATAGATATGTTATAATAGACAGCAAAATGGTAATTTTATAGTGGCAAAAGTTATAAAGAGTTCTTAATTACGAAAATATGGATACTCCCGAAGAAATTATAAAGGTAGCAGATAAGGAGAATCTGAAGTATTTCTATTTTCAGTTTACTGATATTAGGGGAACTGTAAAATCAGTAATGATTCCCAGGAACAGGCTAGAGAGGGTCTTAGAGGAAGGGGTGCTTTTTGATGGTTCGTCAATTTTAGGTTATGCAACAATAGAAGAAAGCGACATGAGGGCTTTTCCGGATTATTCATCCTTTGAAATTCTCCCATGGACATCCGATGGAGGAAAGGCTGGAAGATTTGTTTGTTCAGTCATGACGCCTGAAGGAAAACCATTCGATGGAGACCCAAGATATGTTCTTAAGAAGCAGCTTGAAAAATTGCATAAGATGGGAATGGAATTTTTTGTAGGTCCGGAATTTGAGTTCTTTTTATTAGAAAATAGGGATGGTAAATATGTACCACATGATTCAGCTGGTTATTTTGATTTTGGACCTTTAGATAAGGGGGAGCTGGTAAAAAAAGAGATACTTCTTTACCTAAACCAATTAAATTATGAACCGGAAGCAGCCCATCATGAAGTAGCACCGGGACAACACGAGATTGACTTAAGATATTCTCAGGCCTTAAAAATGGCAGATAAAATTATAACACTCAAGACGGCCATTAAGACCGTGGCCATGAGACATGGTCTATATGCAACCTTCATGCCCAAGCCTATTTTCGGTGTGAATGGAACGGGTATGCACGTACATCAAAGCATTATGAATCCAGAGGGAACAGTAAATATGTTCTGGGATGAAAAAGACAGCAATGGTCTATCTGATATGGCTTATCATTACCTTGGTGGAATACTTAAACATGCTGTGGAAATGTCTGCCATTATAGCGTCATGGGTAAATTCATATAAGAGATTGGTACCTGGCTACGAAGCACCTGTTTACATATCTTGGGCTAATAAAAACAGATCAGCCCTAGTTAGGGTACCAGCAGGCACAAACTTGAGAAAGAGGTTTGAATTTAGAGCACCTGATTCTGCTGGAAACCCTTACCTCCAATTTGCAGTTCTGCTTGCTTCAGGTCTTGATGGAATCAATAGAAAGATAGATCCTCCCGAACCTATTGAACAAGATATATTCCATTTGACTTTGGAGGAGAGGAAGAAGTTAGGGATAGATTCGTTGCCAGAAAGTTTAGGGGAGGCCTTACACCACCTAAGAAATAGCCAATTCATGCGCGAGGTTCTGGGCGATCACGTTTACTCTAATTTCATCTATATAAAGCAAAAAGAATGGGATTCATTTAGATCCTGGGTAACAGACTGGGAAATCAACAATCTTCTTCCAATTTTATAATTTTATTTAACATTTATGCGATATTAATTTATATTATCTCATATTTTCCGATAAGGGCTCGTGGTCTAGAGGTTATGACGTCGCCCTTACAAGGCGGAGGCCGCCGGTTCGAATCCGGCCGGGCCCATTATTATTCAGGGGATATAGATAAGAGAAAAAAGGGCACTCTTTAATTATTTAGTTTAGTATCTTTATATAATTGTAATAGAATTTTAACAATCTTGGTCTTAGGATTAAGTGTCTTCCCTTGTTTTATCTTATGCTTAATTTTGTATAGAGTTCTTTTCAATATTCCCTTATCC
>JAFMDN010000037.1 GCA_017857235.1 Methanobacteriota archaeon
ACTGGTATTGAAGACCCTGATTATTTAGAGTATACAAAGGATCATGAAATTGTTAGAAGTAAAGATTTCAAACAGTGGATTTTAGAAATAAAACCTAAGGATGTCAGGGATAAGGGAATATCTAAAATGGCTTTGTGGAAAATCAAGAATAAGATAAAATTAGATAGAAAGCTTAATCCTAAAACTAAGATTATTAAGATTTTAATTCAGCTATACAAAGAGAGTAAGCAGTCTAAAGAGGAATAATATTTGCATTATTTTATAATTATTAAGTAAAAGGTAAACTTTTTTTCGTCTTATCTATATCCCCCCATGTTAAATGGGCCCGGCCGGATTTGAACCGGCGACCTCCTCCGTGTCAGGGAGACGTCATAACCTCTAGACCACGAGCCCTTAAACCCTTATGTCAAACTGCTAATAATATTTTCTATAGATATGTATTAGTCCTTACATAGAATTGGGCTTTACAAACTCGAATGGGCTAAATAATAAAAATGCATATTAATCAAGGAGAAATTTCTTATCCGTAGGCAAATAGCATTCCAAAGTATTTCTCAACATAATAATATTCAAATTTCAATGACCTAGTAGCCTTATGCATAAATCCCGATAAAATAATTAGATTCCAGTAACTATCTGGTTTAGCATCCTCAACTGTTTCTTTATCAAGATCAATTAATTTTTGGAAATTATTATTTTTAATTGCCTCTATAACTAGATTATCATATAGTTTCGCCTTTTCAGAATAACCATAAGGACCTTTAGGATGATGTGTGTGTGCTTGATCAGCACTAAAAATAACTGAAATGTATTGATTTGATCTCTCTATGATATCATACAAGTAAGATCCAAATTTCATTAATAACCCATTATCCCAGAAACGGGGCTGGCCTATCAGTGACAGATTCTTAAAGTGAAAAAATTTAAGCGGTATTAGGCTTCCAAAATCCAAAGGGAAAACAGATAATTTTCCAGAATTAGTAATAAAATTCAATTCAACAGTTTCAGGGCAATTTTTTATGATTTCACTATTAAGTTCTCTAAATGATTTATATGTAGCTCTTAGTATTTTTGTTTCAAGTTTGTAATACCCCTTAAGATATTCAGTATTAATTACAGCTATTCCTTTTGATAATCTTACCGAGTGCGGGGAAATAATAAGGCCATTTTGAGTTTTATCATCTTTAGTTACCTCCTTTATGATCTCATTCATTTTCCTTGCATTTTCATTTGGCATATCTATTATTTCATCCCCGTGAGGAATAACATATACTCTATTCAGAACCATATCATTTCAGACCTCCAATCTCTTCTGTGTTTTGACTATTTTATAAATTTTTGAGAAATATTTAAAATCAACGCCTGTTTTTTCTCTTACAATATGAAAGAAGTCGTCAATATTAGAAATTGCTTTTCTATTTCTTAAAGCTAATTTAATATTCTCTCTAACCTGCCATACGCCAATAGGAATGTAATAATCCCCTGTCACGTATCTAATGGCTAATATTCCTGCTTTTTTCTGAATGCTGTCTAGATATTCAAGTATGGGGAGTTTGGTTGCAAAAAAGGAACCGCCCATTTTAGGGTTTCTTACTTTTCTCTTACCATCCTCGAATTCCTCTTCAATGCTCATTCCCCTATTTCCAACCCAGACTGATCCTATTCCCCAAGTCTCAATATTCTCATAAATATAACTCCACGGAAATACAAAGATAAAATAGTTGTTTCCCAAATTATGGTTTTCAAAAAAATAATACCCATCTATATCTTCATAGTTCTTAATGCGATTTTCGTAATATTCAGACAGTATTGAATCTACTGCAGTTATGGACCATCTTGTGGGCACAAGTTTCCTGTTCTTTGAATTTCCCAGCATCCCGAGAGAAAATACTTTTTGGATCTCATGGAATGGAACTCCATTAGAATTTAGCAAAACAACCGCATCATAGGCTTTTAAGTCTGAGTCATAATAAACTTTTTCCAATTTTTGATTGGAAGTTCCGTGGGAGTGTTCGAATCTCTTTATTATACCCCCAGGCCCAAAAGGTTGAGATTGAGCGTCAATCTGTAGAGTTTCAGTTATTTTATAATATTCCATTTCAACAAAGGTTGGTTTTGATGAAAGAACTAAATCGTAAACATCTAACAAATAGGATGGAGGATTTCTTGGCGAATCTACGTTTAAATTTCTGAATCCCCTGTAAAGTGAATACCTAATACTTATTATATCATCCAAGGGAAGATTGATTAATTTTGAGGTATCTTCCATATAGGAAGTATCGCCATTTTTCAATGGGGCAGCAGGACCGACATTCACCTTTGGATAGTTTTTTGAACCAATGAAGACGGAAGGAGGGCTACTTCCTTGAACCTCTTTCACATATTTGAGGTTCATGGAGATGTAAAACTTCTCAAGGATGGGACATTTTGATCTTCCGCATAGCATCTTCTGTGCCTTGCATCTTGCACACAGTTCTGGCGGATATGGAATGTCATCTACTTTTCTAGGTATAGTCATCTTGGTAAGAGATCAGGGATCCCGTCTTCTATGGGGTATTCCCTTCCACAATTCTTACATACAAGTTTTCCGGACTGAATCTCTCCCTCTTCTATCTTTTCATCCCTGAGTATTAAATCCCCTTTGCATACCGGACAACATATAATTTCAAGAAGATCAGGGTTCATATATCTATATTTTAAATCCATAGATAAGGTGTGCGGATGGAGACTTGAATTTTATTATATTTATATTTTTAAAACCCGCCTTAATCATTTCTGTTTTAATAATATCCGGTAATTTGAAATTCTTAACACTATCAGCCAGATATGTATATGAATTTGTACCAGAAATGAAGTTTCCGATCCTTGGCATGAAATCATAAAAATAAAGAGAGAACCATGGTTTAAAATACCACCTGTTTTCTGGGAAGGCATCTAAATTGGCAATTATACCACCATTCTTTAAAACTCTGTAAGCCTCATTAAAATACACAGATGTATCTGGCAAATTCCTCAAAACAAATGCTGACATAATTCCATCAAATTTATTTTCTTTAAAAGGAAGCTGAGTTCCACTACCCAATAAAAGATTTCCTTTATTGGGATTCTTAATAAGCATTTCTTTTGTAATATCCAAGCCTATTATTTTTGAGTTTCCTTCATAAAGTGAAAATAGTTTTCCGGTCCCTGTTCCAATATCAAGAATTACTCCATCTCTTGGCATTAATTTCAGAAGTTTTATCCTCCAGAAAACATCCAACCCTAAAGACATAAGGGTATTCATGGAATCATAAACATCGAATATGGGCCTAAAAACACCTTTTACCTTTTCTAATTCTGGCAATATGGGTATAAGTTTTTTACCTTAATGTAATTTTACCTATTGGAAATATGAATAAAACTGTCATTAGCCTTGGAGGATCAATATTTTCTTCGGATTTTTCTTACTTGAAAAATTTCATAGATATAATGAAAGAAAAGGAAACATATGCAATTGTGGTTGGTGGTGGAAAAATAGCGAGAGAACGTATAACATTGCTAAGAGAAATGGGCGCTTCAGAATACCATTTAGATAAGATGGGTATACAGGCCACGAGACTTAATGCGCTTACAGTATCTCTCGCACTGGGAAATGCAATGGATATACCCATAAGTATAGACAAAGCGCTTGAAACTCTTGAGATATACGGGAAAGTTGTTATGGGTGGAACAGAACCGGGACATACTACCGATGCAGTTTCATTGTTGCTAGCGGAAGCCTACGGCTCAAAAAGAGTTGTCAACGTTACCGATGTAGATTATATTTATGATAAAAATCCAAAGTTAGAAGGTGCAAAAAAATTTACTGAATTAACCTATGAGGAAGTACTGAATATGCTTAATGAAAAATCTAGAGGTGCCGGGGAAAATTTCCCTATGGATGTTTTGTCAATTAACATTGCGAGAAGAAGCAAGATTGAAATTGACATAGTTTCCTTTAAGGACAAAGAGAATCTAAAAAGTGCTATAGAAGGAAAAAAATTCCTGGGTACAATTATCCATTCATAAAATTGACACATATTTAAAAGAAGCATTTTTCCCGTAATAATCATTTAAATAAAATAGTGAAAATTAACATTATCGTATATAATATCTGCACTGATACGATTTCATTTGTTTTTCGAGAAATTCCAAATTTATCCTTGGGTAAACGGAGCCAATGATATATTAAAATTATTGTTATCAGCAAATCCAAGAAAAATAATTTATTGATTGTTATCAGAGACAAAGTAACACCAAATATAAGAATTAAATAAATCATCCTGAAATACCTGACTCTTTTACTATTGTCAGAATCTTCTGCGATATGATGAAGATACCTTATCATGGAAGCAAATATGCCAAACGATGAGGCGATAAGTATATCCTCAAAATTAATGTTCTTCCCCAGAGCAATAAGCGAACCAATAAATGGGAATATTCCAAAATCAACGAAGGTGGATATTTCCCCAATCCCCCTGGAGCCGAGTCTGAATGGAGGCATCACATATATTAGAGCAAAAAATATGGCAATTAAACCGAAATAAAGAAGTATAATATTCTTTGTTATAATAACGACAAGTATACCTAAAATGGTTGAAATAGCAAGAAGAATTCTTGAAACTTTGAGAATCGTTTCAGGTTTTACATTCATTTTTTCAATGAAATATGATCCTAATGGGAATAAAGTATCTGAATTCAAAAGATGCCTTTGGAATTTGAAATCGTAATAATCCATGCTCGTGTTCAGGGCAGCCTGCATAAAAATTACCACTGATAAAATTAGGAAAATTATTGGATTATAAATTCCAGCATAAACCGCAGCGGTAATTACAGGCGCAACAGATGTAAAGTATAGGGGTACCTTTGCAGCTTTGAGAATTTCACCAATCTTCATTTGGCGCTTATGGAATAATTGAAGATAATATTTTCCAATAATGCTTGATTGGAATATGCAACATATTGCATATTTTTTAATATATAACAATTCCATTCTGTGGAGAAATGAACAGTGATTATCTAAAATTCCTTAGAAAGAACAGAACTATGGTAATAGCATCTGATGGAGTAAAATTATGGGCATCCAAAGTTTATTATGCATTGGATAAAGGTTTCATCTTTCTCATTGAAAAGGGTTCCCTTATGCTAGAAAACATAAGGAGAAACAATCAGGTCGCATTTGAAATAGATGACAATAAATTAAGAATATTCATTCAGGGATCGGGTAGGGTTGAAATTCTAGGAGAACCGTCAGAATTCAATAGAGAAAGGGGAATTCTTGTATACAAGGTACCTGAAGATCAGGTATTCATAAATCATGAACATGTACTAATTGCAAGATTAATCCCTGAAAAAATAAGAGTTACAGATATGAGGGTTAAGTTTCTAAAAAAAGACGAACCATTTGAGCTGGATGAACTGAAAGAGAAGGTTAATCCATATTTTAGAATAATAAGGCCATGGAGTTTTTACCAAAGCCTTGCGGCATATATATCTGGAATCGCATTATCAGGTAAAATACTCATAATCCCAGCAATGCTCGGTGCAGTTGCACTAATTCTTGCACACGGCTCATTTAATACTATCTCAGAATATTTTGATTATACTCAGAGGATAGATACCGAAAAGTCCCTTTCTGGTGCAAGAGTAATAGTCGATCAGCTGATAACAAAGGAAAGAGCCTTTTATTATTTTATAGTATTATTCATTATATCTCTATCCATTGGGATCTATCTTTTAATAACTAACATGCAAATTCTTATATATATTATTATAGGAACAATTGGAGGTCTGCTTTACGGTATTCCTAAAATTGGGTTTAAAAAACTGGCATTGGGGGATATATCTGTTCTAATCGTATGGTCATTTGGGATATTTTTGGGGGCTTATTCTTTGATGGGCAGTCGCGTGACATTGCCAGTGGTTTTAATTTCTTTACCCATAGGTTTATTGACACTTGATATTCTTCACGCAAACAACTGGAGGGATATCAATTACGATAAATCCAGAGGGGTTAGAACCATCGCAAATCTCCTGGGGGGAAAAGGGTCGCTGTATTATTATATTACCATGATAATTTCTTCCTATGTCATTTTCCTTATCTATTCAATTTATTACCATATCTTCTCATCTATCCTCATATTAGCAACAGTTCCCTCTGCCTATAAACTAATAAATATTTCTTTACACAAGGAAAACATAAATTTTGGCAAATTAGATCAACTCACTGCTAACTTCACCCTGTTATTCGGAATAATTGAATCAATAGTATTCTTCAGTTATTACTTCCCCCACATAAGAATAATTTTCTAATTAATTTTTCAATTTCTAGAACTGCTAATGTATTTATATAACATGAAAATAAGTTTTCTCGTCCCTCCCTTTGGCGCTCCCCAAAGTATCTCTTTCTTAAGTATTGTATACTTGGATCCACAGTCCTTGATCATGCTAGCACCTGATTTCATCAATCCTAAATCACCGCTGGCAGCAAGATTTACGGCCAATCTGCTGGCTTCCAGAACATCCTTTGATTCCTCTACATTATATCTTTCTTCGAATCCTAATTCTGCCCTAACATCTAGGAGTTTTTTAATTGCGTCATAAGTTGTATTTACTATTTCCATTCTTTTCATCCATTGAGTTTCATAATTCAGAAAATCGGCCCATGTATGTCCTTTATCGAGAGCGTTGAAGTGATCCGTTAAGGTTCTAAATCTCAGTTTATACCCCAATGCAGGATTTTCGAAACCTCTGGAACCTGGATCAAGAAAAGGTGAGACCGGGCTAGTAAAAACAAACAGTCTTTCATCCTTGTGATTCATCAACATAAGTTTTTTTGCATAATCTATGTCATTAAGGGCATCTTCCCTTGTCTGGTTAGATAACCCTATCAGGAAATAAACATCTATCTTCTTCCCACCAAGTTCAAGAAAATTGGAAACAAATTTTTCCAGAGCATCATTTTTGTAAGGTCTACCATTCTTCAATCTAATTTCATCACTGGAAGAATCTGGTGATATTTCAATGGAAACATCATGGGAACTCTTTACCAGTGGTTCTAAATCTTCTCTAGAATGGGGTACAAATACCTCGAACAGAAGTGGAATATCTATTCCTTCCTTCTTCAGCTCATTAAAAATGAACTCTCTTTCCTTGCGAGGTCTTAATAATATATCACCAACTACAAAAACAGGGATCTTGAATTCATTATTTATCGATATAATATCTTCAACAATTTTCTTTGAAGATCTAAATATTGGAGATGGCCTGTGATAGAAATTTCTAAAAGCGAAATTGGATCCCCCGCATATTGCGCAGCTATAAGAGCATCCATGTGTGGTTATTACCATTGCAACCGGCTCATTGACCCAGTTACAGTATGGAAGATGCCCCTTAAAATCCATATTTCTCAGGGCACTCTTCATTATGTAAGAGTAGTCATATTTCTGATAATCTAAATTTTCTGGGAGAAATGTAAAACCATTATCCTTTATCCTGAGTCCATCTCTATAAATTATATTTGGTATTTCATCAGGATTCTTGCCGGAAAGTATCATTGAGAGCGGAATTTCAGTGGTATCCCCTCTGATTACGTAATCCACTTCCTTGAAAGTGTTCATTATCTCAGTGGAATAATAGGTTGCTGAGTATCCTCCAAAAATTACCTTTATATCGGGTCTAATTTTCTTTATAATTTTTGCCAGGCTGATTGCCCCATGAGCATGTGGTAGCCAGTGAAGATCAATGCCAATGTACTCTGCCTCAAATTTCAACAATTCTTCCTCAAAACTGTATCTATTGGAAGAAAGCATCTTCAGGGCCACGTTGTTAATTCTCACTTTAAAACCATTGTCTGTTAAATAAGATAACATGGAAAGAAATCCAATTGGATACATTTCAAAAACTCCTGTACTGGGAACAAGTTCTGATATCGGGCCGGCAACTATGTTTCTCTTTCTGAAATCATAGATTGATGGAGGATGCACAAGTATGAGATCACATTTCATCTGGTTACCATAATATGATTTCCTATTCATATTTAAGCGGTTAGTAATTCAAAAATTCTAAAATGAAAAAATTATTAACATAGTGGAAATTTAAAAAGTGGTGGAAATTTGAAAGTCCTTGTATTAGGGACCGGAATAGTAGGCCATGGCATCGCTGAAGTATTGTCAAAGAAATATGAAGTAACTGTAGCAGATAAAAATGAAAGAAATCTTATCAACGTATCCAATGAATTAAAAGTTGATCATCTAAAAGTGGATGTTGAAAATGATGATTTAAAGAAAATATTCGAAGGTTTTGATCTGATATCGGGGGCATTACCTGGTAAATATGGGCTCAAAGTGCTCGAATCTGCAGCAAAGGCAGGAGTTAACATTGTTGATAATAGCTTTATGCCGGAGGACTTTTATATACTGGATAAAGAATTCAATAAGGCAGGAGTATTGGGGATACCAGATTGCGGCGTAGCTCCAGGTCTGTCAAACATAATTGTTGGATACGCCGCTTCAAGATACGAATATTTAGAGGGGGCATACATCAAAGTTGGAGGGCTCCCAGAAAGGAATATTCCACCATTAGGGTATAAAGTTGTATTTTCACCCATAGATACTCTTGATGAGTATACCAGAAAAGTTCAGATAGTGAAAGATTGGGTTGTAGAAGAAGTTGATCCAGGGGATGGATTGGAGTATTTCTTCGTTAACTCTATTGGATCTATGGAGGCATTTTATACTAATGGATTGAGATCACTCATAAGAAATATAAGAGCGAGAAACCTAAATGAAAAGACCATAAGATATCGCGGTCACATGGAGAAGATAAAATTCCTCAGGCAAATAGGACTTCTAGATGAAGAACCTATAGAAGTTGATGGAACAAATGTAATCCCGAAAGAAGTCCTTGCTATATTAATGAAAAAGTATCTTTCATTTCCCGAAATAAATGATCTCCTATACATGGAAATAAAGATTGAGTCTAACACAGGTGTAGAAGAAACATATACACTGTTTGACAAGGGTGACTACCATCTTTCTGCCATGGCTAGAACTACAGGATTTACCAACGCCGTTGTTTCTGACATAGTCTTGAAAGGAAAAATTAAGGAAACTGGAATAATAGCACCTGAAATATTGTCAAAAGATCTGGGATTATATGATGACATTTATGAATCCCTTAAATCACTCGGAATTGAAATTAAGAAAAAAGTTGATTGAATGAAAGGGATTGCACTTATTTCGGGAGGAAAAGATTCCTACCTTAGCGCACTCATTGCTCTAATAAATGGTATAGAAATTGAGAAAACCATAACAATAAAAGCCCAGACAGATTCAATGATGTTCCACTTCCCCAATGCAATTCTTGGAAGTGCTGTTTCTAAACTTCTGGGTCTGGAAAACATAATAATTGAAGAATCAGAATTTGAATCGTCTATCTCAGAATATAAAGGATATAGATTAATTGCAGGGGCCATAGCTAGTGAATATCAGAAAACCAGGTTAGAGAGATTGTGCCTCGAAAATGAAATTATTCCTTATTTTCCACTTTGGCGAAGAAATCAGGAAGATATACTAAGGGAATTTATGGAGTCGGGGTCAGAGGGGATATTAGTTAGTGTATCGGCAGAGGGTTTAGATGAAAAATATTTGGGGAGAAGGATAGATGAATCACTCTTAAATGATCTTAAAAGATTAAATTTGAGATATGGAATATCTTTAGTAGGGGAAGGAGGAGAATATGAATCGCTGGTTACTTTTTCTCCTTGGACTGGTATGCGGTTGCAGATTATGGAAAAAGAGATTGTAGATAGAGGAATGCAGAAGCTGTTGATAATAAAATCGTATAAGTTAATCAAAGAATATTGAGATCCATGAGACTGAAATTTATCCTAACATTCAATAATCTATAACTGAATTAATGCTCACGGACAAAGTGAGATACTCCAGTTGGATCCTCGATTATAATGGTGAATTTTATCTTTCCCTCTTTTGCATCATTTATTCTTTCTTCAAGTTCTTTTGTTTTTTCAGGATCAAAAAGTGGCAAAACGTCAAGGAACCTCTGGAACAGCCCTTCAACATTTGTAATGAAAGATTCTGCTATTGGGCCCGGTTCCAGGGATAAACCTAGTTCCGGTATTTTAATGGCTCCTCTATTCCCCCTCACAATTTTGATCTTTAGATCCTCCGGTTTTTCTATTATTATCTTATCCTTAACGGGATAGTTTCCTTCAAATTTAATGTCGTTTATTTTGTAACCACAGTTTTGGCATGTTGCATTATATATTATAGCCTTTCCAAAATATGGCACCTCAAATTCTGTTTCAGTAACCTTCAGTGTTAATTGATGGCATACCGGGCATTCTAATATTGTGTCCACCATTCACTTAGCCTCCCTGTTATAATATATCTCACATTCCTTATGTCCTCAACTTTTTTACATCCTGTAAGAAGCATAATTATCTTTAATTGTTGTTCAAATTGGTCTATAACTTTTACAACCTCTCTGTCTGATACAAGTGCAGCTTTAAGAAATGGGGATGCTGAACCCGATAATGATGCACCCAGCATCAAACCTTTAAATACATCTACACCAGATCTAATGCCACCTGATGCTATCGTTGGCAGTAGACCAGATGAATATCTCACTGAAATGGGAGAAGGTATCCCCCAATTCCAGAATAAGGCTGAAGTTTCAATGTTTGATTTTGAATTATTTCTGTATGTTTCAACTGCCGAAAAGGAGGTTCCCGACCTACCTCCTACATCTATTGCTACAACTCCAGCTCTCTTGAGATTAATTATGTCTATTTTTGAAAACCCTGCCCCTGTCTCTTTGGCAATTATTTTGAATTTTTTGGTAAGTGCAGACAATCTATCTAATATGCCCTTCCCCTTTCTGTCACCTTCTGGTTGAATCATTTCCTGGACAAAATTGAAATGTATAGCCAATAAATTTGCTTTAATTAGGTCAACAGCGTATTGTATTTGTTCTTCTGTCAGGGCTGGTTTCTTCTGATTAATGAGTTGTGGAGCACCTACATTTGCAATTCTTAATGGAACATCGTAATTGGATATGACAGAAAATGTATCACCAAGCTCAGGATTTTCAATTGCGGCTCTTTCTGAACCAACCCCCATTCCTATTCCCTTTTCAGCGGCTGCAATGGCCAAATTTTCGTTTATTTTTTTAGTTTCAGGATGACCACCTGTCATTGATGATATTATTATTGGGGCCTTTAGATGTATGCCAAAGAAATCCACAGATATATCAATATCATCATAA
>JAFMDN010000038.1 GCA_017857235.1 Methanobacteriota archaeon
CACGTAGACGGGAATGCTTGAAAAGGGAGCACTGATACCCCAAGAGGGGCAACTCTGAGAACGACGGAGACCCCAGAACCTACGAAGCTTTAGCGAGGAGATCGTGTCAGCTGGCACATGTTGTCTTTACGAGGACCATTTTTAGCTGATAATGATAAAATTAACCATTTTCCCCTTAAGTCTTTAAATATCCTTTGATCTATTATTAAAAATCCCTTGCCAACTGGCGCCTTTATTTTCCCTGTTTTCATTTAATGATTTGTGAGTAGCTTAATATGATTTATAATAGTTTTGCAATATAAGAATCGTTATATCAATTTCTTTTTTTTAATCATTTTTTTAAAAAAATGTTATTTAGATTCAATCAGGCATTTTTAAATATTTCGTTTGAATGGTATATTATGCCAATAGATCTAGTATGTGGAATGAAAGTTAAGGAAAATTCCCCATTAAAGAGTGATTTTAAAGGAAAAACATATTATTTCTGCAGTGAACAATGCAAAACAGAATTTGATAAAAATCCATTGAAATATATAAGGTAAAATAAGAATGCCTACCGACCCTGTCTGCGGGATGTATGTACCTGAAACGGCAGAATTAAAAACAGTTGTAGATGGAAAAATTTATTATTTCTGTTCTCGTGCTTGCGAAGGGAAATTTACATTTCCTCAAAAAGAATTGAGAAAATTAAAAATCAGACTCATAGTAGCATGGTCATTTTCTCTACCCATATTAATAATAAATTATTTTGTACCTGTAATTTTTTTTCATGGCCTTGAAAATAAATATTTATCAATGCTACTTTTAGCAATACCCGTCCAATTTTATTCTGGCTTATCTTTCTATCAGGGGGCATACCACTCATTAAAAAACAGAACAGGAAATATGGATCTTCTTATTACAATCGGCACTATGACTGCGTTCATTTTTTCAGCCTTTGTAACTTTTTATCCGGATAGAATACCATCTTCAAGTGTTTATTTTGATGCCTCCTCTTTCATAATAACAATGATACTTACTGGAAATTACATTGAAAATATTACAAAAGAGAGGGCCGATGGTTCTGCCAAAAAGCTTCTCTCTCTTATACCTCGTATTACCCATTTGATCAAAGAAGATGGGAGTATTCAAGATATATCAACTGAGAATTTAGCAAAAGGAAATAAAATACTTGTAAAACCTGGAGAACTGATACCTGCTGATGGAATTGTATTCGAAGGAACTTCAGAAGTGGACGAATCCCTGCTGACAGGAGAACAGATGCCTACTCTAAAATCATATGGAGATCCCGTATCTTCAGGAACCAAAAATATAAACGGGATTCTGAAAATTGATGTCACCAAAACAGGAAAGAATTCAACCATAGATCAGATTTATGAGATGATCCAGGGGGCCATTTCAGGAAGGGCTAAAATTCAAAGGATTGCAGATGTTTTTTCTAATGTATTTGTACCTGTTGTCATGGTAGCTGCATTATTATCTGGTATTTTTTGGTATATTTATCTTTCACATCTGCATTATCCCTTTTCTCTTGATGTGGCAATTTTAGCATTCGTTTCTGTTGTTGTTATCGCTTGCCCATGCGCCATAGGTTTAGCGGGGCCTATTGCTCTATTAATATCTTCCAACTACGCATCTGAAAATGGAATTCTAATAAAAAATTCAAGCTCACTGGATAGATTTTCAAGAGTAAATAGATTTGTATTTGATAAGAGCGGAACCCTAACAGAACCTGAACCTAAAATAGAAAGAATAGTTTCAAAAGAAGGATTTAGTGATATAGATGTTTTAAAATATGCTGCGAGCATTGAAAAATTCTCTAATCATCCTGTTGCAAGATCAATTTTTAAGGAAGCTGTTCGCAGGAATATTGAAATAATTGATGCTAAAAATATCAAAGAAATTCCTGGGATTGGGGTTGAGGGTGAAGTTGATAAATTTATTATTTCAATTAAGAGAAAAATAAATACATCATTTTCAGAAGTTGAAATTTCATTGAATGATAAGACAATTGGAGAGATATTCCTGTCCTATGAAATTAGGAAAAGTGCATTTCAAACTGTTTCCTATTTGAAAGGGATGGGAATTAAAATTACCATGGTGACAGGTGATTCTGAATCAGAAGCTTATAGAGTTGCAAATATTCTCGGGATAGATGATGTTCATTACCGTATCTTACCTGATGGGAAGGCAGATATTATTAAAGAGTACCAGATGAACGGAGATTTTGTGGCATTCGTTGGTGATGGGATAAACGATGCAATAGCTTTGGAGGTAGCTGATGTTGGTATTGCCATGAGTTCTGGAAGTGATATTGCAAAGGAAAGCGGTGATATAATCCTTGTCAACAATGATTTAAGGAATCTGATATTGATAAGAATTATATCAAGAAAAACCATTGATAAAATTAAGCAGAATATAGGTTGGGCCATCGGTTATAACGCGACCCTTATTCCCATAGCTGGAGGTTTATTGGTACCTCTTTTTGGCATTCAAATTTACCAGATTCTCCCAATTTTCTCTGCCTTTGCTATGGGTATGAGCTCATCTTCGGTAGTAATTAACTCTTTACTGCTTAGAAGAAACATTGAAAAAGAAAAGAAGCTGATGGAATCTAAATTGTCTATTGTATGATACAGAATTTAACCGTAAAATGTTTATACGGTATAGCGACTCATAATCATAGTCAAAACTACCATTAACCTTGATGAAGATATATATGAAGAAATAGTTAAAAATCCATTGAAAAGTACGGTAGTACGAAGAATATTTCTGAAATCATCAATCAACATCTCAGGAACAGTATAAACCCTAAGGAAAGACGGAAGAGTAGAATCACTTTCAAGGTCAGTAAAAATCTTTCATCACTTCACGCAGACAGTGAGATAAGGGCTGGATGGGATGGGAACAACAACTGACAAAATAATGACGAGTAATATATGATAAAGATAATGGTTCATGATAGACTTTAAAATTTACCTCACAAAGGCCCTAAGGTCATTTGGTTTTTTTCGTGTTATTCCATATTTCTCTGGCTCTTTCTTGAAGCTTACCACTCCTTGCTGCTAACAGAGTTCCTAAAAAGACAAGAACAACTGAAACTACAAATGCAAGACCGCCGTATAAGAACGTATAAGCAAGGATAGTAGTATTCGTATGAAAAATTACACCTATTGCCATAACTATAAGGGATATAAAGAAAAGTATTGTTCCTGCAGTCAATACTCTATTTGCTGGATGAAATTTAACCATGTAATCATCTTCCTTGCCATAATATTATTATCTAATTCATATATATTCCCATTCACAATCAAAGCCCGTGAATCATCCACTTTTGATTTGGTTTAAATGGACCGGTCGGGATTTGAACCCGAGGCCTCCTGCTTGCGAAGCAGGCGATCTTCCACTGATCTACCGGCCCCAATGGTTATGAATAAATCATTAAAATATTTTAATGGATTAAATTTTCATGGAGGATTTCTTTTTAATTTCGCTGTCCTCTGTTTCATATGAATAATAACCTATTAAATCATAAAATTCCTTCCTTGTCATTAGCTTCTCAATAATGTTGCGCTGTGTACCTTCCCTTTTAATTGTTCCATAGATATCTTCCATTGTTTTCAGAGAGGCCCTAAATGCTGTAAGTGGGAATATTACTATCTTATATCCCAGTTCCTCCAGGTCCTTAGCTGATAGCAATGGGCTCTTTCCAAATTCCGTCATATTGGCCAACAAAGGTGCATTAACTTCCTCTGCAAATTTTTTAAATTCCTCTGCACTTTCTAGCGCTTCAGGAAAAATAGCATCTGCTCCTGCATCTATATATGCTCTTGCTCTACTTATTGCTGCTTCCAATCCTTCCACTGCCCTTGCATCTGTTCTGGCTATTATCATAAAGTCCTTATTTTTTCTCACTGATGTGGCTGCTGTTATTTTTTCTACCATTTCCTGCTTGCTGATTAATTCCTTTCCATTCAGGTGCCCACACTTCTTTGGAAGAACTTGATCTTCTATATGTATTGCAGATACATTTGCTGCTTCCATTTCTATAACAGTTCTTTCCACATTAAGTACCTCGCCAAATCCTGTATCCACGTCCACAATAAGAGGCAATTTAGATATTCTTGTTATCCTCCTCGCCTCTTCCACAACTTCAGTAAGCGTGGTTAATGAAAGATCAGGTAAACCCATAGCTCCCGCTATGCCTGAGCCTGAGAGATAAATAGCCTTGAAACCCTGTCTTTCGGCTATCATGGCACCTATCGCATTGAACACTCCAGGCGCTATTACTATTCCTTCATTAATGGTATTTCTTAAAAATGACGGCCCCAAATTTGTATTACTTCCCAGAGGATGCATTTCCTATTACCTCTAAAAGTTCATGCGCATCATGAGCCTCAAAATCTCTTACAATACTTATAACTGAATTTACAAAATCATCGTTCTTTGAGATCCTGAATCCTTTTTCCTTTAAATTTTCCCAAGAATATGGATTCCTAAAATGTCCCAGGGGTACATCCACCTCCTCAACCCACTCCCCCTTATTCGTTTTAATCTTGATTTTACATGGTAGGAATTCGGGATACATTCTATTGAATTCATCTGTGACTTTAAACTTCATTTTTTTCATTAAACTGAGAATATTATTATCACTGATGAATGGTTCATAATAAGACTCTGGCCTCGGAGCGCCATAGGTGAGCGTGTATGCTATTATATAGGGCATGCTATGATCTGCAGTTTCCTTTGTTTTAGGTGCCCATTTTTCTGGGTCTTTGACTATTATATCGTATGCTACCTGGAAAGTTTCTACTTCGATAGATTCTATTTCCCCCTCGATCTCATTTTTTAACTTTAGGGCTACCTCAACAGCGCTCATGGCATGATATTCAACTGGGAAGTGCTTAATCATTGTCCTGATGATCCTATTTTTCTCAAAATTTAATGTCAGATCGCCCGAAACCTGTCTAAAGAAACCTCTTTCACCAGTAAATATGGGTTGGGGGCCTGTGAAACCATTCTTGGCTATTAGATAGGCAAAAATACTGTTTCTACCGGCATTGGCAACGGTGCATCCTTTCCACATGCTCAATTCACCAACCCGGGTTTGTCTGAGGGAAATATTGTTATTTATTGCTAAACTTATTAGATGTGAAAATCTCTCAATATCAAGATTCATCATTGATCCTATACCTGCAGCGGATGATATGGAAATATATGTAACGTGGTCCCAACCCCTGTCCCTTATGGAAGATGCATCAGAAAAGGCACCTACTACCTGATAAGCCATGGCTATTCCTTTTATTATGTCTGATCCATTAGACCCTTCTGCCTCCCCTACTGCTAAAATTGGCGGGATATTATCTGAGGGATGCAATGCTTCTTTGGATAGATAAGTGTCATTATAATCTATGTATCTAGTCATACAACCATTCAAATATGAAGCTATATCCGAACTTGCTTTATCCATGGTAAAATATATCGTGGAATTCAGATTGCCACAGCTCGGTAAAAGTGAAATTTTAGAGATTCTTACAGGCTCTGCATTCATAGCACCATAGGCTACAAATATTGAATCAGCAATCCTCTTTTTTATTTCATCAATTGTTTTGAAATCGAGTACTGTATTAACGATGTTTTGATTAAAATCATACATGGACTCTATTATTCTGTCCATGGGGGATAATTACTCTATGAATAAAAATTCAATTGAGGTGGGATGATATTAATCTTTAGCAGTATATAAAAATAATAAATCATATGTTTCAATTGTAGTCAATGGTAAGTTCGCATATATCAGTTCCATAAAGAGCAATTCTCTCTATAT
Organism: Methanobacteriota archaeon; assembly: GCA_017857235.1. Taxonomy (GTDB): domain Archaea; phylum Thermoplasmatota; class Thermoplasmata; order Thermoplasmatales; genus JAFMDN01. The sequence goes on from JAFMDN010000038.1 coordinate 5,828, forward strand.
CCTCGAGTATCTCTTCAAGATCAACAGCATGACTGGAATTCTTTATTTGTTCTTTCAGGATATCTCTTTGCCTTTTGATGAATTCTTTTCTGGAAATTAGGTCATTGGCCTCCTCAACATTCTTTTTGAAATATGCCTCTACTGACTTTTCAAATATTTCTATAGCATCATTAACATATTTCATAACTTCAATATTTTCATCTAACAATTCCGGTTTTGCTATTATGTAAATCCTTGTAGCATGATCTGCTACCCTTTCCATTATTCTAGAGAAAAGCAGATAGGATAAAGCCTCTTCCATCCTTATTTTATTCATTTGTAATATACTGTAATTTTTTAGCGATTGATTATAGAGCCTTTGGATATATAAATTGAATTTATCAACCTCGGTATCTTTGGATATTATATAATCTCCCGGTATCTTATCCCTGCTGACAGACTCCTTGACAAGACTCCTAACTAATGTATCTATTCTTCTTATTGCTTTATCAAATGTAAGTGTAGGGAGAGATACTATGTCCTCTAGAACAGTCATCCTTTCGTCCTCAACTACTACCTCAAATCCTACAGTTAGATCAAGAAAATTCTTAATTACATAGCTCAGTGAGCTCTTTGAATCTGATTTAACAGTTATCTCCTTGTAACCTCTAATGTATTTCGAAAGCATCAATCTCAGGGAATTCTCAACTGAGTTACTTGTCACCTCTATTGTTGCTGGTTCTTTGTCTTCCTTTCCTTTCTCAAATGGTTCCAATATAATTGCGCCTGAGTCACTGTAATTTAAAGATACCTTTGAACCAACCTTAAGATTAAAATTTTGGCACCAAGCCTTCGGCAGCGATACTACCAATGTGCTTCCGCCCGTTTTCTGAATTTTTCTTATTTCCACAATTCCTCATTTCTTCTATATATTAATATATACTTTTCAGACTATCAACGGGATGTATATACATAGATATCCAGTGTCTTTACTTAACTTTCATTTGATTTGAGCATTATTCCTTAATTCTACTTTGGAAATCCCGATTTATTTACCTAGAATGCGGCTATAATGTGTTTAGGAGTATAGGTTCATTAATTTTATTACCACATTAATTTCAACTCTCTGGATTTAAAATATAAGATATCCTTAATCATTTTCTCATTGAAAGCTAAATATGTTTTTTATATTAAGAATTAAAACTTAAATTTTTTAGTTAAACATTTGACATAACTATTTTAATACTCCCATATTTCATAGTAACATGGATCAGGCATTTGAGTCGATGATATCTCCAGAGTTCGAGATAAGTCCCAATTCGAGAATGAAAAATATGGAAGAAGTTTATCAGAAATTTGGGCACCTGATGAAGCCAGGAATGTTAGCTTTGAGAGTTACTGCTTCCCTATGCCCATACTGCGTTGATGAAAATAAATTTGATACTATGAAAATTCCAGCACTTGTATATGCAGAGGGCGGAGAAGTGAAGATGGTAAAGGAGTGCCCGGAACATGGTGTTGTTTACGAAAAATACTGGGAAGATTATGATATGTACATGAAGGCCAAGAAATGGCTTGATAAGGGAATTAAGTTGGAGAACCCCATTATAAACTTGGCAGCAGAGAAAATAGATTGCCCCAAGCACTGCGGCTTGTGCGTTAAGCACAAAAGCCACACAGGATTGGGGAATATAGTATTGACCAATAGGTGCGACCTATCCTGCTGGTATTGCTTCTTCTATGCAAAGGAAAACGATCCAATTTATGAACCAACACTGGACCAAATAAGAATGATGCTCAGAAGAATGAGAAATGAAAAACCTGTCGGAGCCAATGCGGTCCAGTTAACTGGTGGAGAACCAACATTAAGAGAGGATTTGCCAGAAATAGCAAGAATAGCTAGAGAAGAAGGTTACGAGCATATTCAGTTAAATACTAACAGTATAAGGGCTTCCAGGGATCCAGATTTCATACAGAAATGCAAAGATAATGGTGTTAATGTAGTTTATACAAGTTTTGACGGTGTAACTCCCAGGTCGAATCCAAAGAATTTCTGGGAAATTCCAAAGGCATTGGATACATACAGGAAAGTTGGACTTGGAGTAGTTCTAGTTCCAACGGTTATAGGCGGAGTTAACGACGGAGAATTGGGAGATATAATAAGATTTGGACTGTACAACATTGATGTGGTCAGAAGTGTTAATTTCCAGCCCGTGTCCTTGGTAGGCAGGATGCCAGACAAACTCAGGGAAAGGCAGAGAATAACTATACCTGGCGCAATTAAGAAGATAGAAGAGCAGATGGACGGAGCAATCGGGAGGGAAGACTTCTTCACTGTTCCATCAACAACAGCAATCACCAATTTCGTTGAGGCATTAAAAGGTAAGCCAACTTACAGGTTGAGTATACACTTCGCATGTGGTATGGGAACATATGTATTCAAGAATCCAGATGGATCTATAATACCCGTAACAAGATTCATAGATGTTGAAGGATTGTTCGAATACATTAATGAATTGGCTCAGGACATAAATGAATCCAAGGTAAAAACACTCAAGAAAGCAACAGCATTAACAACTCTCCTCAGGAAACTGAATTCCTTCGTTGATGAGAAGAAAGCACCCCCAGATTTCAAGATGAGAGAAATGATATTCGGTGCGTTTACAGGTGGGGACTACCATGGTTTGAAGGCTTTCCATTATAGGACACTCTTTATAGGTTTCATGCACTTCATGGATCCATACACATATGATGTTGACAGGGTTGAAAGATGCGATATTCACTATGCAATGCCCGATGGAAAGGTAGTTCCATTCTGCGCATTCAACGTTATACCTGAACTTTATAGAGATGCTACGCAAAGGAGATTCTCCATAGATCCTAAAGTATATGAAGAAAAAACTGGAATAGATTTGAAGAAGGAGAAATATTTCAGGAAGTACACGGAACAGGAGAAGAAGGAGATAATTGCTTATTACGAAAGGGCAATTGGAAGAAAAATAATGTAAATTTAATAAATTACTTTTTTCCCCTCAATTTTATAGTTGCCCCTTTCTATTATTTGTATTGACTTTATTAATATCCTTTGTTCCACCTTATGGACTTTTTCCTGCAAACTTTCTGGAGTATCATACGGATCGACAGGAACACACTCCTGCATTATTATTGGCCCAGCATCAACATCTGCCGTAACAAAATGCACTGTTGCTCCAGATACTTTCATCCCAGATTCAATAACTGCCCTATGAACTCTTAAACCAAACATGCCTTTGCCCCCAAAAAGTGGCAGTAGGGATGGGTGTAAATTAATGATTTTATTATCTTCTATCAATTCGGGGGGCAGTATTTTCATGAATCCTGCTAATACTACCAAATCTACAAGTTTAAAATGCCTATATAGAATCTCTCGCATATTAGATTTTGAAATTAAAATTGTATTGATTCCGTATTTCTTGGCCCTTTTTAAGGCATATGCTTCAGGGTTATCTGATATAACATATTCTATGCTTATGTTTTCTAGGATCTTTGAATTTATAGCGTCAATTATGGCCTGGAGATTTGTCCCTTCCCCAGAAGCTAACACTACCAATTTCATCTACTAAAGATATTTCATCCAAAATATATTTACTTTTATCTTTTTCACCCAAAGCCATGCTCAATTCATAAAATGTTATTATTGGTTTTGAAAATGTGGAATAATCTTCAATTGTAACTCTTGGGCAAGCTGTATTTACATAAACGTCTGCCGGAAAATTAATAATTTCTTCATTTCTTATTAAATCCATTACTACTATGAATGATCTTTTTCCATGCTTCATCAGCATCTCTTGAGCCTTTTTTGCTAATGTATACCTTACTTGTCCAATCTTTGATGATACGATTATTCCAAAATTATTGGCTCTCGATGAAATATCTATAGCTGCATACCTCTGTTTCAAAAATTTTTTCTTTATTGGTTCCATATCTACATATTCATTTGTTACTGGATTGAAGGATAAAACTGGTTTATCTAAAGCTAAGGCTATCCCGAGGGGATGGAATAATCCTTCCCCGATAAATAATATTCCTTCTCCGTTACCCCTCGCTGCAGATATATTACAACCCAAGATTTGGCCTGGGTAAAATACTCTGCTGTCACCTCTCCTAAGGTCTACCCTTATTCCATTTCTTTCCAGTTCATCTTTTACCCGTATTAGCTGGTTTGAATAAGTCACATTAGAAGTAAGGACAACTGATTTAAACGGTATTTTTGATATATCTATATTGAATTCTAATTCTTTCTGCATCTCTAAGAAAATTACATGACCGAATTCCCCCAAATTTGGTATGATCGAATGCCCGAACTGGACAAGTATGTCATAATTTCCCTTAGGAGGTATATCACAGGCACCCCAGAATGGGTCACCTAAAAAGATAATATCCTTCCCCTTTAGCTCATTTGAGATTAAATCTACCTTTGTTTTTAGGCCTTCAGGTAACTGTATTGCCACAATTTTCGATTGCAAATACTTATCCATCTTCTTTAATCTATTTAATTCATTCAATAGCAATTCATCTATATTCATTGGTAAAAGGTTATATTATCTTCGTAATTAACCTTTAAGCCGTGGTAGCCAAGCGGCCTAAGGCGCCAGCCTTGAGAGCTGGTCCCCTTACGGGGTCGGGAGTTCAAATCTCCCCCACGGCGTTTATGACATTTTTACTCAAAGTGTGTTGCATTAATGCTTGATATATATGTCAGACATCGAAATATTATGAATTGATTGGGGATTTATGAACCGCTACTAATCAATGATAAATTAAGAGAAGGGATATTAGGATGTCGATCCTCTGTAAGGAATTAGAGCAAATACAACAGGTCTCTTGTGGATCGGATGCACAGTTTATTTGACTTTAATTCTCTCTCCAAATGGAAGTATTCCCTGTAGGAAGAAAATAATTGCATGAGGGATAGACCCTTTAACATGCTCGATGTTTTCATAAATCTCCTTGCAAAGATCAGGTCCATCCATTCTTTACCATTCAGATCTATCGAATTAATCCTCAGGATATTTTGTTTACAAAAATTGTCTCTACCTATTGACCCAGTTTAAATTATATTTCCATAATATTGCCTCAACTTACGCTATTTGATCTGCTCCCCTGTCTATAAGAATATGTAACTATTTCTCAAGTTCTTCATATTAAATGTCCTGAGTCTGTGATTAATTTGAATCGTAAAGTTTCATAAGAATGCAAATATCAATATTAATTGCTATGTTCAGGCTCATCCCATATAATGTAAGATTTATCAGCAATGAGATACTGAGAAAATTTTGAAAATCTAGCAACGTTCGGCCACTATTACAATCTAAACGGAGGGAGCAGGGAGATAAACTTCTTTCTGGCTGTGAAAATGAAAGGTATTTTTTTACTATTGATATTGGATTGAAAATGTGTCTTAAGCCATTTGCTGAGTTGTTCTCATTT